>NZ_SJNS01000009.1:0-119820 GCF_004331005.1 Acinetobacter sp. ANC 5045 | reverse complement strand
CCTTTTTAAACGGTATCCAACCCAGTGAACATCTAGCTGATTTTTTATTACTGACACGCCATTTTAGTTTTGCTTTTTTGAACTGCTTGCGTCTTGTGACCAATTCTTCTGTCACTGCCTGAATAGTTTGACTGTGCAAGTTGCATTCTTTCGATGTGCCTTTCGTGTATTTTGCAATGTCGTATGCTGAAAAGAATTGTTGTTTACGTTGCAGATGCTTAAAACACAAATCATTGACATAATTCCAGACAAAATTTACTTCGGATGCTAACTGATTTAGCACCTTGCAATGTTTGTCTTTTATGCGTAATTTGAGTGTCTTCATCCAATTATTTTAACAGTATTTTTCTTAATAGTGACTATATTACAAGTATTTAAAACGACATTTCGTGTCGTTCATATGGTTTACTCCAGTCGCTTATATCCTCGTGCTGAACCACGAGGTTTTTCGCTCCAGTGGATAAAAATAAAGATTTTCTATCTGTACAATCTCGTTAGAATACTCACAGCTTATCTTAGAGAATTGTCATGTCTAAACCACAGCAAAAGCAAAAAAACTCAGCCTTGGCAGAATTGATAGAAGAACAAAAACTGCTCTGTGAAGAATTTGGTTCAGCCTATATTGCAGTGAGTGGCGATGATGTTGTCGCAGTTGCAGTCCAGACCTTAAATAAAGACCCAATTGTGGGCTTGCGTAAAGCGCCAGAAGGTGAAGAAAAAGTCGCGTGGTACATTTATGGCGGTGAATTGGGTGAAGATGAAGTGAACTTTGAAACCATGCCTGTGCGCGAGTTGCAAGATATTTTGCCTGACGTGCTTCCATATCTGGCTTTAGAACAAGGCTACCGCTTTATGATTGATGCTGATGACTATGAAGATGTCTGGAAAGAAGGCGATGAGTCTTAAGCTTATGCGCATGTCGAACATGGCAAAAATATCGGTGAGCATTATGCTTGGACTGCAAAGTCTGAGCGTAATGGCACAAGGTATTCAAGCGCAGCAGTTGGCACTTGAAGCATCATCTACACCTATTACAATTCCACATACAGCCAATGGGTTGACCCAAACACAATATCAAGATTTGTTAAATCAATACACGCAAATTGTGAATGACAGCAAAAAAATATTGGATGATCCTACGAGCCAAGCAACGGCAGAACAACAAAAACAGG
The DNA here is from genome assembly GCF_004331005.1 of Acinetobacter sp. ANC 5045. NCBI lineage: Bacteria > Pseudomonadati > Pseudomonadota > Gammaproteobacteria > Moraxellales > Moraxellaceae > Acinetobacter > Acinetobacter sp. ANC 5045. The sequence continues at coordinate 118,648 of NZ_SJNS01000009.1, read as the reverse complement.
CATTTTGTGCACGCTATCACGCCTATAAAAATATTGCTGAAATTTCCGAGTACAATCCAAACTTGTATCCTGCACCTGTGATGTTAATGGTGGCAAAGCGTTATTTAGAACAGCAGCACAACAGTTTCACGGCTTCAGGTATGACTGAACAAGTTTTTTGTGCAGGAGCTACATCTAAATAGTGTGATCTGCCTTATAAGTGAATAGCACAAATTTAAAGATTGAAGATGCAGGCGTATAAAACCCTAAAAACTGGGGATTCCTTTTAAGCAGATTGTGAAGTCATACTTCATTTTTTATCAATTTTCATGCAAAACTAACTTTGCAAAGACTGTAGAATCTTTTAACTTGCAGGTAGTGAACTGAGGGATAGGCGACATAGATGAAATGGGATGAAATTGGCGAGCAGCCTTGTTCGATTGCACGAACCTTGTCGGTGATTGGTGACCGTTGGACGATGCTGATTATTCGTAATGCCTTTATGGGCATGCGTCGCTTTGATGATTTTCAACAACATTTGGGCGTAACGCGGCATGTATTGTCAGATCGTTTAAAGCGTTTGGTGGAACATGAAATTTTAGTCAAAGTGCCTTATGTAGAGCGCCAAGAACGTTTTGAATATAAATTGACAGAGAAGGGCTTGGAGCTTTATCCCTTAATGCTGTCTATGGCAAATTGGGCAGATAAATGGATGGATCAAGGTTTAGGTAAGCCTGTGGAATACATCCATAAAAATTGTGCTAAGACGTTTCAACCTGTCGTGGTATGTTCGGAATGTGGTGAAGAACTGCATGCCAAGCAAGTAAAACCACATTTTACCCCAGTGTATTATCAGTACATCCAAGCACAGCAGAATTTAAAACAAGCCTAAATCAGTGCTGTATTAATCAGCAACAGTTTGTCTATAAGCAGTTGGCTGGTTTAGGAATACCCGCTAAACGACTTAAATGCCGTGCCACCAAACCTGTATTAAATTTTTCCTGCAAAACAGCGTTGTTAATCTCTGGGCTTACAGTTTTCATTAAAAATTTGATTAAAGGACGGGTTGCAGGTGAGTGTCCAAATTGCTGATAAAATTGGCGTACAGCGTGCAAAACTTCAAAATGCCAAGCTGTGAGTTCAAGCTCTAAACTTTGCGCCAATTCTTGCGCCACTTGTTCATTCCAGACAGTGTAATCCAGCAAATGTCCATCTTGATCTAATTCTAGTGTCATTTCTTGTTTCATTCACCCTTAAAAATGCTTTGCATTGGTTTCATATCATTACGGCTTGCTATTTTAAGCTGATACAGCGCTGATGTGCTAAACACAGCGTTGCAAAAGCTGCATAATTAATCGGCTGTACATTTTCCGCCAAATGACCATTCAATATTTCTGCATCATTTTCCAGTACATATATTTTGTCTAGCTGGGCACAGAGTGGATGTTGCTGGTGCAATACCGCATCACCCATAAGTACAACGCTGTCTTGCGGAGCATACAAGGCATTTAGCTCTGCTAAAATTGTTGCGGTGCTATCAAAGCTCGCTTGGATTAAATATAAATTTGCGTCAGACATGCTTTTCTCTTTAGATGTTTAGATATGGTCAAATGATCAATCAGATTGTTAAACCACCGATCAACCTACCAATATAAAACTCGATCAAAGGTTTGAATCAGCTCCCGATTCAGTTCCACCCATTCAATTTCATGTACCGTATTTTTGATAAACGGCGAGTTAGCATGTTTATTTTCAATCAAAATTGGGCTGAGGTCATAAAACTCAAAGCTATCGACCAAATTGGATGCCACTTTAAAAGCATGTTTTAGTGAATCAAATGCCAGTTCCGACTGTAATAGGCTTAATGCCGCATCTTGTAATAACACTTTGACTTCACAACCAAAAGTTGCCAGTACCATTGTTGCAGACAAGCTTTCATGCACTTGTAAGCTGTTTAAATTGGCCTGACGTAAAACCACGAGTACAGTTTTCACACAATTTACCTTTTAAATGCAACAGATTTACAAAATGAATCGCTTAAAATTGAATCAGGCGTTTTGTGCTTTGCACTGCATCGGCCAGTTCGCCCAAGCCAACCAATTCAAAGCCTGCGGCTAAATTGTGTTGGCTCAGTTGATGGCGTTTGGCATTGTCTGCATCGCTAATACCACGTGCCAGTGCGGCACTTACACATACGGGTAAACGAATAGACAATTTTTGCCATTCTGTTTTGAGGTTGCGTTGATCATCGGGTACCCATTGCAACTCATTCGCTACAGCAACGCCATCTTGATAAAAAAACACACGAAAAGCCTCATTTTTCTGTTGTAAGGCTTGAGCAAGACCGAGTGCATGCCATGCATGAATAGAGGTTGGTGCGGAGGTTATTAGTAATAAGGTGCTCATCAAAATTCACTAATGCAATGTGCCAAGGCGCATTCAGACTTTATAAAAAAGGTAGTATAAATGATTTTAGTGACTGGTGGTTTAGGCTTTATAGGCTCACACATTGCATTAAGCCTAATGGCTCAAGGGCAAGAGGTCATTATTGTAGATAATTTATCCAATGCAAGTATGCAGACCTTAGAGCGACTTGAATATATTGCAGGGCGTTATGTGCCTTTTGCCAAATTAGATGTAAGAAACACGCCTGCGCTGAACAAAGTCTTTGAACAATATTCGATTACTGCGGTGGTGCATTGTGCAGGGTTTAAATCTTTAGAAGAATCGGTGCTTAAACCACTGGAATATTATAACGATAACGTCAGTTGTATTATGAGTTTATTGCGTTCTATGCAACGTACAGGCGTGCGTCGTTTGGTGCATCTTTCAAGTATCGCGGTCTATGGTAAGTCGGGATTGAGTCTGGAAGAAAGCCAGAGCTTTAATTACACCTATGCCAATCCGTATGTAAAATCTCAGCAGATGGTTGAAGAAATCATCCAAGATACTTTTAGAACCGACAATGAATGGAATATCGCTATTTTGCGCTTGAGTAATATTGCTGGCGCGTTTGAACACGGCATTTTAGGTGAAGTCGTTGCTCCGTTACCTAAAAATATTATTCCTTTGGCGATGCAAGTCGCAGTACAGCAGCGTGAAGCGATTGAATTACGTCAGCAAGCTAATACTGCAGATCAAACTGTAGAACGTAGCTTTGTGCACGTACTCGATGCCTGTGATGCTGTGATTGCAAGCCTGCATTGGTTATTTGAGCAAACGCATAGCTGTGAAGCTTTTAATATTGCGGGAGAAGTGGTTTCAATTCAACAATTACTTGCACGTATTAGTGAAGTCACTGACACTGAAATTGCTACAGTTCCTGCAATTCATTATGAATATCCTGAGTTAGATCAGTTAGGTGCAGTCGTAGATAAGGCACAACAATATTTACACTGGCAGCCAAAACGTAGTCTGGAAAAAATGCTAGAGGATGAATGGCGTTTTTATCAAAATACGCTTAAGCATTAAAAGTAAGCGCTATAAAATTCGTTGAGATGCGATTCACGAAGCCTCATAGCTGAAACAGATACAATGCAACGGAATTATTGATAATAATTATCATTTACTAGGCTGTCTGTTTTTTATAAGATCGAGATAAGAGCACATGACATCATTGAAATCACGAAGGAATGAGGCTGAACATGCAAACACGTATTGAACATGACACCATGGGTGAGGTTGAAGTTCCGAATGACGCGCTTTGGGGCGCACAAACTCAGCGCAGCTTACAAAATTTCAAAATTGGCAATGAGCGTTTACCACGCGCCATGATTCGCGCTATGGGTTTGGTTAAAAAAGCTGCGGCAATCACCAATGCAAACTTAGGGCAAATCCCGCAAGAGTTGGCGCAATACATTGTCGGTGCAGCAGATGAAGTCATTGCAGGGCAGTGGGACAGTCAATTTCCTTTGGTGGTGTGGCAAACAGGTTCGGGTACGCAAAGTAACATGAACTGCAATGAAGTGATTGCCAATATCGCCAATCAAAAACTGGGGAATCCTTTAGGTGCGCAAAAGCCTGTACATCCGAATGATCATGTCAACCGCGCCCAATCGACCAATGATTCTTTTCCAACTGCAATTCATGTGGCAGCGAGTTTGCAAATTAATGAACTGCTCATTCCTGCAGTAAAGAGTTTGCGCGATACGTTGCATGCCAAAAGTGAAGAATTTTCTGAAATTGTCAAAATTGGACGTACACATTTACAAGATGCGACACCATTAACTTTAGGGCAGGAATTTAGTGGCTATGTATCGCAGCTAGATCATGGTTTAAAACGTCTAGAACAGGCTTTAACAGGCTTGTATGAGTTGCCATTGGGCGGTACAGCAGTCGGTACAGGCTTAAATGCACATCCTGATTATGCGGTACAGGCAGCGGAGCAATTGGCACAGCTAACAGGCTTAGCATTTGTGACTGCACCAAATAAGTTTGAGGCTTTGGCGGGGCGTGATGCTGCGGTATTTGCTTCAGGTGCATTAAAAACTTTGGCGGTGAGTTTAAATAAAATTGCCAATGATATTCGCTGGTTAGCCAGTGGCCCGCGTTGTGGTTTTGGTGAGCTGCGTATTCCAGAAAATGAACCTGGTTCAAGTATTATGCCGGGCAAGGTTAATCCAACACAAAGCGAAGCAATGACCATGGTAGTTGCACAGGTATTGGGCAATGACACCACAATTAACGTGGCTGGTGCATCGGGCAATTTTGAGCTGAATGTATTTATGCCAGTGATCGCATATAACTTATTGCAATCTATTCAACTCTTGGGTGATGCCTGCAATAGCTTTAATGAGCATTGTGCCGTTGGCATTCAAGCAAACCGTGAAAAAATAGATCACTTTTTGCATGATTCACTCATGTTAGTGACCGCTTTGAATCCTGTAATTGGTTATGAGAATGCAGCGAAGGTGGCTAAAACAGCTTATAAGGAAAATAAAACCTTAAAGCAAGTTGCAGTAGAGCTGAATTTGGTCACAGCAGAGCAGTTTGATGAAGTGGTACGTCCTGAACAAATGATTGCACCGAATACCAAGTAATCAGTTTTAAACAAATTCAAGGTCTGTGTTTGTCTGCACATGATGCGAGGTAGACACAGACTTTGTTTATGAAAATCAGGGAAAATTTTGGGCATCCTTCCTTATTAAAATTATGTTGTGTATAATTACACAATGAACAGCAAAGACATTATTAAGCGTCTTGAGCAGGAAGGCTGGTACAAAGTGGGTGGTAAAGGCGACCATGAAAAGTATAAGCATCCTGAAAAGCCTGGGCATGTTGTGGTACCACATCCACGTAAAGATATGCCAATAGGAACTCTACGCAATATATATAAACAGGCTGGTTGGGAGTGGAGGTAAAAATGTTATATCCAGTATATGTTCACAAAGATGAAGATAGCGCATACGGTTTAACCTTTCCTGACTTTGATGGATGCTTTAGCGCAGCAGATGAGTTGCAAGATATTCAGCGCATGGCACAGGAAGCGGTTGAAGTTCACTTTGATGGTGAAGATATTCCGTTACCAGAACCATCAAGCCCAGAGCAATGGTTAGGTGATGAGCGATTTGAGGGGGGGTTTTGGTTGTTAGTTGATATTGATACAACAAAAGTAAATACAAAGTCTATTCGTATTAATATCAGCATGCCAGAAGCTTTAGTGAAACGTATTGATGCTGTTGCAAAAAAACAACATTTAAGCCGTTCGGCATTCTTAGCTAAAAGCGCGGAAATGGCGTTGCATTAATCAAGTAAAATATACTAAACCCAGGCTAAATGCTGGGTTTTCTATTGCACCTAATTTGAATGTAGAGGGGTAATTCATCCTAATACGATTTTAAATTTATGTGTTGGTGTAAAGACATAATTTGCATAACGGCAGAATAGGCTGCTACAAGGTGCTATCTAAATGTAATAGTTCAAAACCCGTCATTTAGTCGCATTAACCACTTTTAGATGCTTTCTTTTATGTCCGTTCCTTATTCAACTTACATTGAATAAGCTGCCATAATTGCTAGAATACGCAATACTTCAAAATACTGTTTTGCTAAAGTTTTGCATTTATTTTGCAAAATTTAATTTTTTTATAAGCAACTCAATATCTTAACTACGGAAATTTTCAATGCTCTCAATTTATTTAACGGATATTCAGCAACACGTGCAATTTAAAGATTACCCGGGTGAGCAGCCTGTTAAATTCATCTTGAATTTTAAAAAGATTTTTCCAAGTGTGATGGAGCTTTTACTACCTGTATTGCCTGAAAATGAAAATCTGGAAGAAATGACGTGGGAGTCGACCACTACAGATTTAGAGTTATTTAAATTGCTGCTCAGTGGGTGGGGCGTAATTGAATTACGTTTAAATGCGCTCAGTCAGTTCAAAGGCAAGACATTTGCAGATCAGTTGGTGAAACAAGCCCAACAAAAACGTAAAGATTTCGCCAAAGCACAACAACAATTACAAACTGTGGAGCTAGATTACTTATTTATGCATGAAACACATGCCTTAATTGATGCTGAATTGGTAGAAGTAGGTGAAAAGTTCTATTTGCCAATTTTGCGTGATTTATGGAAAGGCAAAGTATCTACAAAAGTATTGGAAGCGAAGTTTTAAGAACAAACCCATATTAAAAAGCTGTCTCGGCGGCTTTTATTTTTTATAGAATCATACAAGACGATTAGCAACCACTTGCAAATTCAAGATTAATTCAAAATAGCCTAAGCAAAGATTTTAGAAATTTCCTCTCTTAAGAAATAATGCCTTGAATTTTCCTGTAAATCTTTATGCCAATACATCCCCATATTAATTACAGGCAAGTCTACAGGCACATCAAAAATATTCAATTTTTGGCTCATATTCAAATGCTTTAAAATCATTTTAGGAATAGTTAGTATGGCTTGAGGATGCTGCTGTAAAATCTGTAACGCCGTAGAATAGTGCTGACAACGTAAAAAAACCTGCCGTGATAATTGCTTTTGATGCAAATAAATATCTTCTAGCAACATACCAGTACGCCGTGATGAAACCCCAATATGTGCAGAAGATAAATAAAGTGCAGTATTCATTTCTTGTTGTGAACTACAGACCACAAATTGGTCTTGAACTAAGGATTGAAACTGAATTTTATCGCCAAAGTTTTGTTCTAAATCAATTACAAAATCAATTTGTTGTGTTGCTAAATCTGCCAAAACCGTTTTGCGGTCTAATTTGTGGCTCAGAAATTGAATATCCAAGTTCAACTTTTGAAAATGCGCCACCAATTTAGGAAAAATAATCGGTTCAATTTCATCATGGATAGCAATTTTGAGCGATTGCAACATATTCGGCTCAAATTGCTGTTTCTGTATTGCAATACTTTGAATCGCCAACAAGGCATTTTTAATAGTCGGATAAATTTGCTCGGCAAAAGGCGTAGGCAGCATTTTATTGCCACTTCGCACCAGTAAATCATCTTGTAAATGTTGTCTTAAACGCTGCAAAGCATGACTGGCGGCAGATTGGCTAATACACAAAATTTGTGCAGCTTTGGAAATACTGCGCTGCTCATAAATTGCAACAAACATCGGGTATAAATTGATGTCTAAACGATGAAAAACGGTAAGATCAACTTTTGCATTGTTATGAACATGATTCATAGTGTTTTATTGAATTAAATCATTTTGTTCATATTACTTTTCAAGTTAAGGTGTTGTAAAGCAATGAATACAATATTTTAAGGGATTTGAACCATGTTTGAGCTATCTGCACGCGCCAAAGACTATATAGAACGTACCAAAGCCTTTATTGCCAAAGAAATTGAGCCGATTGAAGCTGAATTCTGGGCAGAAGTTCACGAATTAAATCAGGGTGGTGACTGGACTAAATGGCAATGGCCAGCACAATTAGAACAATTAAAAGCCAAAGCCAAAGCTGCAGGTTTATGGAATATGTTTTTACCTTGTCCAGAATTAGGACAAGGTTTGTCGGTACAAGAATATGCACACATTGCAGAGTTGAGTGGACGCAGTTTGATTGCGCCAACCGTATTTAACTGTAATGCACCCGACAGCGGCAACATGGAAGTTTTATGGCGCTATGGTTCTGAAGCACAAAAGGCAGAATGGCTGACACCGCTGCTTGAAGGTAAAATTCGTTCTGTGTTTTGTATGACTGAACCTGCAGTGGCTTCAAGTGATGCGACCAATATGCAGGCAACAGCAGTCGTAGACGGCGATGAAATTGTCTTGAATGGTCTTAAATGGTGGTCTTCAGGTTTGGGCGATCCAAATGCCAAAATTATTATTTTTATGGCGCATACACCCGATGAAACCAAAGACCGTCATCATCAACACTCTATGGTTTTAGTCCCTGTGGATACTGCGGGCGTTAAAATTCAACGCATGTTACCTGTATTTGGTGATTACGACGCGCCACACGGTCATGGCGAAGTCAGTTTTGATAACGTGCGTGTGCCTGTTGCCAACTTTATTGGCGGTGCAGGACAAGGTTTTGAAATTGCACAAGGTCGTTTAGGTCCGGGGCGTATTCACCATTGTATGCGTTGTATTGGTGCAGCCGAAAAATCTTTGGAGTTGATGATTGACCGTGGCATGAGTCGTACCGCATTTGGCAAGGAAATTCTGAAACTCGGTGGCAATTTGGAGCGTGTAGCGGAAGCACGTGTGGCGATTGACCAAGCACGTTTATTAACTCTCTATGCAGCCTATAAAATGGATACTTTAGGCAATATGGCAGCACTTACCGAAATTTCTGCCATTAAAGTGGTTGCACCAAGTGTCTTGGAAAAAGTAGTTGATATGGCGATGCAGATTCATGGTGGTGCAGGCGTATCTAGAGATACACCGTTGACAGGTTTCTTTGCCCAAGCGCGTAGTTTACGTCTTGCCGATGGACCAGACGAAGTACACAAAGGCATGATTGCCAAACTTGAGTTGGCTAAACGTGGTTATCGTAGCAGCCGCAAAAAATAAGTCAGTTGCGAATTTTTTATTGTGTCGCTTGGTAGTGTATTCGGCAATATTTCTGATATTGCCGATACATCTCAAGAGAACACGGAAAATCTATGTTAGATTAAAAAAATTGGAAAATTAGGGAAAAATAATGTCAGTTATTGATGTAGGCGGCACAGTACGCGAAGGCGAAGAACTCGATATTCAGGCAGTGACAGCATGGTTAAAACAACAAAATGTCGATGTCGTAGAACCTGTAGAAGTCACACAATATTCAGGCGGTGCATCGAACTGGACATATCGCCTTAAGTACAGCAATGCTGATTTAATTTTGCGTCGTCCGCCCAAAGGTACTAAAGCTAAATCTGCACATGACATGGCGCGTGAATATCATGTGCAAAAGAATTTAGCCCCGTTTTATCCTGTGTTACCTGAAATGGTGGCGTTGTGTCAGGATGAAGCTGTAATTGGCTGCGATTTTTACGTGATGCAACGTATTGAAGGCATTATCCCACGTGCAAAATTGCCACCAGAGCTTGATTTTAGCGAAACTCAAGTACATGAACTTTGTGTAAATGTCATTGATAAACTGATTGAGCTGCATCAAGTACCTTATGCAGGAACTGAGCTAGAAAAATTAGGGAAAGGTGATGGTTATTGCCGACGTCAGATAGAAGGTTGGGATGCACGCTATGCCAAAGCACATACCATCAACGTGCCATCTTTTAAATATGTGCGTAAATGGTTGTTAGACCATATTCCTGCAGATTCAAAAACCTGCATTATTCATAACGACTGGCGTTTTGATAATGTGATTTTAGACCCGAAACATCCGACTCAAGTGATTGGCGTTTTGGACTGGGAAATGGCAACACTGGGCGATCCACTCATGGATTTAGGCTCGGCTTTGGCATATTGGGTTGAAGATACCGATAATCAAATTTTTAAAGCCACCCGTCGTCAACCAACGCACTTAAAAGGCATGTTCACACGTCAGCAAGTGGTGGACTATTATTTGCAAAAAACAGGCTTGAGCACCGATAACTGGACATTCTATGAAGTGTTTGGAATTTTCCGTTTAGCGGTGATCGCCCAGCAAATTTATTATCGTTATTTCCACAAGCAAACCAATAATCCTGCATTTAAGGATTTCTGGATTGTCATTCATGCTTTGCATATTCGTGCCTTAAAGTTAATTGGTTTACAAAAACTGGAAGCAAATGAACTAGCACAAAAATATATCGCCAAATTTAAGGAATTGATGCCGAAATGACCACCATTTATTTAATTCGTCATGGGCAAGCATCTTTTGGGGCAGAAAGTTATGATCAACTTTCGCCTAATGGTGAGTTACAAGCCAAATTGCTCGGACGTTATTTTGATCGCATTTTAAAAGAAGCACCCTATGTGGTGGCTGGTTCAATGCAGCGCCATCAGCAAACTGCACAACTGGCTTTGGCAGAATGTTTTCCTGAGGTCGAAATTCATACCGACAGTGCATGGAACGAGTTTAATCATCAACAGGTTTTCGCGCAGTATGAACCGCGTTTTAATCAACCTGAATTGATGAAAGAAGATGTCGCCAAAGAGGTCAATCCTCGTGCATATTTAGCAAAAATTTTTGAAGGTGCGATAGAACGCTGGACGGGCGGTGAATATCACCATGAATATGAAGAATCTTGGCCGCATTTTAAACAGCGTGTCGAAGATGCATTGCAGCATTTATGTGATGACTTAGCCCAAAAACAACCACGATATGCTGTGGTATTTACTTCTGGTGGTGTGATTTCTGTGGCTGCAGGTAAAATTTTAGGCTTAACGCCCAATAAAACCTTTGCATTGAACTGGGCAATTACTAACTCAAGTATCACCACTTTACGTTTGGTCGGCAGTGAACCACAACTGTTAAGCTTGAATGAACATCATTTTATTAAAGCTGAAAACTCAAATTTATTGACTTGGATTTAAGGATCAAACCATGACAAAAACAATTCTAATTACAGGTGCAAGTTCAGGTATTGGTGCGGGTATGGCACGTGAATTTGCTCAAATGGGTTATAACCTTGCAATTTGCGCCCGACGTTTAGAGCGTTTGGAAACGCTGAAACAAGAACTGGAAAGCCAGTTTGGTATTCGTGTTATTGCAAAAACGCTGGATGTCACCAATTATGATCAGGTGTTTCAGGTGTTTCGTGAATTTAAACAAGATTTTGGACAAATTGACCGCATTATTGTCAATGCAGGCGTGGGCGAAGGACGTCGCATTGGTAAAGGTAATTTTGCCATCAACAAAGCCACAGTAGAAACCAACTTTATTTCAGCTTTGGCGCAGTGTGAAGCCGCGGTTGAAATTTTCCGTGAGCAAAACTCAGGGCATTTGGTGATGATTTCATCTATGAGTGCCATTCGTGGTATGCCAAAACATCTTACTGCTTACGGTGCAAGTAAAGCTGCAGTAGCACATTTAGCAGAAGGAATTCGTGCAGAATTAATTGATACACCTATTCAAGTTACGACTATTTTCCCTGGTTATATTCGTACCGAAATCAACGAAGGTGCAAAAAAACTGCCTTTTGAAGTTGATGAAAAAACAGGTTCACGCTTACTTGCTGCAGAAATTGAAAAAGCGCCAATTAAAGCCTATGTACCTAAATGGCCATGGTTGCCATTGGGCTTAGCTATGAAAGTTTTACCATTAAAATTGGTCAATAAACTCGGCTAAATAGCAGCGATATCATAGTATTTGAGTAGCATCCTGAAATTTAAAGCTGATGATGAATGCAATCACTTTAAATGACACGATGCTATTTTTATATTTGAGTCTCTACTTTTGTTTGGGTTTAAAATTTGTATTTTCGGTTTTCGTATTTAAGAGTGAAATGTGATGTGGCTTAGAACAGCAACCCTTGCCTTAATTCCCGCTTTGGTGATTCAGGGAAGTCGTGTTAAAAAGAACACGATCCGATTGCCTGAAGCCGAAGGCGCACGAGAAGGTATTACAGGGCAAGGGCAAACGCTGTCATTATTGATTTTAGGCGATTCTGCCGCTGCAGGCGTTGGGGTAGCACATCAAAATGATGCGCTTTTAGGTGCGGTGATTTCTGCTTTGCAGCATCAGTACCAAGTACATTGGCGTTTAGAGGCGCAGTCTGGAGATACTACCTCACAAGTCATTCAAAAAACGAAAAAACTGGTAAATCAAAAATATGATGTTGTGGTTACTTCTGTTGGTGTCAACGATGTAACACGCTTAATGTCGGCACAGACTTGGATTAAACAACAGCAACATTTTTATCAACTTATTCAAGCGAAATTCCAACCTGAATTAATCATTGCTACGGGGGTTCCACCAATGCATTTATTTCCCGCATTGCCCAATCCATTATCTTGGCTATTTGGACAATACGCAAAACAAATGAACTTACAATTAGAAAAAATGATTGCACAACAAGAAGATATGCAGTGGATTGAATATGATATTCGAAAATATCAATCCATGAATTTAGAAATGGCAAAAGATGGTTTTCATCCAAGTAAAGAAATTTACCAAATTTGGGGCAAAGAAGTCGCGGAGATGATTTTAGAACGGTTTTAGGTAGAATTCTTATGATGTAAAACTCGGTAATGCGTATAAGAAAGCCCGCTAATAGTGGGCTTTTGCTTAACTTTACTTTGTTTATTAATAGCTTGGAGCGGATATCCAAGTTTTATTAGATATTACTTCAGAGCAAGGAGATGAGTTTGCTACAGGCGATTGACTTAACTTAATTAAAGTCGCTGCTTGTAACTCCATTTCTTTTGCTTTTTCCAAAGACAGGCTCGAATAAGCCAAAGCTACAGAGGCACAATTTGCCCACGTGTGAACATTGTTACTGTCTGATTCCGCAAGTTTAAAATATTTATCAGCAAGAGCTTTCATCTGATTACCTTTATCCTCACTTGAGGCTTTGGCTGATGCAGATTGTAATGTGAGAACCGTTGTTGAGTTTGGAACACCTGGCTTGTATGCCTCTATAGTTTTGTCATCCACAACACGCATACCATAAGTAATGTTGTTGGTTGGATTTGTGAAAATATAATTTCCACTCGTATCTTTTAGATAAGTGGATGTTTTATTAGGCTCAACAATTGTGAGACTATTTTCTGCGAATTTAACATTGATAGAGTAGTAGCCATTTTGAATAGCGTACACCCCATCTGTAGCCGCAAATGTACACATGGATATAACTGAAAGCGCTATTATCCCCAGAATATTTTTTTTCATTTTTAAGTCCCTTTATAGCAACACTTTTACTAAATTAATCGAAGCGTCATCCAAAAGACATCCTAATATTGGGAGTATCCCTATTTAAATAGTCATGCTATATATGAAATTTTAAGCAGCATTTCAGAGTTAATTTTTTAAGGGGAATTAAAGATGAAGACTTTAAAATTATTTGCAGCTATAACTATGTGTTTTTCAATTTTTGGATCCACGCAAGTAATAGCTGATGACTCTCCTAATACAGCACTTGCGGTTTGTTGGGAGACCAATTCAGGTAAATATCAATGTGATGGACCAACACAAAGACTATCAACCTCCTATACGACATTATCAGAAGCCTTGAGCTTATCTGGTTGTTCTACTGGAAGAGCGGTACAAACCAATTATCTGACACATGCAAGAACTGGCCGTCAGTATGCAACAGTTTACACCTGCAACTACACACTGAAACCAGGTAACACTGCCTCATATACTACCAACAGAGATGTGCGTGGTTGGTGGGATGGTATTATTTATTAATTTCTTTCTATTAAAAAAGCCCGCTGATTGCGGGCTTCTTTTTAACATTTTACAAGTTTTGTGCTAGCTAATGGCAATATGTACAATCCATTGCGCTCTTTGAAAAGCGTTACATTCATCAATACTGGTTTTTGTTGCTGATCACCATCTTCATCGTAATATGGCGCATACCATCCTGCAGTTGGTAGAGCTTTGTTGTGCATCCAGTCATCTTCTATAAAAATAGGTTTAAATGTAAAGCTTGATTCCGCATAACTCCCCTCAATAAGCTTTGGAGTAACATTTACAAGGAGCATAAAGCCCCCGTTAGGCTCTTTAGTTTTGCATGTGCGGACGCTATCACCCCAGAGTCCAATATACTCATTTGGAATTGAATTAATTTCTTTTGCCGATGCCCAAGTAGAAAAGAAAAATAAAGCCAAGATAATGAATTTCATAATGTCTATTTATGTGATTAATGATCGCGTGAGAGTATACACCTTGTGGCTTGAATTATTGGAAATCTATAGTAATTCTAGAAGGAATGAATCGTACCAGGTTTGTCGGAGAGTCAATATTCTGAGAGACTATCCCGATGATAAGACCAAGTATCTCTTGGATCATGGCTACAAACCTGCAGATATTGATCGAATGAACCGCATGAAACATAACTCAAATCTACCCAAATAGATAAAGAATTACTTGGGGAAAATGATGTTTAAATTATTGTTGTCTATATTTGGACTAAACGGTGCTGTAGAAATAGGTTGTGAGATAGGTGAGGAGCAGATCGTAGCAAAACAAAATAAAGAATAAAAAATGCCCCCGCTAATGCGGGCTGTTCTTTATAAACTTACTCTTATTATTAGTTTGACCAAATGAGTTTTTTATAAGTACCTTTTACAAAGAGTTAAAAACTCTTCCAACTTTTCAGGGTCAGATTCTTCCGTATTTGCGAATACACGCTCTTTCAGATAGCTCTCAATCAAATGGCGCATAAGCCCATTTACTGCGCCGTCAACCGCTGCAACCTGTTGTAAAATTTCAGTACAAGTAGCATCACTATCCGCTAGGCGACTTTGAATCGCATTAATTTGCCCCTCAATTCTTCTCACTCTGGTTAAAGTGCTTTTAGATCTCATTTCAATTTATAAACTTAAGTCTTATCAAACCAACTTTTAAGATATATAAAAATATCTAAAAGAAATATTGAAATTTGTTCAATTTGTGTTGAGAAGTTTTAAATACACATAAAATACAAAGCTTTACACCAACCCATAAAGGTTAACTAAACCCACTTAAATTTACTAAACGGTTAATTTTTAATTTTTTTTACAAAAAAGTTGAGTTCTTTTTACTACTTAAAAATGAATAGGGACTGCGTTAGTTGACAAATCTCAGATTTAGCAATAAAAGTTGGTTGACAAATCATAGATTTAGCCATAAAAGATGTATTTATTAAATTTAGTAAGTTTACTTTATAAAACTAAAGATATTGAACATACTATGAGCAGTAGCATTTTAAGATGATCTGAAATGTCAAAAGTGGATAAAAAAGGGAAGCCAACCCAGCAAAGTTTAGATCTTTTAGATCCAGCTGTTCAGCAAGAACAAGCTGGCGATCTTGATTTTGTTTTGAAAATCCATGATGGACATTTACATGATTTAGAAATTTCCAGTGTAGTTAACTTACTATCAGCCTTAGGTCAAATTGTTGGTGTTAAACAATCGAGCTTTAATACAATTAAAGAAGGTTCAACGACCATCGCCATAACAGTTCCTGAAGACCTTAAATCTGTCGCAATTTTAAATGTAACTAAAGACACCACAGCAAAACGCAAACAGATTTCCCGTATCCAAAAAGAGTTGGGTAAGTATGGTTTTAGTCATGCTGAAATTTCTTATGGCACATTAAGAGAAGATGAGGTTTATAAACCTAAAGAAATTTTATATGTCGTTCCTGAAGTCGAAACTGAAGATGTTTTCACCCAAGAAGAATCTTTAGATGGCCGTCTAACCCGTCTGCAAAAAGGAAAAGATAAGTCAGACCACATTACGATTATTTTGAATAATGGTGAAGAGGTACCAGCGCAGTGTTCTAAAAAGTTATTAGAAGAACTACATCCATTTTTTAATACTGATCAAAGCTTAAGATTTGAAGGAAAAGCCACATACTTAACGAAATCAAATTCTTATCAATTAATATTGAAAAAATATGTTATTCACAAATTTCATGTTATTGAAGACATGACATTAGATGAATGGATTGATGACTTTAGATCAAAAGGTGCATCAAATTGGTCGAAACATAACGATCCAATTGGTGAATGGCTGAAGGAGCGTCAAGATTGATTATCTTAGATACGAATGCCTTAATTACTTTATTAATGACAAATAAGAATGAGGCTGAATTTAAAAATCTAAATACATTCCTTAAGCAAAATGAAAAATTATCTATTGCATTGCCCATGCCTGTAATTTCTGAGTTTATCGCTGGCGATGACAATGAAGCCCGTTCTTTAAGCTTATTAAAGCCTAATTCAAAATTTAAAAATTTAGACTTTGATGCAAAGGCAGCTTTAATCGCTGCGAAAATTTATCGTGATTATCGCCAGCTACCACAGAACCAAAAGTCTCAAGAACCACGGCAAAAAGTTAAAGTTGATATACAGATTATTGGAATTGCATTAGCTAATAATGCAACTATTCTTGTATCGCATGATAATGGGGTTAGGAATATAGTGAATGAGCTGGATCTAAATTTGAGTGTTTTTGATTATATGAATAATCATTACTTTGAGCAAATGGCGAGTTTGATTGTAGCTGAAAGTCAAAAAGTTCAATAAAGTTAAAATTTTATAAATAATCTCAGGTTAATTTTTTATGTTTGAAAAGCTTTCTATTAAGAATTTTAAAAGTATTTCTGACTGGCAGGAATTAAAATTAGCGCCAATAACTTTGATTTATGGCCCAAATTCATCTGGAAAGTCTACTATAATCCAATCATTGCTATTGTTGCAACAGACAATGTTAAAACCAAATAAGAATGGTGGCTTGGTTACAAATGGGTTAAATTTAAAATTGGGAAACTTCCCTGTCATTGTTAATAAACATGATTTAAATAAAGATATTGAATTTAATGTGGAGTATTATTATATAGATAATGAGAAAGAATATAATAAATATCATAAAAGATTTGAATTTGTTTATGGATATATCGGTGATTCAGGTGAGCAAGGTTTTTCATTCTTAAAAAATTACAAGTACTTTTCTGAAATGAATTTTAAAAAGAAAAAAATAAATGTAATTAATGAGTTTGTAAATAATTTAGTTTTGAACAATCCATTAAAAATGACTAAAGAAGAATTAAATGAAAGCTCTTTATCGTTTAAATATAGTGATAATAATAATTACTTTTTTGAAGATATTCATAAATTAAAAATAGATAAAGCCATCATTAAAAAAATGATTACGCTTCCAGTATACAAAAGCACATTAAACTACTCTGTTCCATCTTCAACAGAACTGTCTTTTGATTTGCCTCCAATGAGTACTTATAAGATACATCCAGAGCAGTTTTCTATTACACAATTAGTTAATAATGTTGTAACTAAAAATGCGTCGAATTTAAAAGATAAACTGAGTACTATTTCTTATATTGGACCATTACGAAAAAGAATAAAGAAAATTTATATGCTTGAAAATGATAGTGAAATAAGTGTTGGGATTGATGGAAATAATATAGGTTTTTTTCTTTCGTCTCAGGGTGAATTATTATTAGATAAAATAAATGATTATTTTTTTAAATATAAAATCCCATATAAAATACTTATTAAAGAATTAGGAGATGATTTAACAGGCCCTGTAATTTCTATACTACTAGAGGATTTAAGAACAAACACTGTAGTTGGTCCTTCTGATGTGGGGGTTGGGATTAGTCAAATCTTACCAGTCATTGTCGAGGGGATAATTAGAAAAAATTCAACTATTTGTGTAGAACAGCCTGAAATTCATTTACATCCAAAATTACAGGCAGACTTGGCTGAGTTTTTTGTTGATACATGTAAAAATAATCAATGGATTATTGAAACGCATAGTGAAGCCTTAATGCTGCGTCTTCAAAAATTATTACGTATGAAAGATAACAGAATTAAACCTGAAGATATCTCAATTGTTTATGTACATCCAACTTCAAATGGTTCAAAGCTTCATCACATTAGACTTGATGAAGATGGCAGTTTTAGGGATGAATGGCCAGCAGGATTTTTTGATGAACGAATTGATGAAATTTTTGGGTGAGATAAAGTTGCATGTTAGTTCATTTTTCGTTTGATGGAGCTTGTTTTTCATCCAAATTGTTGTGTGATAAATATAATCCAAGTATTCACGAGCAGTTAAATCAATATTGGAAAAAATATGGAGTATTTGTATTTCCAGAAAATTTAGATTTTAAAGAATACTTAAAGACAATAGATCAAAATCACCGGAAAATTTGGACAGCAGTATTAACATCCCCAAATTTTTTTAAAGTAAAGAAACTTACAGAAAATTGGAAGAATCTTAATGAGCTTGCTAATCATGAACCTATGTATAATGGAATAGAGGAATATAGTAAATTTTTTAAAGTACTATTTTCTGATGAAGATCATTTTTATATGTTAACTGAGTTAGGAACTATTTCTAAGCTTCAAGGCAGTTTTGAAATTATAACACCTGGTCAGATTTTGGTTTCACCTTCTTTTAATGAAGTTAAGAATAATTTTGAAAAAAAGACAGTAGTTGGTGATGAGTTAGAAACAATCTGGAAAAATAAATTTAGTGATTTGTGTAAATATTGCACAGATATTACTATAATTGACAGATATTTATTTAAAAGTATTGTCGAAGATAAAATTAAAAATTCATCATCAAGCTTCGAGTATCTCCTAAAAAAGATTTCTAAATATGATGGAAAATATAGAATTATAATCGTATCTTCTATTAATGAGATTAATGAAGATAATATTTTGCTAGATAAAGTCAAAGCTCTAGGAGCCAAAGATGGTGAAGAAGCTTTATTGAATTATATAAATAAATTCTTAACAAGTCCTTTAAAAAAGAATATATCAAGTTTTAAAATTATTGATGTTGAGAATAAGTTTTTTCGAGTAAGTGGACATGATAGATATTTTAGATTTGATAACTCTTACTATAGAATAAGTAAAGGTTTAAACTTTATGCGAGTTGGTGAGCAAATAGAAGATAATAATTTTGATTATTTTACTGGAGAAAAAGTTGTTAAAGATTTAATTTTATCTATTGGTGATTATCATAATTCAGAAAAAATTATCGTTTAATAAGAATTTAAAATAGCCATAACAAGATATTATTTGTTATGGCTATTTATATAACTCATATTCAAAAATTAGCTTTTATCACTTTTTTTAAGTACTGGCATAATGATCTTCTACAACCAACCAACCAAGACTTCTTTTACCGTTATCTACAACATCAATATGATTGTCACCCTTAAAAACTAAAACATCTTTATTGAAAAACTTTAATGAATTCCAAAAAGAAGAGCCACTTAATACTTCAAGAGAAAGGTGAATATCATTTTGTAGGGCAGAGAGTTCTTGTGTGTAGTCTAAATCAAGCGTATTGAGCAACTTTCCATAAACCACACGTTTTTTTCCATTTTTTAAATGAATGATTTTTACATCAGAACTGGCAGGAGCAGAACTCTCATTTCTCAAAAAGCTTTCTTCAAGTCGAGCCACAATATCCGCATTCATTGAGCGATTTAGTTCTTTAGCCGATACTGCAATTTTGTCTTTTAATTCTGGCGGTAAGCGTAAATTATAAGCAACACCTAAATGTTTACCCATGACTTTGTCCTTAAAATTCCTATTGACATAGTACCAAGTGGACATATATATTTTCAATATGTCCACTGGACATATTTTGCAAATAAAAAAACCCCTTGCGACTCTCACATCAAACAAGGGGTTCTATCCAATCTCTTCGCGGAGAAAAGACATGAATAGTCTAGCACAAATCAACGATACACAAGTTTCCATCATCAATTTTAAATCTATTCCAGTTGTCACAACTGCGATGTTAGCTGACTTCTATGGAACAGATGTAAACAACATCCAACAGAACCATTCACGCAATAACGAGCGGTTTATAGATGGTAAGCACTTTTTTAAGCTTGAGGGTGCTGAACTAAAAGCATTCAAGCAACTGACTGACTCAAAGACAGTCAGTCGAAATACAAGAAACCTGATCCTTTGGACAGAACGTGGCGCAGCCCGACATGCCAAAATGCTTGATACCGACCAAGCATGGGACGTATTTGAGCAACTGGAAGATTGCTATTTCCATCGTCAGGAAATTTTAGCCAAAACCCACAAATCAGAGCGTGAACCACTAACCAATGCTGTGAATATGCTCGTGGCTAAAACCAAGCACTTAAATTACTCAGAAGCCTATAAACTTGTGCATCAACGCTTCAATGTAGAGCATATCGAAGATATTCCGTATGAAGCTATACCAGTGGCAGTGGAATACGTGCATCACTTAATAGCGTTATTTTCTCAAGCAGAGAAAAGCCATACTGCTGTTTCAGATCGCTCACGTTCAATGGCACTGCATGCGCTATGGCTCAGTCACTGGTGGACAGAGTTTGGAGACGTGATCCGTAAGATCAGCCCGACAATGGGACATGGCATCCATGACCATTTTAAATTTGCTGCAGAAGATGCACGGCAAATTGTAGGCAGGGAAGTCTACATGCCAATTTATGAGTTGGCGCAAAGACATGATTGGCATAAGGGCGGGATAGGCTACAAAGCACTGTCAGAATGCCGCAGTTTAACTCCTGTCATTTAGTTTTAGCCACCTTTGGGTTAATGCCAGTCAGTTAAGAGAGTGACTGGCATTAATCTTATGGTGCCTTTTTCATTCCAAAGAACAGCGTATTTAGACGATATTTTTAAGTCAGTAGTGACTTACTGTTCGCTATTTTTTTATGAAAAATCACCCATTTTAGTACCAAATTTTCATAATTTTATTTTGTCATAATGGTCAATGCGTTCTATATTTTCCATAATAGTTTTGCAAAAGTTTTGCAGGAATTTTGCAGGCATTAATTAAAAAAGCACTAAATGGAATGGATTGTATCGTTGAAAAAACTGTAATTATGCTAAAATTTAATAAACAATCTTTTGATATTTAGTCAAAATTATTTTTTCAAATCGCATTATAACTTATTGATTTTAAACAATGTCAGAAATAGAAACCCATCCACTCGAACCTTTTTTACCAGCCAATGCCAAGCTGTTAATGTTGGGGAGTTTTCCACCACCTAAAAGCCGTTGGAAAATGGATTTTTATTATCCGAATTATCAAAATGTTAGCTGTGGGTAGTCTGCTAAGTCACTGTATATAAATAACTTTATAGTATATTTTTACTCTAAAAAATGGGCAAAATACACTAAATGGAACATAATGAAAACAATGACTTAGCAATACGTTTTGTGAAAATATTTTATGTCACTTCTGCAAATGGCAGTTTAATTCCAACGTCCACATCATTCCAGATAATTTCATGGCCAGACTCATAGTGTTCTGTCATTTTAACGGAACTATGGCCAGCCAATGCCTGGGCACTTCGACCTGCCTTTTTATGCAGAAAAATAGCTAAAGCACGTATCTCGTGAAAGGTTGGAATTTGTCTGCCTTCTAATTTCGGATAGGCATTTGAAAGTTTAACGATGCGAAGAAATTCCTCTGATAAATACAAAGGCAAGATTTGAGTCCAATGTTCTTTCTTGGCATTTTTAACTTTTCGCTTTGGGACATAGTGAATAACGAATGGGCTAGGGACGTTGTCTGATTTACAACGATCGAGCACTTGCTGTAATTCATCATCAATCTTGATTCGGATATAACCTGAGCCATCCAGTATTTCAAAATCATCCATAGGGTCATCAGTCGTTTTTTGCTGAGCAATATGAATGTAACCATCATGAATATCAGTCCAGCGAATCTTAACAATGTCGGATCTACGCTGAGTCGTTAGCAAAGACAGATCAATTGCGTTTTGCAGCCATAAAGGAGAGTGACTACGAATGATTTGTAATCCTTCAACTGTATGTCTTTTTCTTTGCTTAGGCACATAACGGCTAAGGGTAATTCTTGCAGGATTATCAGGGCAGAGTCCTTTACTGACAGCCACATCAAATATATTGCACAGCAAGCTGCGCACGGATTTACTGTTCGATGGTGTCAAACTATCAAGATATTCATTGACCATTTTCAGGGTAATCGAATCAAGCTCTTTATTCCCCCAAACTTTCCATAATCTGTTCAATTGAACTTGATAGGTATGCCGAGTATTTTCAGATATTGGGCGACCGTCTTTACGTCTTTTTTCAGCTAAATATTGCTCTGAAAAAATCTGAAAATTTACAGTCCTTCCTGCAACTTTGGCAAAAATATCCTCTTCAACAATTAATAAAGCATTCAGCTTTCTGGCTGCCTGAAAAGCTTTATTTCTATCTGTGCCCATTGCATGAAATTTACCAGTTACAGGATGACGGTAACGCCAAGAGTTACCGTTGTCCCGATACAGGTTAGCTGGTATATCTTTATTACCTTTGTGACGTGACCTTGCCATATTCAACCTTGTAAAACTCGATCTACTAAATCATCACCAGTTTGTTTCTGGTAAATATGCCACTGTATATACCAATGTTTGCCTTTCTGTTCAGCAGGGATTAAACCCAATCTACAGTGACGTGCGATTGTTTGGCGAGTTGGTGGAGTTGCTCCTTCGGTACCATAAACGCGCTTAATAAACTCGGACACTTTAATTAAACAGGTCATAGCTTTTTACTCCTGTGCTTTCAAATGTGTTTTCCAATTCCATGCGCCTCCTTCACGGCTGTATTCGGGGATTAAGGTGGGGTTTTCGATTTCCTTGCACTTCTCACAAAGAACCACACCATCCTTGCGAAGCAGCCAAAACTTTTTCACATTTTTTACTGTTTCACTGCGTGTTTCGTATTCGCCAACTTCCATAAAGTCATTACAGCAATCACAGTAAAAGTGCGCTTCATATCGTCCAAGCATTCCCATTACTTTTTACTCCTGTACTGCTTCGATCATCACTTTGTAAGCACTGAAAGGGGTTGCGTGAGTATTCATTACGTGATCATTGGCTGCTCTAAGCATTGCTTCAGTCGGCTCTTTAGGCACAACAACATAATCACCAAGCTGCTCAAGAATTACCTGAACAATTTTTTCACCATCTAAACGAAACGGATCGGCTTTGATACCAGATGCTTCGAGTTGGTCACAAACTGCATTTTCAATCGCTACCACAACTTTTGTGTCATTTAGATTCATGGTTTTGCTCCAAGCAGTAGCGGATCGCATGCTCTTACGATGGGAAAAATTCTTCAATCTCGCCACCATCCTCATGATCTTCATCATGCTTTCCAACTGAGAAATGCATACTTTCACAATGTAGCCAAACATCCTTGCCATTTAGAGTTATGTAATCATCATTAAAAACAACTTCAGCTTTAATCATGGCTTTGCTCCTGTGCTTTAGCTGCTTTCCAGATTTCAAAAGAAAGAGCAACGTAAGTACTTCGATATTTACCCCCTCTCATTTCAAATACAGATGTAAAAGGGCAGTCTGGGTTTTTTAATGCCTCAAGCATTCCTTTATAGAAGCCAGTTTTTGAGAATGCGTGTTCAAACGCCTCTCTTTCTTTCTGCAAATCCATCACGCCTCCAAATGCTCTCTAAACTCTGTGTATAGCTGTGCTGCTGCCTTGTTCAGTCTGCCGTTTGACAGAATAGCGACACCACGCGGAAAGTTTTTATTTACCGTTCTGCAGTAGAACTGTGTTTCACCAGTTGGATGACAAACACCACGGTAGCCAATTTTTACGAGCCAATTCATAAATGCTTCAGACATGATTGGATCAATTTTGGTGATCTTGGTTTTCATAGCTCACTCCTGATATGGCCACATCCATTAATTTATGAATGTGGCCAACCTCAATTAGCCAAATAACTCAGCTTCACGTTGCTGGGCTGCTAGATCTAATCGTTGCTTGCCCTGATCAGACAATTCTTCATAAGCGGGATCGGTATAGACCTCGTTAATATCATCCTGAGTTTTTGCTGCCTGAATTCGCTGAATAGCACCCTCAATCCAAGGTTTGTTCTGAGCAACCATATTCTGCTGATTATCGATAAACTCCTTACGCATTCTGTAGACCTCAAGTAGTTCACCTTGATGGTCTAGTGTGAGTTTGGGTTTATTCTGCGTCATGAGTGCAGCCACATTTTTTAATTCATCCGTGGTTTTGGCATTTTCAATTGATGTCTTTAAACCACCCATGATGGACTTACTTTTAATCGGGTCAATTTGCGCCTTACCCAATTCCTCAATCTTTTGGTGAATCGCATTTACTAGATATGTTTTATGCGGATCGGAAAGGTCTGGATGTCCCTCAATGATTGGAATAATGGTTTGCAGGTCTTTGGCATGTGTAAATCCACTAATTTGTTCTAGATACTCTTTACGCAGTTCCAGAGATGATGGCTTTTTTGCAACATCATTTGATGTTTGATTTTGGCTATCTTCAATTGTTTCAACCATCTCAGCATCGACAGCTTTCGGCTGACGTGTACGCTTTGGCTTTTCTGCTGGCGCTTCTTGCTCGGCTGCAGGTGATTCCTTAACAACGTTTTGTTTGATGCTATCCAATGTTACTGGCTGTGCTGTAACTTCAGGTTCAGGCGTAATGTCGATGATTGAATCAAGTTCTTCTTCATGTGTACGCAGGCCCATCAATAAATCAGGTGCATAGATACGGCCAAAGAATGATGCAGCACGGTAGCGAAGCATTTGTTCAGGCATGGTTTGCCATTTTGAACCGTTCTTTTGGAACCAACCTTCTTTTACAGCCAGCTCCATGGTAATTGGACTAGACTCAAGGCGCTCACCAGTGGCTTTTTCAATAACCCATGCCACACATTTAAGATTTTTCACGCGGGCAACTTTGTTTGATTCAACAGGCTCACGCTTGCGCGTTTCTTTGTTATATTCCCATTCTGTAACTGCATAAGGAATTTCCATTTCTTCATCACCACCTGTGATGTCAAAACGTAATGGGCTATAGCGACCACAGCTGTTAATTGCCGCAATAATAAATTGGCTTGACCAGCTTGGACGGCCATCTACCAAGTACAGGTTTTGCATAATCATCATTGGATCTGCACCTAAACGCTGTGCCATATTCAATGCGATGATGCAGTTTGAAACGCCATTTGGATTTTCTTCAGTTCGGTACAACCATTTCTTGGCGTTTTGATCGAAGCGATCTTTCACCATCAATGTATTTCGGAAAGCTTCAGGAATGATCGTACTGTTCGCCAAGCTTTCAGCCATGTGGTGCATTGCTTGGAAGCCACGATAAGTATTGAAGTTTGCCTCAACATTTTCAGGTTTACGTTGTGTGCGAAGTTGCTCAGTTGTCATTACTTGTGAAGTCATGGGTATATTCCTTATATTGAAATTAATTACTTACGAAATTTGCATGTAGCGAAAGCAGGGCAAAACTTTTCATTGCAAAGCATGGATTTTGAATTGCCATAAAAAGTGCCGTGTTTCAGAATTTTGGCGGCATGGTGAAGTAGTCCAGGTTCTTCTTCAGTACCAAGTAAAACTTCTGCAGGTGATTCAATCTCGCCAATACCTACGTGTTGGCCTTTGTCTGTTTTGGCCGTAGTTAAGCCATATATACGTGCTGGAGCCGTGACGGATTCTTGCAAGGCATGTGCTGCCAGCACGGTATAGATTCCCATCTGTGGCGTATGCCCCGATGTTTTAACAACACCATCACTGCCCACCGAAGTTTTACCAGTCTTGATGTCACCAATACCAAGTTCGCCTTCGTCATTTTCATAGATACGGTCAATGGTTCCTGTTAGCTCAATGCCTAGATCGGCAAGGATTAAGGATTCACAACGGACTTCTACGCCAATAAATTTTTGCGTTGGTGCAATCTGAGTGATGTATTTGTTCACCAGTGCATGACCAATAGATTCAGCACTGTTTTGGTCTAAGTCAGCCCAATCTACTTCCTCATTGGGTTGCCAAATTTGCTGATGCAAAATTTCAGAACATTCTTCTGTAGAAACGGATTCACCAATTAAGTGCATGTGGTCCCACTGGGTCACAGCCTCATGGATTGCAGTGCCTAGTCGTGTACGAGCACCTGCAGGCATACGCTTGTTTAAAAGGTTCTTTGCTTCCCAACGTGCAGGACAGTCAAATAAATCAGACAAAGAACTGGCACGAATCGGAATGATTTTTGTTGGATTTACGGCGATATTCATCGTGTTGCCTCCAAATGTGCCTTGGTTGCATTGATCTGATTTTCGTATTCAGCATCACAAGCCTTTAAACTCATGGCCATAAAACCGAATATGCATGCAGCTAATACTGCAGATGCTGCAGCATCGGAAAGGATTTTTTTAAAGCGAAGTGATAGGCGCTTTTTATTTTGGCGCTGTATCAGCATTGCGACTAACTTGCTATGGGATGTGTTTTGTTTCATACTTATCTCGCTATATGCAGGCCCCGTAGTTGTCCAGACCGTCGGGGCTTTTTGTTGTCCACGAGATAAAATATACCTGTGAGGTAAATAAAAGTAAATACCTGTGTGGTAAAATTATTAAAATATTTTTTTACTTGTATGGTAAAAATTGTTATTTTCTTAGCATAGACAAAAGAAAACCCACCGCTGGGGTGGGTTGATAGGCTTGTGCTAATTATTAAACACTTTGATAGAACAGGACTGACGTATAGGTAGCTAAAGCAACACAAATAATAATTGAAATACTAATATTTGACATGATTCTCCTATACCTTTTATCTACCTCACCTTTTACACTTTGAATTTTAAGCTTTTCATCCTCAAACTTTACTTCTAATGCTTTAAAAACTGTAGTGTATTCTTCCTGCATTTGAGTGACTGTGCTACGTTGCCCCCAAATATTTAAGATCATAATCAATACCATGCAAAGTACAGTCATTAATACAATAAAATTCTTAGTAAAAAGATAGTTACTTGGCTCACCTATCACTTTCATTTGAGCAGTTGCAAACCAAATACCAGCTGGAATAGCAAACATTTTAGTAGCCACTGAATCAAAGGTGTCATTTAACTTTTTAATGTATTCTGTTTTCTTTTCATTATATTCTTTACGTACTTTATCAAAGGTATAATCTTCTACATAACTTTGATAACTATGGTTAATATTCGTGATTAATGGATTCAAATTTCGAATTAAATAACTGAATCGAATTTCTTCAATTTGATCTTTAACAAAAGCTGTCACTTCTTTACACATGAGATGAATAATAGCCTCACGGTGCATGTCAGATTTTATAAATTTTTCTAAGCTTTTTGTATCAATTGAATAATTTAAATCTTCTTCAGAAGCTCTAATTTTAAACTTGTAACTACGGTTATAAAAAATACAATCTCTATCTGCATTCGATTCTTCAGATAAAAACTTTATGAATGAATATAGTTCACCCATGGCAAGGTAATTTTTATATTGAGGATCAGATGACCCTACATCAAAATAACTTTGAGTTTTAGTAAGAAAAATATTCTTGATAGGATTCTTTATATGATGATCATATTTAAGAACAGTATCCCAACAATCACAGATAATGAAATCATGTCCAAAATTAAGGTTTGTTTTATTTAACCTAACTTCAAAAATATATTGTTCATTAAAATGTTTTTCTAAAATTCGATCTAAAACAACACCTGAATTATTTAATCGACCATTAGTTTTGACATTTAAACTTCCATCGGCTAAGGAACGTGAATGTAATACTTTTAGGGCACTAAGTTTGTCTGCATCTAACTGCATCCAACTTACAAATTGGTCATGACTGTCCTCTCTGTCTTGCATAGACAGAAAGATGTCACGATAAATTTGTGCCGGATTCATGGTCATATCTATTCATCTAGATCGTTTTGAGCTGTTGCCGCTCTAAGTTCTGCAACTAAACTATCTGACAGTAATGAACTGTCAATCTTGAGTATATCATCTTCAAATTTAATTTTATCGTTAAGCAAAGCTTTCGCAAAAGTAATTGAAAGATCTTTTTTACTACTACTAAATTTCTTAAAACCCTTTAATTCTGTTTTGCTTATTTGCAATATCCCTGAAAGATTATGCCCATCACTGGCATACTCAAAAAACTCATCGCTATCCGCAGGGAATACATGTTTTGCTACATTTAACAGGACTACATCATCCCCTTTACTTATACATTCGTTAATATACGAATGCGCTAAAGCAAGATATTCATCAGCAGCAGATTGATCAAGTTCTAGTTTCTCAGTGGCAAATGATTCTATGGCAACTTTTAATTTCTTTGTTTCTTCATTTGCAGCTTTTGTATCGACTTCACAACCTATGAATTTCTGAAAATAATCAGTCACTTTTTCCGACTGACCATTTTTAAATCGAATATAACGTTCTGCAAACTCATCACGCCATTCTGTAATATTAATTGTTGCACCCAAATGCAACTTATCTAAATCCAAAATCTCTTTAGCAATAAAATCAAGATCAGGGTTAATATCCGTCGCATTCGACTTATTAATAACTGCAACAGCTAGTTTGGTATGTTCCTCACCTTTAAACTCAAAAAACACAAGAAAACCACCAGTAATACTTTTGTTATGAACAAGAAAATTTTTAAAGTGTTCAGCCATTTTTTTTGTCATTTCAACAAAGTTTAGACAATCATCACCAGAGTAATAACTATCCAACTCCTGTTCAAATGCAGGTTTAAGTGCAGTATCTTCACCTATAGAAAACTGCCCAACCATTAAACTCGTACTAGAAAAAAGCTTCAATAATTGTGCTGACAATTCAGCACTTAATGAACTTAAATCATTCTCTGTGTCTTTAATCTTAGCAACTAATGTTTCTGTACTTTTTTTATCTTCTTTAACGCGTCGAATTTCATGAACAATAATATGTTGAATACTCATAAATCACCTAAAACCTTATAATCGTAAAGCATTTATTTCCCCACCCGATAAATAAGTGCTTCGGGTTCACAGTTAATTTCCCCAAGCCGCATATAGCGGCTTTTATTTCTTTTTTTCTTCAACCATCTTTTGCCCTAACTTTCCCTCATTGCACAGCTGGATTAATTGCTCATTAGTAAGCACAGGGATGAAGTGTAGATCGCCAATTTCTTCTGAAAGAATTTTAACTTCTTCAGGGTTAAGTGTTAGTGACTCGCTATCAGCTGCAGCATTGTTAATACGCTCAATGATTTGATTCATTATTTGTTTTGGGTGCATACCTGTTCTCTTAATTAGTCGCATACAAGTGGAATCTCTAACTTATGTCTACTTGGTGGAATAATCTCTACAACAGGAACAATATTCTCTACTTCAGACATATCAAAGGTGATTCTTTCATTTCCATTTACAGCTAAAACATGAAGAACTCCACCAGAAACACCAATATATTCTTTAATTGTTCTGCGGCCATCTTTTAGTTGCACCTCGACGAATTCTGTAATTTGAGGTTCTGCATCAGGATCACACACAAGGAACCATCCATTTCTTACAACAGGGTACATGGAGTCACCAGTACCTTTGACTGCATAAGCATATTTTCCTGCAGTCAATGACGGCACATAACCATCACCACCATTTCCATCGTATCCCATATCAGAAAAATAACCATCTAATCCCATTTTACTTAACGACTTAACGGGTACCCAACGTCCCGTAAGAGTGTTTGTATGTTTGTTGTTTTCAGCAAGTGATTTATGTTCAATGGATTGATCCAAGTAACCCTTCGGCTTATTAAACGCCTGCTCAATTTTTGCCGCAGTTTCATCACCGATATTTTTTGTTGGGTTTTTACCAATATATTGACTCAATAAGTTATATGACATCCCCACCTTTTCAGCAAAATCAGCCCTACTTAGACCAGACTCACTCATTAAAGCTCTTGTGTTGGTGAGCCTAATTTCATGTATTTGCATCAAGTCAACCATCACGGTGTCCATATTCAATTCACTACCCTTAAATCTACCTATTAGGTAGAAAAAATAAATACCCTGATAGGTTGAATAAATTTTACCTGCAAGGTATATTTATATTTAATTTACCTACTAGGTGTATTTATGGTCACACTCTATCAATACTGGAAAGAACTTACCCCAATTGAGCGTAAGAAATTCTGCTCGGATGTAGGAGCTTCTTATAACTACATGGAATCGCATCTCATCCATGGGCGAAAAAAACCAAGCATGGAAAAAATTCAGGCAATTGTTGATGCAAGCAATGAAAAGCTTACACACAAAGGATTGTTTGAGTTTTTTCTAAACAGGGAATCAGCCGCTTAAATCAATTATCAACCAATTGATTTTATTTAAACACGTTCAAAGGAAGCATAAATGAACATCTTAGATGCGGCATATCACACGGTGCATGACTACCCAGGTGGGGCAAATGCTCTAGCACCTAGACTCGGTATCAAAAGCCCAGCCGTGCTGAACAGCAAAGTGAATCCAAATACGGATACCCATCACATTACGCTTGCTGAAGCTTCAAAACTAATGGGAATCACAAACGATTGCCGTATTTTGCATGCACTTAATGCAGAGCACGGAAAGGTTGCAATTGATTTACCCAAAATTCCCGAATGCCGAGATACAGCACTGACTGAATTGGTGTTGAACATGGGAATCAGTGGCGGTGACATCCAATCGGTTTTTAAAGAAATGATGCTCGATGGTCGTATTACGCGCGGTGAAGCGGTGGATATGTCACGAGTCATAAACAAACTGCACAAGATATTGGCTGAACTGGATGCCAAGGTACACGCTTGTGTTGAAGGCAAAGAAAAAGCCTGATGGTCAAGATCAGGCTTTTGGGATTCTTATTCGAGGTAAATCAAATATGAATGTAAGAGCAAATTTAGCACATGAACCACTCAACCAACAAGGTGAGGTTGTGAATTTTCCCAAAAAAGAGCGAAAAGCCATGTCGAAAAGAGATGATGGGTATTCACCCTTGCCCAATTTCATCTGTGACGAAGGCTATCTGGCTGTATTAAGTGGGGATGCTATTAAGTGCATCGTTCTACTAAATCGCCACATCAAAGGCTTTCACCTAGATCAAAAGTCAATGGGTGAAACCTTGGTGATGAAAATCACTGGAATTAAAGACAAGCGTACTGTCCGTAAATGTATGGCCGAGCTAGCCAAATACCAATTGATCAGCATCACGAAAACACTAGGTAAAAGTAGCTCTTACACACTGACTTTAGGTGATCGTATTTCTGTTGAAGCAGTAGCATCAAATATAACTACATCTAATGCAGTTACATCAAATGTAGTTACATCTCATGTCACTACACCAGTGACATCTCATGTCACCACCACTAGTGACATCAAATGTCACTCTGTAAAAGAAATAGATTTAAAAGAAAATATTAAAGAAAACTTTAAAGAGAGAAACACGCAGCAAAATCCAGTAGATCAGGTATTGAATCTCTGGACACCAGATTTGCATTCTTTGAATTCTTGGTTGCAGCGATCAGGTGAAATGCCAATGACACAAGATCAAGTGAATCAGGTTTTGCTGGAGGTTAATGCGCATTACGAGCAAAAGTTTAAATCTGGGCTGATTACAGAAACTCAGATGTATTCAAATTTTGTGAAATGGATTAAGCGAAAGTTTTCACGCAATACAAATACCCACCAATACAAACAAAGCCAAGTTAGCACTTCACGCAACGTTAACGACGCATGGGGCGATGTAACTCAGTATGCGCCTTGCTCAACTGACGATATCGATTTGGGGGACCTTGTATGAACTCAATTGCAGCTGTATCAGGATTTAATTTCCAAGTGAGTAGTGACATTTGTCCCATCCACAGTGAACTCAAAATCAAAGCAGGGAGTAGTTTAATTTGTGGAACCTGTGCCAAAGAAAATGTGATTCAAAGCAACCTTGAACACCAAAAAGCAGTTGATGCCATGGTGCGTAAGAAACACTTTGAAGGCGCTAGACTCCCAAACCGACATGCCAAAAGCGGTTTCAATGAGTACATCACTCACAACGATGGCCAACGAAATGCCAAAGCGCTTTGCGTGAAATACACCAAGGATTTTATTGCAGGTCGTCCACGTAATTTGATCATGGTTGGTCGTACTGGCACAGGTAAAACGCATCTGTCTTGCGCCGTGGCTCGAAACGCTTTGAACAAGGGAAAATTCGCAAGATACATCACGTCTGAAGACGTGGCTGCAGAAATTGCCAATGCATGGACTAAGCCTGATGACACCGAAGCACAAGCCGTTTATCGATTCACTGAGTATGACTTACTGATTTTAGATGAATACGGTTTGCATGATCGGCACGAGAACAGACTGCAGCTGGTGCACAAAGTGCTGTACGCACGTTATGACGAAGGCAAGCCAACAATGCTCATTTCAAATTATACGTTAGAAGAATTGCGCAAAGATTTAGGTGATCGACTGTGGTCCCGTTTTCAACATGATGGGTTGGATGTTGTGGAATGCAACTGGGCAGATCAGCGGGTAGGGGGTGAGGTGTGAAGCATCCTAAAGATTTTTCAACAATGGATTTTGTTGGATCTAAGGGCGTATCGCAGTTAACACGCGGTATCGCAGTTCTAATTTTTATTAAAAACACCAAAGTTGCATCAGTTGACGTGATTCGAGCGCAGGTATTACCAGGTATGTCAAAAAGATCAGTACAGCGATATTTAACAAACTTGGAAGGCATTGGGTTAGTGCGTCGCATTGGCTATGTAAACACTGGGTATCGATATTACTTATCAGGTATGGCCAAGGAATTATTTGAGGTGAAGGCATGAATTTAACAATCGAGCAAATGCGGAAAATTGTGGATGGGGCGCCTGCAATAGCAAACTTCTACATACCAGGTAATGGCTACACGCGAATGGGGAGTGTTTTGCTTGATGACGCAATAAGTCTTAATGACCTCCGCGCCGCTCTAGCTGACCACGACCGAACCGACTATGTGAGTGATATTCGGAATCATATTAGCCCCACTACGAAGGTGATTGAGCATGAATGATTTTGAGAAATACTGGGAAGAGAGTGCCTCTAAAGAATCATGGGCCAACAAGGCTGTGGCTTGGAATATTTGGAAAGAAAAACAAGCCATCATCGACAACTTAAAAGCCCAGCTCAACAACATGGAGGCTTGTTATATCGAGAAGAAGAAGCAGGTTGAATCATGCGTTGCCTTGGTGGGGGAATGGCGAGAAACACATATAGGCGGTTGGTCAGACTATGCGAGAGGTAGTCTGCACTCACGCCAAGACTGTGCTGATGATTTAGAAAAAGCTCTGCGAGGTGACAGTGACTAGCATCTCGCTTGCTGAATACAGAAAACTTTATGGCGGTGGTCGTAAGACTGCCACCAAACGTAAAAACAAAGTCAAAGGCGTAAAGGTGGAAAGTGTAGGTGAGGCAGCACTGATCCAACAGCTTAAAACTTTAAAAATTGAATTTGAGCAGGAGTTTCAATTTCACACAACAAGAAAATGGCGGGCAGATTTTCATATCAAGAATACGAAGCTGCTGATTGAAGTTGAAGGGGGTATCTGGTCAGGTGGCAGGCATACACGGGGCAAGGGGTACATAGGGGACATGGAAAAATACAACGCAGCAACAATGATGGGTTATCAGGTTTTACGGTTCAGTACAGAGCAAGTGACAAGCGGATTTGCGATTAAACAGATTGAAGGGTTGGTGAAGTGATGAGTGCAGCAGTAACAGACAAGTTTGAGCAATTTGAATGGTTGACCAAGGGTATTACAGCGAAGTCACCAAACTTTGAACCAAATGTGCGTGGCACTGGAGAGCAACCATTGAATTACGAAGATCGTTTAGGTGCGATTGCAGCTATGGAAACACAGCTAGCGAAGTCAGTAACTGCGTTAATTATATTTGAGGGCAAGTGCGAAAGTGATTATGAATATGTGCGAGGGCATCTTGTAAATATCATGCTTAAAAACGCCGTAACGGATAAAAAGCGCGAGCCTGAGCACATCACAATGAATCACTTGGCGTATTTAATTGCACGTATGGTCATAGACTTTGCATTGGATCCTCAGCTTGAGGCTAATTTCACAGCACAGGGGCGTTTGTATTATGCGGGTATTAATTGCCACCAGATGACGGTAGATAATTATCGGATGACATGGAAAACCTATGAAAGACTTATGGTTATGGCTATTGAATCTGCAATTGATGAGGCATCAAAGGCAATTGAAAAGTATAAAAAAAATACTTACAAAGAATTGAGAGCATAAGTATTTCGTTATTCCGAAAACTAGGGTATAGTTTTTATAAGATGGTCATATTATGGCTATCTAGCTTAATTTGTGTGAAAGCAAATGACGATCAGGAAAGACTGATAATTACCGTAAAGCTCATCGAAAGGTGGGCTTTTTTTATTGTTTTTTATGTATTTAAATATAATAATGGGGTATATCATTAAAATAAGAGTAATCAAATGAAAAATAAAAGAGTGGTGATTTTAGGTGTAGTGTTATTGGTGCTTGTGTTTTTATTGGGCTTTTATGTGCATAGCGCCTCTAAAGACAAACTCACAGAATTAGAGGAGCTTTCTAAAGAAAATAGCATGTTCAGATAACCTAAGATTTTGTTTATATTTAAATTTATTCTTATTTTTTGATATATTTTGCCAATGAGTATTGTTCTATTAATCTTCAATATAGCGAGCAGAAACTAGCTGTAGTTTCTGAATGACCTTCCAAGGTCCTTAGTTTATAGTCCACACTACACCCAGTGTGGGCTTTTTTTATGGCGGTTCCCTTATTCGTAGTGGTTTAAATTGAATGCCGCCAATTAAAAGGGTCTACATGATTTGTAGGTCCTTTTTATTTAGAATTCTAAAGGCGTTGTCGGCGCCTTTAAAAACAGCCGAGCCGTGGCGTTGATTCCAAGTCACCACATCATAGGTGGATAACGGTTAGACAGGGTTTTAATCGAAGGGCCCTCATGGCAGTAACCCGATGGCTTGTCGAAAACGGGTATTTTGCGCCATTAGCTCAATTGGATAGAGCATTGCACTTCTATTGCATTGGTTGCAGGTTCGAGTCCTGCATGGCGTGCCATATTCCGATGAACGGCATATAATTTGGTTAAATAGTGTCATACACTCTAGTTAGAACTTTCCTGTAGTTCTTAGTTTTATCCCGCATTTCCCCAAATGCGGGTTTTTTTATGCATGGAGAAAAGCATGCTCCAGTTTTTGATGTGCTTGTTTGGATTCCATGGTGCGACTGAGATCGACTACACAATTGATGATGAAGAAATCAAAGTGTGTCGGGATTGTGGGGAAGAGATCTAGTAAATGCAATTAGTATAGATATGAAATATCATTGAATAATTATAATGGACAAATTGTTTTATGGATTCCACAAAAGTTTTTCAGCTCTCTACTCAAATGGTTGAAGAGCTTAAGAAGGAAATAATCAATAGTACAGTGATTGATGGTGGGTTGCGTTTAGAGCTAGTTGAACAATGTATTTACATTTCATTTGATCATGGTTTGGGCGTAACTGGTCTTTTGGCGATTGGCTTGCCTACACAAGCTATGGTGTTATTTAGAGCTCAATTTGAAGCAGTTGTAAGAGCATATTGGCTGCTGTTTATAGCTTCTAATCATCAAGTGTCAAAACTGAATTTCAGTTACACATTTGATGAACAGTTTACGAGTGATACCTGTCCAATGATAGGTGAAATGCTGGAAAAGCTAAGTAATGCTGATTTACCTGCAAAACCAGTAATTGATCAGCTGTGTGATTTTAAAAAGTATCATCTAAAGCAGCTTAATTCGCTAGTACATACTGGGAAACAGTCTTTTACTCGTGATGTTATGGGTTATGACCCTAGTATGATTCTAAATTTAATGCGCCAATCAAATAATTTAGTTACTGTTGCCGCTCAAATTATGCTTAAACATACAATTCCAGATAAACCAAAGTTCATTCATTATTTGATCGAAAAATATAGACCGTGTTTCTATTTAGATGAAGATGTGGATCCTTCCGTGAAGGCAAGGGTTGAAGGCTATTTTAAGTAAAATTTTACAAAACTTATAGGATGTCCTGTTGTACATATTAAACCCTCGCCACTTCGGTGGCATTTTTGCCGAACGTATTACGGCACATAAGACCCCTCGCATTCTAGATGTTGAGGGGTTTTTCTTTTCTTATTGGTGGTGGGCATGGGTTATATCGTAATAGGTGTGGTGTCGTTCTTATTTGGATACGGGTTGTGCTTTAAGTGGTTTAAAAAAGACATTGTTGAAGGTAAGCCAATCGCGTTTAACGAAGGCATATACGTAGCATCTAAAAAAGAAGTTTGAACCATGACAGACAAAGTACAGGCGAAAAAAGACTTAGAATTTTGCAGTGCTGAACTGTCTAAGTATCAGAATCTAAGTAGATCAGGATTGACGCGAGCAGA
This sequence comes from Acinetobacter sp. ANC 5045, assembly GCF_004331005.1. NCBI lineage: Bacteria > Pseudomonadati > Pseudomonadota > Gammaproteobacteria > Moraxellales > Moraxellaceae > Acinetobacter > Acinetobacter sp. ANC 5045. The sequence continues at coordinate 82,337 of NZ_SJNS01000009.1, read as the reverse complement.
GATGCTAGCGATTGACGGCATCATGCGCCGCTTGAAAGATCGTATTAGAAACTTACGGAATGTATTGCTGTGAAACGACCAATGCCGCCTCAAAACCTGCTTGATCTTGACCCTGAAGAACCAGTGGGGTTTGAGCCTGCACACGAACTAAAAGAATGGATTTTAAAAACATTCATTGATGAAGGTGGTGAGCTACACAATCCTGATCACATGCATATATCGCCATGGGATGATGATTTATTTATGGTGCTATGGGCATCAAGTGGTTTTAAAAAGTCTGAAAAAGTTGTTTTAGGTCAGACTGAAAAGTTTGCGCCGATGGCGGGCGGCTGGCGAAAGATGCGTCAAGAAAAACAGATGATTGACTGGTTTGGTTGTGTACCGAATTTCATCATCACAATTGATGCATGGTTTGCACACAATGCCAGTGATACTGATTTTTGCGCATTGATCGAACATGAGCTGTATCACGTTGGTGCTAAAAAAGATGAAGATGGCAATTATTTGGTGAGTCAATCCACTGGTGAGTACAAGTATTACCTAAGACCACATGACGTTGAAGAATTTCACGGTGTGGTCCAGCGTTATGGTGCATCACCAGACGTTCAAAAAATGGTGGAGCTTGCAAATGACGGTCCTACAATCGGCAAGGCAAAAATTGCTCATGCATGTGGTACGTGTTTATTGAAGTTGGCTTAAATTTTTTTTGCCTGTTTTGCTAGACGTAGCTAGACAAAGGGGTGTTTATGGCAGCATTAAAAGAGCCTGTAAAAATATTTATAGTTCAAGCTCTTGCATGCCGTGATACCCCTCAAGAGGTGGCAGATCAGGTCTTGCAAGAATTTGGTGTAAAGATTGATAGAAAGCAATGCCAACTTTACGATCCAACCAAAGCGGCTGGTAAAAATCTAAGTAAGAAATTTGTCGATTTATTCCACAAGACACGCGCCGATTTTGATGCTGGCTTAATTGACATTCCAATTGCCAACAAACATTACCGCTTAAAGCAATATCAGAAGCAGCTAGAACGCAATGCAAAGAACACAGTGATGTCACTCAAGATTCTTGAGCAGGCTGCTAAAGACTGCGGTGGGCAGTTTACAAATAAACAAGAAATCACAGGCGCAGGCGGTGGGCCGATTCAGAACGAAAATACAGTAGTTGTTACTGCCACTGATGAGCAGGTAAGGCAGGCGATAAATGAACTCGAGAGTGAATATTGACCCCGTCAAATTAAAAGCAAAAAGAATCAAATGTGAAGATGAGCATTTGTTTTTTACTCGGGCATTTTTCCTGCCACGCATGGGGTTTAAATTCTTGGTGAATTGGCACCATGAATATATTGCCGATGCGATCGACAAAGTCATTAGTGGTGAAATTCCCAACCTAGTGATTAACGTCCCTCCAGGTAGTGGTAAGACTGAATTACTAACCAACCTGATTGCACGGGGGATTGGGCGTAACCAGCGTTCACGCTTTCTGTATTTGTCATATTCACAGTCCTTGGTTGAGGATGTTTCGGCCACAGCTCGAAATATTGTGAAGTCACCAGACTTTCAAGCTTTATGGCCAGTCAAAATTTCAACCAGTACCGATGCAAAAGCATCATGGAAAACCACTGTAGATGGCTATGAAGCGGGGCATGTGTATAGCGCCTCGATGGGTGGTCAGGTTACAGGGCGTCGTGCTGGTACCTTAGCTGATCTTGGGTTTACAGGGGCAATCATTCTTGATGACCCACTTAAGCCTGAGGATGCATTCAGTAAGACGGCACGTAACAAGGCAAACCGTAAGATTTTGAATACGGTCAACTCACGTAAAGCCAAGTCATCTACACCGATTATTTTGATCATGCAGCGTTTACACGTTGAGGATCCAACTAATTTTGTGATGACTGGCAACGTACCAGGTGAATGGCATCAAATCTCAATCCCTGCATTGATTGATGATGATTACATTCAGTCACTGCCTGAGCATATTCAAAAAAAGGTACCACGAGACGTTGAGCGAGACGAAAAAGGGCGTCAAAGCTATTGGCCATTGAAAGAATCATTGCAGTCATTGCTGCAGTTGGAGAAAGGTGGTCAAGACAAAGATGGCGCAACAGTTTCACGTTACACGTTCAGCAGCCAATACATGCAGCGACCTAAGAAATTAGGTGGTGATTTAATTAAGGGCGAGTGGTTTGGTGAATATCACGAATTACCTGAACTGGTTTGGCGTGCTGTATATGTGGATACCGCTCAAAAAGTCAAAGAAGAAAATGACTTCACTGTCTTTCTTTTGGTTGGTATGGGGGTAGATGGCAAACTTTATTTGATTGATCTTTTGCGCGGCAAATGGGAAGCGCCTGAGATGAATAAAAAAGCGAAAGCATTTATCGATAAACACAAGGTGTATGACTTTAGAACCAAGCCTGTTCGATACATGAAAGTTGAGGATAAGGCGCATGGAACTCAGCTAGTGCAGTCATGGCAAAAATATGGCGGTATTCCAATTATTCCTGTTCAGCGTGAAAAGGACAAATTGACCCGCTTTATGGATGTGGCGCCACACTTGGAAAACAACTTTGATGTTTATCCAGAAAATCAGAATAGATTTGTCATGCTTCCACGTAATGCAACTTGGAAGCAATCCTTCCTAGATGAGTGTGAGGCATTTAACGCCCAAATGACCCATGACCACGACGACCAAGTCGATACCTTAATTGATGCGATTGAAGATTCAGTCGTGATGTTGAATTACAGCCCACCAGCGGCATAAGGTTTTAAATATGGCTAAGAAAAAACGCAAACCCGAAAGTCAAAAGCCTGTGTCGGGTAACTTAAGTGTGCATGAAGCTGAACAGGCACTACTCAATTATTTGACTAAAATGCCTGATGTAGACGAGGTAYTGCGTAAAGCAGGTATTACTCGACATCGCTTAAAAGTCATGATGTATGACGATGAAGTATATCAGGCTATTGAGAAGCGACAGGATAAACTGGAAAGTGCTCCATGGCGGCTAGAGCCAGCGGAAGGCATAGAAACTGAAATTCTGTACGCACATCTTCGTGAATGGTGGTGTGAAATCATTTTAGGTGCACAAAACGCGCGATGGTACGGATATTCAGTGCTTGAAGGAATTTACTCCAAACCTGAAAACCCAAAGCTTCATATTCAAGGTGATACTGTCACACCTTTCATAGGCTTTGAATGGATTGGTGAAAAGCCTCTGCAATGGTATGAGCCAAAGAGTAATGGAAGTTTGCTTCTTTTAAAGAACTACAACCACACACATCAGGATCAGGAAGTAGACCAGCGTTTTAAGCATTTCTTAACACGTTGTAAATCTACATTTGAAAATCCTTATGGTGAGGCATTGCTTAGTCGTTTGTACTGGGTTTGGTTCTTTAAAACGAATGGCTTTAAGTTCTGGTCAAAATTTGTGGAAAAGTACGGTATGCCATTGTTGGTGGGCAAGTCATCTACTGGCCACAACCAAGATATGCGGGATGCATTACTAAAAGCACATGCAACTTCTGTTCTAGCGATTTCGAGTATGGACTCTGTAGAGCTGCATAGTGCATCGGCTGTGGGTAATGGCTCACAAGCGTATGAAACATTCGACAAGAATTTGGAAYGCCGTATTCAAAAGGTGGTTTTGGGTCAGACGCTCACCAGCGGTACAGATGGCGCAGGCAGCCGTGCATTGGGTGATGTGCATTTGGAAGTCCAAAATGCGAAATACCGTGCAGACATTCGGATGATTACCCCAACAGTGCAGGCGATTATTAATGCATTGTGCGATCTTAATGGCTGGAAGCGCAGACAGATTATTCTTGGTGAGGAAAAGTCACTTGAACCTGAAAAAGCGGAACGTGATGTGAAGCTTAAAAATGCTGGGGCATTCTTAACACCACAATACTTTAAGCGCGAATATGGTCTGGAAGATGGTGATCTGATTGAACCGACTTCTGTGGTACCTCATCAATTCACACACGTACCTAAGCAGGTATTCAACTTTAAAGCTAAGCCAAATAAGTTGTCAGGTGCTCAGCAGGAAGTTGAAGAACTGACCGATGGCCAAGATGATTTATCACTGTTGAGCGTGTCTGAAATTCAGCAACTGTTAAGTGAATCGGATAGTCCTGAGTCTTTGGCTTTCAATCTTGCACAGCTTATTCCGAAAGCCACTAAAACCGAGTTCACAGCCAAGTTAGATCAGGCTTTGTATGCTGCAGATATTTTGGGGTATATGGCTGCGAGCGAGGATAAGTGATGGGAAAATGTATTTCATGTCGTAAGGGTTTCAATGGTCGCAATGGGAATGGATATATGCCGTGCTCATGCGAGCCAGTAAAATCTAAATTTGTACCCGCTCCAGCGCCGTTAATTATTTCCGATCATTCACTATTTGCCGTGTACCCTTGGAAATATCGAGCTTGCTTGTATTTCGTACTTGGTTTGATGGTTGGTATTGTGGGGTGCTTGTATGCAGCCAGTTACCTTTCTTGAAGCCTTGCAATATGCACGGCAGCGCAAGATTGTATTGCCTGATGATTTTTACTCACTGGACTTAAAAACTCGGCAGATGGCAACTACGGTTAGCTTTTTGTCGAGTCTTGAGCAGATTGAAACGGTCATTAAGGCAGTGAATAAATCCATTGCAGATGGTGGTACGTTCAAGGATTTTCAGAAGCTGATTGAAGAATCTGAAATCATTTTGCCAAAGCACTATCTGGACAATGTGTTTCGTACCAATATTCAAAATGCGTATGGTCACGGGCGATGGATCCAACAAAACCGAAATAAGGCTAAACGTCCTTACTTGATGTACTCGGCTATAAATGACAGTCGCGTGCGTCCGAGTCACTTGGCTTTAGACAAGATCGTATTACCGTTTGAACATCCTTTTTGGATGACACATTACCCGCCGTTGGGTTTTCGTTGCCGCTGCACCGTAATCGCCTTAACCGAAAAGCAGGCATTGAAATACGGCATCACAGCAGATGACAAATTGCCTGATGTTGCTGAGGCTTTGGACTGGTCATCGCATCCTTTGCAATTTGGTGAGCTTGAATCACTGGTCAATAAAAAGATTGCTGATTCATCACTGGATAAAGAATATTTGCTTGAGCAAAAGCAAGTCATTCAAGCCGAGTGGACTGCATCCAAAAAGCTGACAAGCCTGTTTGCGCCCATGGATGATAAGACTCGGGATCTATTCAATACGATTGCGGATACGGTGATTCCACTTGATCCACAAATACGCCCTACTGCAATTCGGACGTTTATTGATTATGTGCAGGGCAATGATGCTGCATTGACCAGCTATTTAAATGCGTCTGCAGTTTCACTGGCTGATGATGTATTGAAACGGTGGCTGAGTGCTGACATGGCAGCAATTCAGGCTGTGGCAAGCAATAAGGCTTCAACTGTGGTGGGGACTGCGACAATTCAGCAAGTGGCAGGGTATCAACTCGGGCAAACAGTACAATTTAATGCGCCGTTGCTGATGGCTGAATCTGCAGGTGACATCGTAATTCAAATTGAGAATGCTAAAGGCCTAGGCATTGATTTAAGCAAGCTAAATGCAGGGCAAGGGGTTTTGATTCCCTTGGGTTTATCGTTTGAAGTTGTTGCGATAGAAACGAGTCAAGGTAAGCTGATCTATAGGCTTAAGCCTTTGCTGAACTAATTTAAATATGAATATGACCGCTCCTTATGGGGCGGTTTTTTTATTGAGGAATATAAAAATGAGATTTCTTGATTGTGATGGTAAATATCTGGGAGTGCTTGAAGAGGCTAAAGAGCTTCCTAAAAGCATTATTCGATCTGTGATTATCGAAACACCAGAAGAAGAACAGCAATTACGTCTATTTCTAATGGGAGCTTTAAAGGTTGATGAGCATGGTTGTCATACATTGGGTCGCCATATTGACTCAAATAGAAAGGTTTTTGGAGATGGGACATCCAAAGATGCTGACCTAAAATTCAACTATTCGCTAGATGAGAAATTACGAATCATTGATACATTGGCTTCTGCTTTAAGAGGGAGTAGTTCGGTGATTTATTCCTACACGGAAGAAGCTGAGAAAAAACTTTTAACCTTAGTTCAAAGTATTTAAATAATCGCAAGAGTTCAAAACCGCCCTAATTGGCGGTTTTTTTATGGAGCATGAAAATGCCAGTAGAGGAAACACAGGACAAATATTGCTTTCGGCTTGGTGATCTGAACGTCAATCAAGCTGAGGAAGGCAAGAAAAAACGCACCTTCTCAGGCGTGGCATATAGCGGTGAAGTGGTTACAGACCACTGGTATTGGGACCGAATTATTTTTGATTTGGACTCAATTAAAATTAAGGGGCGTATTCCCGCATTACTCGATCACTCACCACGCCAGCGTGCAGGCGTCATCAATGAACACAGCATTAATCATCAACAAGGTTTAGTCGTTTCGGGCGACTTAATGAGCAACGAGTTCGGTACCGAAGTTGCTCAGGACTCTGACGATGGTTTTCCGTGGCAAATGTCGGTTCGTATTGAGCCGTCATCAGTCGAAGAAATTCAGGCTGATGCATCTGTCACAGTTAATGGAAAAGTTCACCAAGGACCTATCACGGTATTTCGCGGTGGTCGCATTCGTGAAGTGTCTTTCTGTGCTTTGGGTGCAGATGACAACACAAACGCTGTGGCAGCCAGCCACAACCCAACACAATCTAGCAAAGAGGACACCGACGTGGACTTAGAACAAGCGAAAGCGAAAATCCAAGAATTGGAAGGTCAGGTTAATACCCTGACTGAGCAAAACAAACAGTTTGCTGCAGATAAACGTAATTCAGCCATTGATGCTTTGGCCAAAGATTTGGGCAAGGAATTTACTGCTGAAGAAAAAACCAAGTTTGCGGCTATGCCAGATGATGCATTTGATTTGATGGCAGCAACACTTAAGCAATTTGCAGCATCGACTCAACAACAACCACCTGCAGGTCAGCAGCAACAAGCACCGTTAGCAAATCCAGCATTTGCTCACTTGTTCACTCATCAAGCGAGTGCTCAAAGTGGCACGCAACCATCGGGCAATCAAGAGCATCAATTATCTGCAGGCGCTAAAGCATTTGCAGCACAGCAAAAAGGGAAGTAATCCATGACTACTGTTTCAGCTACACATGAATCACGTCCATTTAATTTGGATGTGGGTAAAACACGCCGTGTTAATGCAAAAGTCACAACTGCTACTGCATACAAAGAAGGCGACTTACTGGCGCTGTCTGCAGCAAACGTCTTAACCCAAGCGGCCGATGAGTCAAGTTGGGACGTTATTTGCGGTGCAACACTAACAGCTGCACAAGCAACTGCAGCAGCTGCAAACGGCACAGAAATCCCTGTTTATAACGGTGGGGTATTTAACATTGAGGCTGTATCAATTGCTGGCACAGCACTCGCAACAAGCAAATACGATGCAGCACGCGCTAAAGCATCTAAAAACAACATTGAATTATCAAAGGTGTAAATCATGCCACAAAGTTTTACTATTGATGGTGCTCCACTGGAGCTATTGGGCGTTGATGAATTAGCATTAATTCATTCAAATTATGAGCCGATGGATACGTGGCTTTTGGATAAGCTATTTCCTCGTCGTAAATCATTCACTACGAATGTGGTGCCTATTGCGGAGCTTGAAACTGAATCAGACATTGCTCCATTGGTTGCCCCACAGGTGCCAGGTAAGCCGTTTGACCGCACCACAGCAATTCAAGTAAGCCATGTGCAGCCAGCTTACTTGAAACCAAAGAATCAAGTCACACCTGCTACCGCATGGGATACTGCATTATTGGCGCGCTTGCGTGATGCAGGCATTATCTCAACAGGCAACAATCAGTTGAGCACAGCAGAGCAATACATGATTGCTCAGATCGAAACGATCAAGCGTAACCACGACTCGATTGATAATCGTAAAATCCTGATGGCGACTGAATTAGTCACAACTGGTCAGATTGTGCTTGAGTCAGACGACTACACTAAAAACGTGGTGTCTTTTGGTCGCGATGCATCACTTGCATTTACCCCGACAACCGCTTGGGATCAGGCAGGTGCTACACCGCTTGAAGACATGGATACCATGGCACAACGCATGTTGGATGAAGGTGGTGGTGATGCAACCATGATTCTTACAACTGGCAAAGTGTGGTCAGTGTTGGAAAATAACGCAGCATTCAAAGCCAAGTTTGTTGAGCCGTATGCAGGTATTAGCGTTCCTTATCGCCCAGGTCTAAACGCTTCACGTTCTGCGAAGTTCAAAGGCTATTTGGGTGATATTGAAATTTGGACGTATGACGCAACGTACCGACACAAAGGGCAAGTGAAACGCTTCATCCCAGTGGATTACTTTGCGCTTATTTCAGATACCAATGGTTATGTGACGCAATGTAAGATCGAAAACATCCATGCAAATGGCTTGGCTTTAGAATACTTTGACCGCCAATGGTACGAAGAAGATCCAAGCGGCATTTTACTCATGACTGAATCGGCTCCATTGGTCGTACCATCAAATAAAAATGGTATTTGTGGTGGTACTGGCTTCATCACGATTTAAGGAGTGACGCATGGCTAAATACATTGCAACGCAGTCCGTAGGGCAGTACCTACCAGGACAAACTGTCGAGGGTCTTAGTGCAGAACGTGCTAAGGCCCTTTTAGTTATGGGTGCGATTAAAGAAGTGGAAGCCGATCAAGAGGAAACTCAAGAAAAGCCTGCACGTCGTACCCGCTCAACCGCTGAGTAAGTCTTATGTATGCATCACGAGAGGATTTAGTGGCTCGGTTTGGTGTACATGAGATAGAAAATTTAGAAGCAATGCAAACAATGAGTAACGCCATTGAAAACGCATTACAGGATGCTGCAGAGGAAATCGATAGTTATGTTGCAGTCAAATATGAACTGCCATTACCTAGTATTCCGAGCACATTAAAACGTGTGGCGTGCAACATTGCGCGCTACCGACTTTACTTTCAGCAACCTACCGAAGAAGTAGACAACCGTTATAAGGCGGACATTGATTTCTTAAAGCGGGTTGCAGATGGTAAAGCTGTTCTAAATATTCTCAATGCTGAAAACCAAGTCACAGAAGAAAAACCTGTAAACAAGCCATCTACCATGCCGATCGGTACCAGCTACACGGGTGGTGTATTTGGTGATTCCACTTTAGACCTGATGCCTAGCATCAAGTGAGGTGAGCATGGCTTTTGCGATAACAATCAAGGCAGACAGTTCACCCATCGAAGCGATCTTTGCGCATTTAAACCAGTTCAACGCTGACAAATCAAAGCTATTTGATGAGATCGGTGCAGGGCTTGTTTTTAGTGTGCAGGATCGTTTTTTTACTGGGAGAGATGTAGACGGCAATCCATGGAAAATGTCATGGCGTGCAAAACTGCAAGGGGGTCAAACGCTGCGTGATACAGGGCGTTTAATGAACTCCTACACACATAATGTTTTGTCGAGTGGTGTCGAGGTCGGCACCAATGTTGAGTATGCACCGCATCTTCACTATGGCGCGACAATCCTGCCTAAGAATGGGCAGTACATTACGTTTGCAGTAGCAGGGCAATACCGCAAGGTGAAGCAATCCGTTTTGCTACCACGTACTCAGCTCGGCATAAATGCAGATGACAAGGAAATGGTTTTGGACATCGTAGGGGATTTTATTAATGACTACATTCTTCGCGGTGCGTGATGAAATCGCTGAAAAACTGAAAGAGATTGAAGATTTTCAGAAAATTTACACGCCACTTAACTCGGTAAACGTGACAGAAATGTCGCAGGTTACGCCATCTGCCCATGTGAACTTTGTGCGTATTGATCTGAAAGACTCCAAAGGCAACGGCAAGATGAATCAGATCGGGCAGCAATGGGCTGTATCTATTGCATGTCGCAATGCTCAATCACAGTTAAATGATGGTCGTGCTGTAGCGGATGAGGCGGGCGCATTGACTGAAAAGGTCATTCAGCTTTTGGCTGGATGGAAGCCTGTTGCTTCACGTATTCCGTTGCGGTTTATATCGGTGCGAGATGGTTATAGCTCAAGCTTTGCGTATATCACCATTATTTTTGAATCGGAAAAGTTTATTTAGGAGCCTTTCATGGCGAAACAATACAAAGCCTTAAAGCCTGTAGGTCGCTTTCAGGTTGGCGAATTGGTCGGTGGTCTGAATGAAGATCAGATCAAAAAGTTAATTGCTGATGGCGTAATTCAGGAAGTGAAAACCGCAGCAGCCACAACGAAGAAAGCCACAGGGGATGCTAAATAATGAGCACTCAATATATTTCGCTACAAGGTGAGTTTTACTTAGCAAAAATCACCAACGGTGTAGCAGGCGCAATGCGTCATTTGGGTAACGTACCAGAGTTTGAACTGGAAATTGGTGCTGAAGTTTTAGAGCATGTTGAATCCATGACAGGCAAGCGTACAACCGACTTCACTATGGTTCAGACTACATCGGTTAATTTCTCAGGTCAGCTTGAAAAAGTGGATAAAGAAAACTTGAAATACATTGTTTCAGGTGAAACCACAGAAGTGACCACTGATACCATTACTGACGCTGATATTGGCACTGTGGTAGCGGGTCAGGAAATTAAGCTTAATGGTTATAACTTGTCTACCGTGTCATTCAAAGACTCAACTGAAGGCACAGCAAAAACACTGACCAGTGAGCAGTACACGGTTGATGCTAAGTTCGGTACGGTTGTTTTCCATGATGTGGATGAATTGACGATGCCGATTTTGGCTACATACACCACTGGCGCTGTAACACATACAACATTGGCAGCAGACTTTGAAACAGAATATGAGTTGTTTTTCAAAGGTATTAATACGGCTACCAGTGAACACATGGCGGTTCGTTTATGGCGTACTAAAAAGTCACCTGAAACCACATTCCCATTAATCCATGAGGAATTAGGGCAATACTCAATTTCAGGTCAGGCATTATCAGATGTCACAAAACAAAGTGATGCTAAGCTTGGTTTGTACGGTCACATCGTGACAATTCCTGCAGTATCTGCACCTTAACCAACACAGGCACAAGAAAACTCCACGACGCATAAGCGTCTTTTTTTGTGCCTGTCTTTTGAGATTCCATCATGAATGATTTTTTCTTAGCAGCTAACCGCACTTTTCAATTTAGTGATATTGAAGTGAAGCAGATTCAGATGAAGTCACTGGATCTATTCAGTCAACATGCTGAAACGGTCAAAGAGTTTTTGGCAGACAAAAATTATTCAGATGAAATTTTGATTGAGTTATTTAAAGCGCATACGGTTGAAGTAATCCACACATGTGTGATGACCAGTAATTTAACAGCAGATCGTATTTTCGATATAGCAAAAGATCAGGCCTTATTTTTAGATATGCTGCGTGCTGTATTAACTGTGAATACAGCATATTTCAAACCAGAAAAACCGAAACGCCGTACCAAGCAAAGCAATGAGAAAAGCACTTGGTTTGATTCATTTCAGTATTTGATTGATTGCGGCCATCGTCACGATGACATTATGAATATGCCATACGGTGCGTTTACCCAGTATTTAAAAGCCGCTCAGCGTAATGAGCTAAGAAAAATGCGGTCTCAGGTCAATTTAATGCGTTCGGCACAACATGCTCAAAACCGTGAATTCAAGAAATTGTTGGAAGATTTGAAGGTTGTTGATTAATTTATTTTGTCAGTGACATTTTTGGTTACTATTGCTACCCTTGGCTCGTGAAATTGTTTGTCGAACAAATGATAAAAACTTAATAAATTAAAGTTTACTGATTGAAATAGAGGGTGTTATGGGTAGCTATATCGAGGAAAATTTAGCACGTGATGAGCAAATAATTATCAAAGCTCAGGTGTCTTGGTTATCTCAATTCTGGTATTTATTCTTTGGCGGTTTGCTTGTTTTGTCTGCACTAGGATCAAAAAGCATTGTGCCTGTATTGATTGGCGGTACGCTTATTGCCATAGCTGCTATTCATGTTTTAACGACTGAATTAGCACTAACCAATCGCAGAATTATTGCAAAGTCAGGCCTTATTCGCCGTAATACGATCGAACTGAAAACAAACCGTGTTGAGAGTTTAGGGGTAGATCAAAGTATTCTTGGCCGTATTTTTAATTTTGGTTCTATTGTTGTCAAAGGTGTAGGTGGTTCTCATGCACCAATTCCATATATTGCTAGACCAATGGAATTTAGACAACAAGTTAATAACTATCTAGACGAGTTGGATGATCTAGAGAAAAAAGCATCTTAGTAACTTAAACCCACTTCGGTGGGTTTTTTAATGCCTAAAATTTGAGGTCAGCATGTCAAAAAATTTAACTTTTAAACTTATCATGGACGCTGACAGCAAAGGTTTTGTTAGCGGTGTAAAACAATCTGAAAGTGTTGCGAAGTCCGTATTTGAAGCAATTAAAGCTGAGTCGGACAAATTAAAACAAAGCTCAGCTGAGGCAGCAAAAGAGCTTGGAAATATCATCCCGAAAGGTACAAGTGAATTAGCTGCTGGTTTAACTAAGTCACTCTTTAGCGCTACGGAAATAATTAAAGGTGCTGGGGATAATGCTAAGTCTACAGCAGGCAACTTTACAGATTTTGGCAACAAGTCACACAAAGCTTTAGAGTTACTAAAATCCGATTTAATAAGCGCTAAACAAAAGCTGCAAGAGTTTGCCAACTCAAATGCATCACCTGCAGATATTGAAGTTGCACAACGCCAAGTCGATCAGCTTGAAAAAGAAGTTCAGCAAGCTGACCAGGCATTTAATGATTTTCAAGCAGAAGTAGGCAGAGCAAACACGCAGCTTAAAGAAACAGATTCTGCAGCGGCATCGGCTAAAAAAGGCTTGGATGGTGCAAAGTTTGCGGTTAATGCACTCATGGGTGCAATGGCTGCCTTAGGTGTAGGGCTTGGTTTACGCGAAATAGCCGAAGCAGCAGACTCATACACAAACCTTTCAACGCGTATTCAGATTGCCACTAAAGAAGGTGGTAACTTTGAATCTGCAATGGCTGGCGTGCATCAGGTTGCCTTAGCCACAAATTCAAGCCTGCAGGCAACTGGAGACCTGTTTACAAGGATTGATTCGGTCGGTAAAGAAATGGGAATGACGCAGCAACAAGCGTTAGACCTAACCAAGACCGTGACCCAAGCAATTCAGATTGGTGGTGGTTCTGCTCAAGCCAGTGAAGCTGCAATTACACAGTTTATTCAAGCTATGCAAGGCGGTGTGCTGCGTGGTGAAGAATTTAACTCAATCATGGAAAACGGCTATGGCTTAGCTGAGGCATTAGCTAAAGGCTTGGGAGTCACTACAGGTGAACTCCGAAAAATGGCTGAAAATGGAGAGCTAACTTCCGAACGTGTGGCAAAAGCACTGCAAAGCCAAGCCGCACAAATCCAATCGACTTATGACCAATTCCCAACAACCATTGGTAATGCGCTAACCAAGATTGCAACACAGTGGCAAATCTTGATCGGCACAATGGATCAGGCGCATGGTGCAAGCTCTGTTGTAGCAGAAGCACTATCCACCATTGCAGATAACTTAGGAATTTTAAAAGTATTCTTTGATGATGTAGCAGAGGGCGTTGGATGGTTTAGAGATAAATTAGCTGAAATTGACCCTGCAACTATTGATGCAGTGCGATCAGCACTATCTGATGCCTATGATGTGGTTAAAAACCTAATCAAAAGTATGGCTGGTATAGCTGAAACAGCATGGAGCGCGTTCACTTCTACACTTGATGCCATCTCTCCGTTATTTAATGCCATGCTGAGTGGTCAGCAAAATGTTAGCGGCTTAACCACATTGTTTAATGTGTTTCGTGTAGCTTTAGGTGTGGTTTCAGATGCTGCAACTGGTTTAAATATTGGACTTAAACTCTTACTGTCAGGTCTGCAGTTTCTAGCAGGCGGTCTAACCGCTTTACAGGCAAAGGTACTTGATTTTATCGGCTTCGATACACTAGCAAAGCAAGCACAAGATGCATCCGATCGCTTATTTGCACAAGCTGAAAAAAATGCGAAAGAAGCAAATAGACTTGCTTTGGAGTCAAAGTCAGCAACGATTGCAGCACTGGAGGATATTCGTAAAACAGATGAGGAAAAAAACCAAGAGCGAATTGCTAACAGTCAAAAGACCCTTGATGAATTAAAAACTCAAGAGGAAAAGCATCGTGCTGACTATAAAGCCATTAGTGATGAGCGCATTAAACTAGAGCAGCAGTTACATGAAGCCAGAAAGTCAGGCAATCAGGCTGCAATAGATATTGCTGTTAAGGGTTTAGCCGAACTTGATGCCAAAGAAAAAGCATATCAAGCAGAAAGTAAAAAGATTACCGATGCTAAGATTGAAGCAGCTCAGGCATATATAGACTCTATGATTACGATGGATGAGCAGACATCAAAAGTAATCAGTAAGGAGAAAGAAGCCTATCTTGCAGCACAAGGTCTAAAGCTAGAGTTTGATAGCACAGGCAAAGCCATTGTGAAAGCAATGGGTGATGGTGCTATAGCCACAGATGCGCAAAGCAATGCTACAGACAAGGCACGTAAAGCTGCAGCAGCATTAGGTTTGGACTTGGATGTTTCGCTTAATCGTGTTTCTGAAAAGTTTGGCGAAAATGCAAACCAGATAGATGCATTTATTGCTGGCTTGGAAGGCTTAGGTGCGAAAGGAAAGCAGGCTGGTGAAGTTACTTACCAAGCATGGCTTAAATGGCTAGAAACAGCTAAAAGCCAAGCTGAAATTGACATGGCTAAAGCCAAGCTTGAGCAGTTTGGCGAACAAGGCAAGCTATCAACTTCGCAAGTCGAACAAGGTTTGATTGCAGTTAAGAATCAAGCACAAGGTTTGCCAGATGATATTGATCCTGTAACGGCTGCTTTTAAGCGATTAGGGATTGAGACCAAAGAGAATCTTAAACTGTCTGCACAACAGGCATTGATGGACTACATCACTATCCGCGATAGTGGTCAAGCTACAGCAGAGGGTATCCAAAAGGCTTATGAGAAAGCAGCACAAGCGGCTGCCCTATCAGGCGATCAAGCAGTAATTGCATCGGCTAATGCTGCAGGTGCAGGTCGTGACCTTCGCGTCGAAATCGACGAAACAGGCAAAGCCTCTGTTAAAGCAATGGATGATTTAACCGAAGCTAACCACCGTGTACGTGAATCAGCACGCCGTATTGGTGATGGCTATCGTGAGGCGGGGCAGATTGCACGTGAAGAAGCCAATGCAGCACAGGTGGCATGGAATAAGGCATCTCAGGAAGCAGCTCAGAAATGGGATGCGGAAATGAAACGTCAGTCCAAAGGTTTAAGCGCGGCTATCTCAGGCTATCAATCCATGAGCAAGAACGATGTAATTTCTCAGATTAAAAGCATGGGATACAGTGAAGATCAAGCTAAGAAATTGGCAGGGTCAATCTGGTCACAAGCCATGGCTACAGATCGTGATGCCAAATTTGCTGCATACGGCAAAGGCGGCAACTTGGCTATGAATAAACTCATCGAGCAAGAATTTAACAATGCTGCAGCGAAAGGTTTAACCACACAACACGGCACCAACAAGATTAATGAGTTGCTGCGTAATCTTGATATCAGAAGTACTGGCAGCACAAAGGTCAATGACTATGCACCTTCTATTTCTGAGCCGAAAGTCCGCGATCTGCAGAATGACACATCAACCAAAAATGTGCGCTTTGAGTTTGTTTCAGGCGGTAAACGCTTTGAAATGCTCGGCTCACAAGAAGATGGCGACACAATGGAAAGTATCTTGCGTGAATTTGAAATGCTGAAAAAGGCAATGTAATGAAATTAATACGCTTAACAACATCTGAAACCATCTCATTAGAAGATGGTTTTTTATGGTCTGATGAATTTGAATGGAAGCCAAAAGAGCAAACATTGGAGCGTGCCATTAGTGGTGCAGCCATTATTCAAGAAGGTATTAAGGTTGGTGCTCGACCTATCACTTTAACGCCCGATAGCAACCGCGGTTGGGCAAAGTTAAGTGACGTACGCAAGTTGCAGGAATGGTCAGCATTAAGCGAGAAATTTCGTTTGCAGTTTGAATGGCCACATGACAATCGGCAATTTGATGTGATTTTTAATCATCAAGATACAGCACTGGAAGCGGTTAGCGTATGGGGTTCACCTGCGACCAGTTCAGATGAAATGATGCGTTTAACGCTAAGGTTTTGGAGCGAATAATGGCGATAGAAACAAAAGACTTAGTGCTCTATAAATCAGAGCGATTAACTGACACAGACGATGGTGGCGGTAAATATTCAGGTCAGGTCATCGTGGATGGCCAGAGTAATAACCTGTTTAACGACGTGTCAGAGATGGATCGAACCATGGGCGATGTATCCATGCGTAAAATCTTTCCTGCGGTGATTACTGAAGACACGGACGCATTGATGGGGGCAACGGTATTCATCTCTGAAAACCCACAGGATCCAAATGTGTCGGCCTTATTGTTCAGTACAAGAAGCTGGACAGATGAACGCCGTAGTGCCCAAAACCGAGTTGAAAACTACTTGGCGAAAGGTGGGCAGATTGCAGGCACACCGCTTGATACACACTGGCAAGGCATGAAGCAGCTACAAGTGGCCATGTTTCCGCAAGAAACTGAGTCAAGTGTAGGCGATACCATTGTACTTGTCAGCGATGAGGGCAAAGCACTTGAGTTCGAGCAATATGTGCGTATTACCAAAGTGGAAACACGTATTGCAATCATGGTGGTTGATAATAAAAACGTGGAATACAAGATTGCCACTTACACCATCAATGACCCGCTAGAGCGTGATTTTGTCGGCTTGACGGCACGGCAGTGGTACGGTGGCAACACGCCATCTAAAACCATCATTCGTGAATCATTGGTAGCCGATACAGGCGAATATTGTGCATCGGTAAAATTGGCATCGGATGCGCAAGTAGGTGAGTTCACTGTGAACGCATCTAGCATGTTTACACAGTTGATTCCATCTGCTCAGACTGAAACCCCGATTATTGATGTGAATGCGGCAGGTGAAAGCATTATTTTAGTCCCTGGTAGCGATGGCACCATTACCGCAAACTTCCCAACTACTGTAGGCGTCAGTCAAAACTTGTATTTAGGTTCGAGCGTGATGCCCTCAAGCATTGCGTTTACATTGTTTGGTCAGCCTGTAAGCGATCAAGGTGGCTTGCTTAAAAACAGTCAAGGCACACAAGTTGGAACGATTGATTATCAGCGTGGCTTGATACAGTGGACTTCTGCTGCAGGTGCAGGCTCAACCACATTAGAAATCACTTTTACGCCTGCTGCAGCGCCTAGACAATATTTTCAAAGCTATGCGATTCCTGTTACGCAAAACAGCCAAAGCACCAACTGGACAGGCGTATTAATTCCAATCCCTGCGCCTGGCAGTTTATCGCTGTCTTATATGTCGCAAGGCAAGTTTTATGAGCTAAAAGACGATGGATCAGGTCAATTAAAAGGTGTTCACAGCTCCTTTGGCTCAGGCATGATTAACTATGAAACAGGCTCATTCTTGCTGACCACAGGTGCTTTGCCTGATGTGGATACGCCAATTTTGGCACACTGGGGCACACCGATTGTGACCTTTGTACGAGCAGGTTTGCATGTAGAGAAAGCAGGCTTTGATTTTGATCTTGGACAAACAGGTATTGCTACAGGTATTACTGTGACGTGGGTGTTAGAAGGTGAAACTAAAACCGCATCTAGCAATGCAAAAGGCTTGTTTACAGGCGATGCGACAGGATACGTCAATTACGCAACAGGTACAGGTCGGATTATCCCAAACAAATTGCCGCAGAAAAACACGCAATTCAACATCATATACAGTTTTGGTCCACAACTCGACCAAACCAAATCCGCGATACCTGATGCTAGCCAACAACTGACGTTTACCATCGGCACAGGCTTAAGCATTCAACCGAGCAGTGTGGCTTTAGGGATTCCAGTGACAGATTTATCTGGTCTAAATACGCTCACTGTGCATCTTAAAGACGACCCAACAGGCGGCAATATGGGTAATCTAATTAACGATGCAGGTGATATTCAGGGCACGATTGATTACAACACAGGTCAGTGCATTGTGACGCCAACAGCCTCATACAAAACATTTAACTATGTGTACGAAGCTCGATTTAACGCAACTTATGCGTCTGCATAGAGGTGGTTTAAATGGCTTTTTATTCTCCAGTTACATCCCAAATTAGTGGCACGACACAAGAATTTCGGGCTTATAACGAAACATCTATTTCAGTGAAATACCGTGATAGCTCAGGCGTAAACCAAAGCAGCACCATTGCTGTGGCTGATAAGTTACGGCTTGATCTATCATCAGGTTATGACGAGCAGATTTTGACAGGCTCAGCACGCTTTAGAGTGGGCGCTGATACTTTCTTAGATCGTGATGGGCAGCTTTATCGCAATGTAGACCCATCGAATAATAGTGGTATTGCGTCAGGTTCTATTCAGTACGGCACAGGTCAGGTTGAAATTGAGTCATGGACGCCAAACGGTGACAACACTGTTAGCTTAGACTCGCTAACGACTACAACCGATTTGCCACCAATGAATCAAATCAGCTTTAGAACACCTGTGATTCCAATACGCCCTCAGTCTTTGACTGTGGTTGTAGCATCATTGGAACATGGTCAATTAACACTAACAACAGATGAAAACGGTGTGATTGAAACAAGCCTTGCGCATGGCAGGATTAATCACGACACAGGTTTTGTGGATATTTACTTCTACGATAAAACCGAGATTACCGAAGCCAATCGTGCAGAAATTGTTGCTAAAGACTGGTATGACGCGCGCATGGAGTATGAGGAACTAGGCAAAACGTACATTAACGTGCCAGTTTGGATTGATGGCTCATCGGTGCGTTATAACGCAATTGCTTATACCTATATTCCGCTTGATTCTGAAATTCTAGGTTTGTCTGCAACACGATTGCCCCTTGATGGGCGTGTACCTATTTTTCGAGTCGGCGACATTGGTATCGTCAGCTCAAGCAAGTCACAGGAATTACCAAGCCATGTTGCAGGTCAGGTTTATGACTTAAATGACCAGCGCATTTCATGGTGTGAATTGGAAGATAGCCAAGGGACGAAAGTGCCATTCGATATGTATGTAGTCGATTATGACTATGGCAAAGTCACATTAAACGGTGATTTCGCTTTGAATACTTTGGTTGCACCACTCACTGCTAAATACCGCTATCAGGACATGGGCTTGATTCGTGATGTGCAGATTAGTGGACAACTAACCTTTACCAAGCCTTTAACTCACAACTACGCTGCAGCAGACACGATCGTGGGTTCGGCTTTGGTCATTGGTGATATGCAGTCACGCTACACACGGAAATTTGTGCAGCAATCTTGGAACAATGCTTGGGCGGATGAAGCCACAGGTAGCGGTATTTCAGCCAACTATAACGATGCGTTATATCCAATTGCTGTGACGAACAAAGGTGCAATTCAGGAACGCTGGGCTTTAATTTTCACAGACAATACTAATTTCCGCTGTGTCGGTGAATACTCAGGACAGATTGGCACAGGTAGCGTAAATGCTGACTTTGCTCCAATTAACCCCGTGACTGGCTTACCGTATTTCACAGTGAAAAAAGAAGGTTGGGGCGCAGGTTGGGCAAACGGTAACGTGCTGCGCTTCAATACTGTTGCTGCAAACTTCCCTGTTTGGGTGATTCGCACTGTGAAGCAATCTGAGCCAACTGTCATGTCAGATCAGTTCCAAATCATGCTGCGTGGTGACATTGACCGCATTGTTTAAAACCTAAATCAATTACGGCCGCTTTGAGCGGTCTTTTTTATGAGTAAATGAAAATGGTCGCAAGTACAGATATTAAATTTTATGTGCATACCAACAATAATGCACCACAGCTTGAAAATGCTTACGGCAGTATGATTAATGTGCTGGATGCATGCTTGATCGATGGCATTCAAATAGGAGCTGTAAACTCACTTACAGCATCGGGAAATACGGTAACAGCAACGTTTGGGACTGCACACAATTTAATGCAGTACCAAGTGATTAAAATTACGGGTGCGAACCAACCAGAATTCAATGGTGAGCATCGTATTCTATCTATCCCTGATACAAGCTCATTTACATTTGAATTGGCCGCAGCACCGAGCGTATCCACTGCAACAGGTACAATCAGCGCATCATTACCGCCACTTGGTTGGGAAAAACCATTTAGCAGCACAAATGAGGCTGGTGGCGGCAAGGCTGCTTATCGCTCTTTGAATTTATTATTACCAAGCCGTCCATTCTTGCGTGTTGTTGATGAGCCTGATCCTGCTTACAACACGGCTTATGCAAAATTTGCGAAGGTCGGTATCGTTGAGGATATGACTGATATTGATACGATGCTTGGTGTACAAGCACCATTTGATGCGTTAAATCCTAACAAAAACTGGGTGGGTACAGGCTCAGGAACGAGTGTAATAAATGGTTGGGCAAGATGGTATTATGCGAGAAATACGACAGCAAATGCGGCAAATGCGGGTGATAGCAGCCCTCCATCAGCTGGCAGCCGACCATTCATTCTTATAGGTACTAAAGATGTATTTTATATTTTGTGCGGAATGACAACAGCGGATAACACTAAGCTAGGATATGGGTTTGGAGCGTTTGAGAGCTTGATTCCAGCAGATACCAGCAATACATTTTTATCATCAACATTGATAAATGTTGCGGCAGGTCTATCTACGAGTCGCGCAATGAATACACCTCTTGCAAACTCAAGTGCAAATCTTGCGCTACAGAGAAATCACCTTCAGCAAATGACTCCAGTATTTTCAGCAAAAGCAATATCAATCAAGCTAAGCACAAATTCAGTTGATTACTCTGGTGAAGGTAATTGGATTGATACACCGTCAAATGCCAACCAAATTCCTTGCGCTGATGTATTTGTCACTGATGGTAGCTTGAGGGGAAAGTTACCTTTAATGAAATGGCTATTTCAGAATCGCCCGTACGCTAATTACAATTTTATTGATTATGGTGAACAGTCTTATATTGCTCTTGATGTGGCATCAGGCTCATCAGCAAGCATAGGTCAAATTTTAATAAGGGTGATTTAATGCTGACGAATATTGAGTTATTTTCAATGCAACCTATAGATGTAAATCCTGTTGTTTATCAAAAAGGATTGAGCATAAAAGGCCAAATTAAAGAAGGCGGTAATAATATTCCATGCCGTGTTAGGCTGTTTAATAAATTGACAGGTCGGATTGTTAGAGATATCACAACTGATCAGCATGGTAACTATGAATTTGACCATTTGCTACATTCAATTTTTTTTGTGGTTGCCCATCATCCATCCTCTAAATTCAATGCAGTCATTCAAGATAACGTGGTGCCAAAATGAGTAAAACATCAGTCAAAGCTCGGCTTGCCATGATTCAAGTCTTTTCAGAATTTATGGATAACGGTAGCCAAAGTGCTACCGTTATTTTTTATGAAGGTGTGCAGCCATTGGATCCATCGGTGGCAGCAGATTCAAACAATGCTTTGGTGACGTTGGTATTTCCTGAGCCTTGCATCAAAGAAACCACGGCAACCTATGTTGAGTTTCATCCAACCGATACAGGCAATGTGACTAAGTCAGGCACTGCAACATGGGCACGGATTTATAACGGTGCAGGTGAAGTGGCAGCAGATCTAACCGTGGGTACTGACATTACGCTAGCCAATACCAGCTTAGTTGTTGGCGGCACACTGTTTATCCAGTCCATCAAACTTAGACCTTAATTTGAAAAGGGTGCTCATGTGGATTTTAAAAATAAGCTCGGCACCGTTGATGCGCACAATCTAAACCTAAATTTTAAGCCTGACAATACCGACAGCCACAACATCATTCTCAATTTTGAGCACCTAGCCGATGGCTCAACCAATCTCAATTTTGGTGATGATGTATCTGCTGTAATCGACACAGTATTAGATGCTGAGTTTAGTTTTGAAATCACAGCCATCTATGCAGACAGCGGGGTAAACACCGCCGTTATAGATACTGTGCTGGATACTGCATTCAGCTTTGAAGTTGTTGCAGTCTTTGAAGAAAATACCGATGTCATCGGGCAGATTGATACTGTCTTAGACACCAGTTTTAGCTTTGAGATTGTTGCGGAATTTGCAGAAAACCTATGCATTATTGATACGGTTTTAGATACTGCGTTCTTGTTTGAAATTGATGCTGTATTCGATATTAACCACATCGTCGGCGTGTCCTATGCCTTTGATGCTGGTTATCAAAAGGCCATTACAGCATTAAGTTCCACGGAAATACCATGGGCGAAGCCAATTTTAAGAGTCTCAAATGAGGCTCTTTTTTATGACCAAGGTTTGGTGCTCAGTCAGCAAGCTATGGTGGGTTTTGATCGTTCTGATTCGCTTACACAAGCCGTCAGAATTGAACACGAGAAAGCCACTGGCCTGCAGACTGATGCGTATTTAGTTTGGCAAACAGGTGATAAGCGATTCATTCACAAGAGTTACTTATTTGATGAAACCCTGAAGTTGCGTATCAATCGAATCACAGACTGGCACGAAATGATTCGTAAGCGCCGCACGGTCACTTATGCGCATGAAGTGGCACACGTCTTTGAAAAGCATTTCACGTTTGAGTGGGACAAAGGCTTGGAGCTTGTCACGACTGATGATTTAGCATGGGAAAAAGCTAAGGCGATTCATTATCGCAAGCATCCGATTCAACCATGGCCACAACCTGAATTGCCGCAATTCGAAGGCACAGGCGATTTAAATTTCGTTTGTCTATGCAATGAAGTTGATGCGCACAACGTCATTTTAAACTTTGGGGTTGATGACTGTATTCCCGCAATTCCAAATCAAAATTGGTGGTATATCTTGAATAATTTATCTGTGACACGGCTTGATAATGATGCAGAAATTTTGGTGTATGACGGAAGCTATCGTTCAGACCGCAGCAGTTGGGCATGGTCGTATAGCTTAACTGTGCCGCATACTGAAATTGCCAAACTTGAGCCAATTAACGGCCAACCAGTGATTTTAAAAATCATGGTCAATGGGCATGAGCATCACATGCTACTTGAGAATCGCACACGCTCACGCAAGTTCGGCAATATCACTTATGTACTCACAGGTCGCAGTCAAACCGCTTTACTTGATGCGCCGTATGCGCCGTTACGCTCGTTTTTACAAGAGAATGAGCGTACATCGGTACAACTTGCACAAGCTGAATTGGATCGTGTATTTAGCGATACTGTGCTGAATTGGCAATTGATTGACGACCTAGGCTGGATTGTAGCAAACAACAGTTTAAGTTATTCCAATCTTGCGCCAATCACAGCCATTAAGCTGATTGCAGAAAGTGGTGGTGGTTTTGTATATAGCGAAAAGGGGAGTAATACGCTTTCCCTTAAACCGCTTTATAAAAAGACATTTTGGGATACGTTCACGGTAGATGATTACGACAGATTGGTACCTGAGTCATTGGTCACCAGTCAGTCCACAGATTATGAGCATTATCCCGATTACAACGGCATCACACTGACAAACGATAGAGCGGGTAAGCAAGGGCAGATCAAACGCACAGGTACCGCAGCAGATGTGCTATTGCCACCTGAAAACAATCCTTTATTTGATGTGGTCAGTATGGGGGCTTTTGGTAAAGCCAAACTAGCCAAGGCAGGCATGATAGAAACACACACATTAACTATGCCGATTTCTGCAGAAGTGGGTGAGTGCGCACCTGGAGAAGTTTTTGCATTTAATGCCCAGTGGTGGGGGATTGTTGAAAGTGTCAGCGTGTCATTCAGTCATGCCAAAGTGAATCAAACTGTCAAAGTGGAGCGTGTGAATCGTGAGTAATGCACTGCAGCGGCTGATTGATTTAATGCCTAAAGCGCCTGAGTTTGTGGGGCAAATCACGCATGAGAATCACCCAAATTATAAGGTTTTGGTTGTGGATGGTTCAGGGCTAGTGATGTGTACCAGCACCACCCGTTACAACGTCGGTTCAACGGTTTTTATATCAAACGGGGAGATTAAACGCTTGGCGGCAAGCGGTGATGTAGTTCAGATCGAAGTGTGAATTTTTAAATTGAAGCAAGCGTCCGAAAGGGCGTTTTTTTATGTCTGGAGAAAAGACAATGCAAGAAAACACGTTACCGTGGGTCATTAAATTAGTTCCAGCAGTTGTGGGGGCAATCCTTGCTTTAGTGCTTAGCGGGGATATTGATAAAGACGGGAAAATTCAAGTCACGCTAGGCGTGATCGGTAAATTCTTATTCAGTGTGTCAGTTAGTTTATATGGTGGTACGGCATTCATTGAATACTATGAATTAAGCCAGTATTCGCACATGACACAAGGCTTTGTGATGCTGATTTTTGCTGTATTCGGATTGTTGGCCATCGGTATTGTTTATCAGTCGATTGCGCTCATGCATGGCAAGTCGCTGGCAGAAGTCATTGCGGAAGTGAAAGCTGCTTTCGTTGCAATTATCGGGGGTGGCAAATGAGCAAGAAACTAACTGAGGCACAAATTCAGGTGCAGGCATCGAAACTTGGTATTGAAGTCGCAGCATTAAAAGCTGTGATTGAAGTTGAGTGCAAAGGCTCAGGCTTTAATGTAGATGGCACACCAGTGATTCTTTTTGAGCGACATGTATTTCGGCAAAGACTGATTGCTAACGGTAAAGCAGCAACAGCAGACAAAGCTATGCGTGAGCGTCCTGATCTGTGCAATAAAACCATGGGCAACTATGGCTTATACTCGGCACAGCACGGGCGTTTGAATGCAGCTGCTCAATATCATCGTGATTCGGCTTTAGAGTCAGCATCATGGGGCATTGGTCAGGTGATGGGCTATCACTGGAAAGCTTTGGGCTATCCGACTCTGCAAAACTTCATCAATGCCATGTACCGTGATGAAGCATCACAGCTTGATGCGATGTGCCGCTACATTGTGACAAACAAGTTGGTTAATGCACTCAAAAATAAGGATTGGCGAGCATTTGCGCGTGGCTACAATGGCCCTGCGTACGCAAAGAATTCTTATGATGTGAAGCTTGGTAATGCGTATAAGAAAGCCCGCTAATGCGGGCTGTTCTTTATAAACTTACTCTTATTATTAGTTTGACCAAATGAGTTTTTTATAAGTACCTTTTACAAAGAGTTAAAAACTCTTCCAACTTTTCAGGGTCAGATTCTTCCGTATTTGCGAATACACGCTCTTTAAGATAAACCTCAATCAAGTGACGCATAAGCCCATTTAGTGCGCCGTCAACTGCTGCAACCTGCTGTAGAATTTCAGTACAAGTAGCATCACTATCCGCTAGGCGACTTTGAATCGCATTAATTTGCCCCTCAATTCTTCTCACTCTGGTTAAAGTGCTTTTAGATCTCATTTCAATTTATAAACTTAAGTTTCAACAAACCAACCTTTAAGATATATAAAAATACCTAAAAGAAATATTGAAATTTGTTCAATTTATGTTGAGTGATTTTAAATATATATAAAATACAATGTGTTATTTTTGTTTTTGCAGATTAAAACAACCCATTTAAATTTACTAAACGGTTAATTTTTAGTTTTTTTACAAAAAAGTGGAGTTCTTTTTACTGCGTAAAATGGATAGGGGATTGTTTGGTTGACAAATTTCGATTTTAGTCCGAAAAGTTGGTTGACAAACTTCGATTTTAGTCCTATTTTGATTTTAACCCACATCTCAGAATTAATTTTTGGACTAATTTGTATGAAAGAAACAAAGTTACATCCCCCATCGGCTTTTGAACCGCTGTTAACAGACGAAGTACTTGAATACTTCGCAACACCAATGCTTGATATTTATTTTGATGTTCACGAAATTTTAAATAGTGAAAATGACAATAACTATACTCGCGGCACAGCAATATTTGGTCGTACGTATGAACAATTTAAAAAATTAATCGCATCTCAGGACTGTCCTGTAGAAGTTCTCTTAAAAGATGAAACGTTTAGATTCGTTTTTCAAATTGGTTATGCGCAAATTGGTTTCTGTAAAGGCGACTTTACTGATCCTAAGTCATTAAAATTAAGAAAATATACACCTACAAATTATGACCTATTTCAGGTTGATAATAACCAGCCTGTCATTTGGAAGTTCATTCTAAATGAGCCGAAGTCAGAGGAAGAAGAAGCATTTGTTGAATTTGTTGGCTTTAATTTAGCCACAGTGCCTGTTGCTTATTGGCGATCTAATGACAATCTAGATGGTAATAAGTTACATTTAGTGGATCCAATTACTCCAGAGCCTATCCATTTAGATGCGCCATCAGTTGGAGATCTTGATGAAGATGATCTTCAAGATGAAGATTTGGATACCAAATTTAAATAGTAGTAGCAAGCAATGTCATTATGAACACGCCTTTTAATGGATTAGAACTAAAACTTCTGAGACAGTTTAATCAACTGTCTTTAGAGGAGTTAGGTCAGCACCTTGAGTGCACACGGCAGTATGTTCACAAAGTTGAGACAGGGCAGACCATGCCAAGTTCTCAATTTATTCAACAAGCTGCCGCATACTTTAATGTTCCCGTAGGGCTATTTACTCATTTAAAACCTGTCTTACAGGAAGAGCAAATCCACTTTAGAAGCCTAAGATCTACAAAAGTAGCAACAAAACAAGTTGTTATTGCTCGTGGAGAATATATTAAGCGATTGACTGAATATCTGGATTCTAAACTTAGATTGCCTAAATATGATATTCAGGCTTCTGATCGGTCTATTTCTATTGAAGCGATAGCAGAACAGTGTCGTGCTGATTGGGGGCTTGGTTTAGGTCCAATTAGCAATATGATTCGTCTTTGTGAAACTCATGGAATCGTAGTAACGACATTTTCTTCTGTATCAAAAGAAGTAGATGCCTTATCTTTAGCAACAAAGCGACCTATTTTTGTACGTAATGAAGCAAAAGAAAGTGAATGTCGCCAGCGCTTTGACCTTGCTCATGAGCTTGGACATTTAGTTCTTCATGATGGTACGGTGACAGGCGATCGTCTTACTGAATCAGAGGCAAATCAATTTGCTTCGGCACTGTTAATTCCACAAACAATGATGCGAACTCATTTCCCTACATGGTTTAAAGGTGGTCGTTATAACTGGGCTAAATTAAGTGAGTTTAAACAGACGTGGAAGGTAAGTAAGGCCGCAATTCTTTACAGAGCCAAGTCTTTGGGTTTATTGACTCAGGAACAATACACCAGTGGTGTAATTGCACTGAGAAAAAATAGTGAATCCATTACTGAAAAAGAAGACTATTTGATTCCTAAGGAAAATCCTGAGCTTCTTCAAACTTGCTTTGCAATGCTCGCAAAAAAGAAAATTTTTGCTGAGGATATTGCTCAAGCTTTGGATGTGAATGTCAGCTTCCTTGAAAATCTTGTTGGAATGGATGTTCCTAAAAAGCCAAGAACTCTTACCATTGTTTAAAAGAAGCGCCTAATGGCGCTTTTTTTAAATATTTCAAAAATATAATTTTACTTTTTATTGTAAAATGAGTAGTTTAAATACTCGATGAATAATAATGAGGGTACAACATGAAAAAAGTAATAATTTTGGCACTGATCGCTTCGTTTGCAACTACAGTCTATTCCCATGGTGGTCGTACAGACAGTACAGGCTGTCATAACGACAACAAGACAGGTACAAGACACTGCCATTAATACAAAAGCCACTTTAGGGTGGCTTTTTCAAATCATTTCATTAAAGCTTAGAAAACAGAAATTCCAGCATTAATTTAACAGGTGATTTATGGGCTTTAACTTTAGAAAGAGTTTAAAAATTGCACCTGGTGTAAGAGTAAATTTAACGAAAAAGGGTGTATCTAGTGTTTCTATTGGACCTCGTGGTGCCAAAGTAAACATAGGTAAAAAGGGGACTCGTACTACTGTTGGTGCACCAGGCACTGGATTGTCTTATAGCAGTTTTAGTCCTAGGAAAACCAATACATCCAATAGGCAAAATAGTACAGACAATTCCGCTAATAGAATGAATATGTCTGCTGTACCTAATATCCCGCCGTTACCGCTTATGCCACAGAAAACACGCAAAGTTTCTGTACTGTTAGCAATTGGTATTTTTCTGTTCCCATATATTTTTGCATGGTTTACTTTGCGTGAAGGTCACTCAAAAACAGCAAGATACGTGAGTTTTGGATGGCTTTTATTTCTAGTATTTATGGGAATGCAAAAAAATTAATGTTAGAAGTCTTGCAAAGTCTAAGCTTTTGTTATTACCCAAGTTTTAAAAGGTTGTTTATGTCTTACATTTCAGAACCCAATAAACATATTGAAGAATATCTAGATTATTATTGTGAAAACGAGTTAAGCAACTATGCAGTTTTGATTAATGGTAAATGGGGTGTGGGAAAAACATGGTTTATTAATAGATTAGAAGAAAAATTAAAAAGTAGGGGTAAAAATGTAATCTATATAAGTCTAAATGGTGTTGCTAATAAAGAAACTATTGATGATGAAATATTTAGATTTTTGCATCCATTTTGGGCAAATAAACAAGTAAAATTACTTGGAAAAATTGCTACGGGTCTAGTTAAAGCAACATTGAAATTTGATATAGATGGTGATGGTAAAGCTGATGGAAGCATGAATGTTGCACTCCCGTCAGTTAATATTGATGATCTCCTTAAAAAAGGAGAAAATTTAATATTAATTTTTGATGATGTTGAAAGATGCAAAATACCAATATCTGAATTGTTAGGTTATATAAATTATTTTGTAGAACATGCAAACTCCAAAGTGATTTTAATTGGAAATGAAGAAGAAATAATTGCTAAAAATACAGATTATTTTACTGAAAAAGAAAAAATCATTGGTACAACTTTCTTTTTTGATGGGGATAATGAAAGTGCACTTGACTCTATAATTGATGAACTTACAGATTATAATTTCAAAAAAAGTATATTAGAACACAAAGAAAAAATACTAGAAATTCACAAATTATCTAAATACAATAATATTAGAATATTAAAACAATCAATTCACGACTTCAAAAGATTATATGATAGAAAATTATTTAAAGATGATCCTGATTTACTTGAAAAAATATTAAAGTATTATTTAATATTTTCAATAGAAAATAAAAAAAATTCACTTAACGGTGATTTATTCTGTTCAAAAAAACAAGAGGGGTTTGATTTTTATTCAAAATATAATTTAAATGAATTTTCGGTTTATATTTTAGATAAATTAACTTGGATTGACATTGTAATAAACAATATCATTGATGATAAGAAAATTAGTGAAAATCTTGAAATCAATTATTTTTCCTATAAATCTGAAAAGCCTGAGTGGTATAAATTGTGGTATTACTATGACTTAACTAATTCAGAATTTCTATCCTTACTAAAATCATCTATTAAAAAACTTAGGCATTTAGAATATGAAAATTTTGGAGAAATTTTTCATGTTGTTTGTGCCACTATTTATTTCAACCAAAAACTTGTAACTCCATATAATTCAGAAGAAATTAAAATAATGGGCTTTAAGAATATTGAATTTATTTGCAAAAAAATGAATAGATTGGAGTTGGATAACTATATAAAATTTGAAGATAGAACTCATTGGGGTGGGTATTCTTACTTGGGGTATAGTCAAGACTCAGTTAAATCATTTATAGAAGAATCTATTGAAAAAATTAAAGAATTTAAAAATTCTAGAATTAAAGAAGAAGCAGATGAACTATTTAAATTGTTAAATGAGAATAGTAACCTTTTTATACGTAAAATTTGTTTAACTACTAGCAGCGACAATATTTATTATAATGTTCCAGTTTTATGTGAAATTCCTCCAGAAAAATTTTCAAATACTCTTGTAGAACTAAAATTTGATGATGTTAAAAAAGTTCTATCTGCATTAGATAGACGTTATGGTGTTAAACCAATTGCAGAAGATATTCTTGTAGAAAAAGAATGGCTCAATAAAGTTTTGGAACATTTAACATATATCGCCAATCAAAAAACTGGTATTGAGAAATATAGTATTCAAATTGTCCTGATCGATAGAATAAGTGGAATACAAAAAAATATACCAAATTAAAGCCCCTTGAGGGGCTTTTTTAATCCCTAAAACGCTAGGGGATCAGGCTATAAGTCAGTAGTGACTTACTTCTCACTATTTTTTTTATGAAGATTATCCATAAACTCATCAGTGATGTGATCTTCTACGATAAGCCAATTTAGACTACCAACACCATCATTGACGATGTCCAAATGACTATCACCTTGGTAAACCAAAACATTTTTATTAAAAAAGGCCAATCGTTTAAATAGGAACGTGTCATATAATCTCTTGAGCGAAAGCTCAATATCAGACTTTAACGAAGTTAAATCTTGTGTGTAATCTAAATCAAATGCCTTTAAAAATTTTCCATACACCAAACGCTTTCTGCCATCTTTTAACTTGATGATCTTAATATCTATATCAGCAGGATCAATGTGACTCTCTGCAACTTTTAATCCGTTGTCCATCAACTCAATCATAGCCGTATTTATAGAAATATCCTTTTCCTCGGCATAAGCCACGATATCATCATATTGATCTAATGGAATTCGTATCTGAGTTCGTTTCCACTCATCCTGATTCTGGGTACGTGTTTTATCTGACATTTGAAAACTCATTAACTCAATCATTGACACTAGATTAGTAACATAATAAAGTAATGTCAATGTTACTAATCTAGTGACAATGAAAAGCCCCTACAACTTGGCGGAAGAGGGGCTTCTATCTAATCCCTAGCAGGAGAATAGACATGACAAGTCTAGCACAAATTAACAATACTCAAGTATCCATCATCAATTTTAAATCTATTCCAGTTGTCACAACTGCGATGTTAGCTGACTTCTATGGAACAGATGTAAACAACATCCAACAGAACCATTCACGCAATAACGAGCGGTTTATAGATGGTAAGCACTTTTTTAAGCTTGAGGGTGCTGAACTAAAAGCATTCAAGCAACTGACTGACTCAAAGACAGTCAGTCGAAATACAAGAAACCTGATCCTTTGGACAGAACGTGGTGCAGCCCGACATGCCAAAATGCTTGATACCGACCAAGCATGGGACGTATTTGAGCAACTGGAAGATTGCTATTTCCATCGTCAGGAAATTTTAGCCAAAACCCACAAATCAGAGCGTGAGCCACTAACCAATGCTGTGAATATGCTCGTGGCTAAAACCAAGCACTTGAATTACTCAGAAGCATACAAACTTGTGCATCAACGCTTCAATGTAGAGCATATAGAAGACATCCCATACGAAGCTATACCAGTGGCAGTAGAATACGTGCATCACTTAATAGCGTTATTCTCCCAAGCAGAGAAAAGCCAAACTGCTGTTTCAGATCGGTCACGTTCAATGGCACTGCATGCGCTATGGCTCGATCACTGGTGGACAGAGTTCGGAGACGTGATCCGTAAGATCAGCCCAGTCATGGGGCATGGTATCCACGATCATTTTAAATTTGCTGCAGAAGATGCACGGCAAATTGTAGGTAGGGAAGTCTATATGCCAATTTATGAGTTGGCGCAAAGACATGACTGGCATAAGGGCGGGATAGGCTACAAAGCACTGTCAGAATGCCGCAGTTTAAACCCCGTCATTTAGTGATATTTAGCCACCTTCGGGTGGCTTTTTTATGCCCATTTTTCCCAAAATTCCACTGTCATTTAAGTCAATAAATTTTTAGCCTGAAAAAATCATATTGTGAAAATATTGTGAAAATTTTGTGAATTTGATTTTTTGGCTAAATAATTAAACTCAGATCATTACACTTTTCAGCTAAAATATATGCGATGATAAACTTAATTTATATTAAATTATTAATTCGTAAATGACTGATTCTAAAATAGAAACCCACCCACTAGAACCCTTTTTACCCACCAATGCTAAGCTGTTAATGTTGGGTAGTTTTCCTCCGCCAAAAAGCCGCTGGAAAATGGATTTTTACTATCCGAATTATCAAAATGATATGTGGCGAATTTTGGGCTTATGCTTTTTTCAAGATAAAAACTACTTTTTAGATTTAGAAGCTAAAAATTTTCATCTTCATAAAATTATTGATTTTTTAAACACCACTGGCATTGCTATTTCAGATACGGCGCAGCAGGTGATTCGCTTAAAAGGCAATGCATCAGACAAATTTTTACAGATTGAAAAACCAATGGATATTGCAGCACTTTTAAGCAAGATACCTTTATGTCAAAGCATTATGACCACAGGCGATAAAGCGACTGATACACTCATGTTATCTATGCCTGAATCTGCCGAAAAACCTCAAATTGGGCAGGCGACACATTGCTATTTTGCCAAGCGTGAGCTGCATTTATATCGGATGCCTTCATCTTCACGAGCCTATCCTTTAGCTTTAGAGAAAAAGGCAGAAGCGTATTTTAACTTATTTAAAGAAATAGGCTTACTATAAGTAACTTTAAATAATTGTAGACAGTGATGGCAGAGAAAGAAAAATACGCTTCCATAATTAATGTCTATCTATTGTCATTACATCATCCATTCAATAGGGAATAATGAAACTGTTTTCATCATAAAACGCTGAAACTGTGTGGTTTCAGGATCATGATGATACGTTTGAATACTGCCATCTGCCTGATGATCTAACCAAATAATTTGACCGTTTTCGTCTAATTGCAGTTCATACGCAATTTGTGGCAAATAGCGGTCTAAAGATTGAGAAACATCGTTTTGCAATTGTTCAGACTCTAACACCAAGCCAACTTCGGTATTTAATTTTGCAGAACGAGGATCAAGGTTAAAAGAACCTACAAAGACCATGCCATCTATATCAAAGAATTTGGCATGTAAACTCGAGGCGTTTTTGCCTTTGGCAGGAATTACGTTACCCGTTGCAACTTCATACCAAGTACGCTTTTTTCGTTCAATATAAGGCTTAAATTCATATAAACGAATACCTGATTTAAGTAAATCTACGCGATACTGCTGATAAAATGCATGTACCAAAGGCACATCATTGGCTAAAAATGAATTGGTCAATACACGTATCTGTATTCCTTTTTCAGCCAGTTGAGTGAGTGTTTTAAGACCATCTTCTGTTGGGACAAAATAGGCAGAAACCAGTTCTAAATGTTGTTTGGGCTCACCCATTAACTTTAACATTTGTTTGTAAATCAGTTGCTCGCCTTGAGCTGTACCCCGAATTTTATTCGGAGAATCTGCCACAAAATGCGCACATACCCACTGTACAGGATGTTGTTCTAATTTGATGCTGACTTCTTCTTGCGCGTTAGCCACACGTTCACGAATTTTATCTTTATATTTGGCATTTAATTCATAGCGATTACGCAATTCTCTCAATTGCAACGCGTTGCCTGTGCCTAATAATTGCTTTACTGAATAGCTTAGTTCGTCATTCCAAAACTCTAAAAACACGGCATTGGCTTGGGGGACAGCACTGCCATAGAATAGAATATCCATATCAGTAAATTGAAAATTTTCACTGGCATCAAAATATTCACGGCTAATATTACGCCCACCTGTCACGGCAATCGCCCCATCGGCAATAATTAGTTTATTGTGCATACGGCGATTGATTTGTTTAAAACGAAACAAATAATCCATCACACGAAAATGCCGATATTTGTACGGATTGAAAATTTTTATTTCAAAATTAGGATGCTGAGCAAGCCGTTTTAAGGTTGGATCAAGTTGCGTACCATTTTGATCATCAATTAATAAACGAACTTTTACACCACGATCTGCTGCTTTGAGCAGTTCAGCCAACATCAACTGACCAATTAAATCATCTTCCCAAATGTAATATTGTAAATCTAAATGGTGCTGTGCTTTTTGAATCAAATATAAACGCGAGGCGATGCTACTAAAGGCATCATTTAGAGAAAGATACGCTGTTAAATTTTGGGATAAATGTGCATCAATTTCCTGACCATTCAGCCAATGATCTACATAATGCTCAACAGGGCTATCTTTGCTCGCTTGATTCATCGGTAAACTGCATCCTGTCAGTAAAATAGCGAAAAAAGCCAACATTCCAAGCCAGTAACAAGGTCTTTGGATCTTCATGATTATTCTTAAGTCATTCTGTATTTATACATGGAGATTATCCTCATGTTAATGCTTGAAACTCTGAATAGAAAGAGGGTATTGTGAGAGTCTGTTGATATTTTATAAATAGCTTGCGAGATATCTCTCTCACATCGCAAACATAGACGAATTGTCAGCAGCCCCTTATCATCTGTTAATGTATTTTTTAGGGATAATTTGCTCATGAAATCACGTGCAGCCGTCGCATTCGGCCCAGGTCAGCCGCTTGAAATTGTTGAAATTGATGTTGCACCGCCGCAGGCTGGAGAAGTCTTGGTCAAAATTACCCACACAGGGGTATGCCATACCGATGCATTTACCTTATCGGGTGAAGATCCTGAAGGTGTTTTCCCTGCAGTTCTTGGGCATGAAGGTGCAGGTATTGTGGTTGAAGTTGGTGAGGGTGTGACCAGTGTTCAACCAGGCGATCATGTGATTCCGCTTTACACAGCAGAATGTGGCGAATGTTTATTCTGTAAATCTGGTAAAACCAACCTATGCGTTTCCGTACGTGCGACACAAGGTAAAGGTTTAATGCCTGATGGCACGACACGTTTTTCTTATAATGGACAACCGATTTATCACTACATGGGCTGTTCAACCTTTAGTGAATATACGGTAGTTGCTGAAGTATCTTTAGCAAAAATTAATCCTGAAGCCAATCATGAGCAAGTTTGCTTATTAGGTTGCGGTGTTACAACTGGTTTAGGTGCAGTTAAAAATACTGCAAAAGTCCAAGAAGGCGATACCGTTGCGGTATTTGGCTTAGGTGGTATTGGTTTAGCAGTTGTGCAAGGTGCGCATAAAGCCAAAGCCAGCCGTATTATCGCCATTGATACCAACCCAGAGAAATTCAAATTGGCAGAACAATTTGGTGCAACCGAATTCTTAAATCCAAAAGATTATGACCGCCCAATTCAGGAAGTCATTGTTGAAAAAACAGGTTGGGGCGTAGATCATTCTTTTGAATGTATTGGAAATACCAATGTGATGCGTTCCGCTTTGGAATGTGCGCATCGTGGTTGGGGACAATCCATTATTATTGGTGTTGCAGGTGCAGGTCAGGAAATTTCAACTCGTCCATTCCAATTGGTGACAGGTCGTACTTGGAAAGGAACTGCGTTTGGTGGTGTAAAAGGTCGTTCGCAATTGCCAGGCATGGTTGAAGAAGCCATGAAGGGTGATATTCAACTCGAACCATTTGTAACGCACACCATGGGGCTAGACCAAATTAATGAAGCCTTTGATTTAATGCATGAGGGTAAATCTATTCGTAGTGTGATTCATTTTGATCAATGATGAGTAACGCGCTTAAATAAAGACCCAACAAAAACCAAGCTTCGGCTTGGTTTTTTTAACCCCTGGATTCGCTAAAACAGCAGCTTAATTTTAATAAATACATCCAATAAAAATTATTTTACAAAAAGGATTGCCAAACGGAACAATACAGCGTATTTTAATTTTAACAGCTCATTTTTTGATGAAAACAAGATGTTAAAGCAACCTTTAATCGCAAACGCTTACTATTACTTTTGGCAGTTTCAATGATTGCCTGAGTCGCGTTCGGGCAAAAGGTTGCCCACCAGTTGATACCTGATCGGCAACCCTGATCAGGTTTTTTTATGTCTGGTGTTTTGAATTTTATAGGTTTTTCGGAGATTTAATCATGTACAACGTTAATTATTCATACTTTAGCAACTTTTATTGGTTTTACTTTAGTCAATCTATGACTCAAACCTTGCAATCCATTAGACCCATAACGCTGAAATAAATGATCGGACTGTAAAAAAGAGAAACAGTCCAAAGGAACAGACCAATGAATGCTTTAAATACTGCTTTACAACAACAGACCAACAATACTGAAATTAGTTTAAGTTTACCGCATCAACTCAAAGCGCAACTCCCACTTTCATCTGCGCTAAAACAACAAATCGCACAACATCGACAAATTATTCAGAACATTTTAGCGGGCACAGACCCTCGCTTATTGGTCATTACAGGACCTTGTTCAATTCATGATCCGCAAGCAGCACTCGAATATGCAGAAAAATTAAAACAATTACAAAGCCAAGTTTCAGATCAAATTTTCTTGGTGATGCGCGCCTATATCGAAAAGCCACGTACTACGGTAGGCTGGAAAGGCTTTTTGTATGACCCAGACTTAGATGGCTCTGCAAACATGCAATTAGGCTTAGAAAAATCACGTGAACTGTATCTACAAATTATAGAAATGGGTTTACCAATTGCTTCTGAAATTTTAAGCCCAATGGCAACGGGATATTTTGATGATGTACTGGCTTGGGGTGCAATTGGCGCACGTACCAGTGAATCACAAATTCACCGTGAAATTTCTAGCGCCATGCCGTATAGCATTGGTTTCAAAAACGGAACTGATGGCTCAATTCAAATTGCATTAGATGCAATTCAATCGGCAAGTCATCCACATCAATTCATGGGAATGAGCCAGTCGGGTTTACCTGCTATTTTGTCATCACAAGGTAATCCACACGCGCATTTAATTTTACGTGGCGCAAATTCAGGGCCAAATTATCAATTGGCAGAAATTGAGAAAATTCAGCACAAAGCCAAAGGGCAGTTGCCTGCATTGATTATTGACTGTAGTCACGGTAACAGCCATAAAGACCCACAACAACAACCGCAAGTCTTGCGTACCATTGTGGCAGAACGTGAACAGACGCAAGTCCGTGGCATCATGTTAGAAAGTCATTTGGTGGATGGAAATCAAAAGATTTCTTGCGAGATGACTTATGGTCAATCTGTTACCGATGGCTGCTTGGGTTGGGATAAGACTGAACAACTGCTTATTGAGGTCGCTGAAAGCTTAAATCGTCAGGTTTTGGCTAAAACTGCATAAAAAATAAAACTCCAGAAACCCAAAAAACCTGAAATTTCAGGTTTTTTGGGTGGGAGAGTATTTAAAAATCAACTCTTCTTAGATTAGTTTTTAAAATAACAATTCTTTTGCTGCTATTAAAAACTAAGCCTGAATATCTGCATTAGGTTGTTTAGCCACAACAAATTTATAGAAAATTAAACTGATTAAGGTCACAACAGCACAGAGCAAATACGCTGCGGTATAGTCATAACCCGCAATAATCCAACCTAGAATTAACGCGCCTAAGGCGATACCAATATCGTAACAACAAAAATACGTAGATGTGGCATGACCAATACGATCTTTAGGGGAGCGTTGAATTGAAATGGTTTGCAGGCAAGGTTGGGCAGACCCGAACCCTACACCAATTAATGCAGCAGCCAACATAAAACCGAATACACTGTGTACCTGACTCAAGACAATTAATCCTAAAGCAAATAATATAATTGCAGGATAAATCACATAACTCGCCCCTTTACGATCATAAATTTTGCCTGTAATTGGGCGCAAAATCATCATCGAAACTGCAAATATCACGAAGAATAAACTCGCATAAGACAGCATATTGCGTGATTCTGCAAAGGTGGAAATAAATGACATAATACTGGCATACGCGAAAGAAACCATCATCGCCATGAGTGATACAGGAATTGCTTTTTTCTCTACAAAATCTTGAAGCCCTAATTTACGTTTAGGTGTTGTTTCAGTTTTTACTTTTTGGGTCGCAATTGGAATCATTAAACAGAAGGCGAAACCTACCCAAACACTGACGGATAGTAAGGTAGAAATACTGGCATAAGAAACACTTTGAATCAGACTTAAACCAATTAAAGGTCCCAATACAATCCCTAAATTTACTGACACCAAAAAATAGCCCATACCTTCACCTTTGCGACTGTCTGGAATAAAGTTATTGGCAATAGGGACGGTAACTGTGGTGACAATGCTGAACCAAATCCCATGTAAAAAACGCAGTACGAGTAGAAACAGTAAACTATCTACAAAAATGTATGCCACGCTACACAGACAAAACATGATTTCAGAAACATATAAGGTTTTCTTTACACCAAATTTTTCAATAATCAAACCGCTAAATGGGCGAATCGCGATTGCAGATAACATAAACAAAGTCATGGCTAAACCTGCCTGTGACAAGCTACCACCCAACTCATTCACAATATAAATAGGCAAAATTGTCGTTTGCGCAAAATAAAATATGAATAAGAACAAGTTATTGAATAAGCAGAGAATAAACGACTTATTCCATAAATGTTCGACATTTATAGCTGACATAACTTAAACCTATATATGGTGAGTGGAGTAGCGTGCAATGTGTACTTTGTTATACAGATGCTTTGTTATTGGAAGTCATCACACCGCGAGATCATGCAAAAAATAATAAACCCATTTATGTGAAAAGTACAGCTATTCAATAAAATTAAACTTAAAATTAGATTTTAATGCAATTATTTTAATTATTTTATCAAATAAAGATAATTAGGTTTATTTTCTAAAGTTGCAATACAAAAAAAATCAGCCGAAGCTGATTTCTTTGAATTTGAGCGATTAAACGCTGCAAATTTAAGGCTTATAAGCCAGATTCATAGTCTGCACTTGATAAAAGCTGTTCTACATCTGCCATATTGTCTGGTTTGATTTTATAAATCCAGCCTTTGCCATACGGTTCATCATTCACAAAATCAGGGTCATCTTCTAAATTGCTATTCACTTCAACTACTTCGCCTGAAACAGGGGCGTGAATATCTGAAGCTGTTTTAACAGACTCAACCACACCTGCTTGTTCACCCGCAATTACTTTTTGACCAACTTCAGGTGCTTCTACATAGACCAAATCGCCTAAAGCATCTTGTGCATGGTCTGAAATACCTGTGACGATCAAATCACCTTCAATACGCACCCATTCATGTGTTCTTGCATATTTTAATTCAGCAGGGTGATTCATTTGATAACTCCTTAAATTGTATCGAATCTTTTTGCCATGTTTTATACATGCTTTTTGCCAAAAACAAAAGTTTATAAATACGGATCTTTACGCCAATTGCTCGGACTGCGTCCACTCCAGCGTTTAAAAGCACGACTAAAATTAGCCACATCGCTATAACCCAATTCATCGGCAATTTGTTCTAGCGTGTAGTCTGTACGGGAAAGCAGGGAAGTTGCATGCCGATAACGTACTTCATCGACCAAGTTTGAAAATGAAGTACCTTCTGCAGCCAGTTGACGTTTGAGTGTGCGGTCGGACATGTGTAGATAGTCGGCAACATTTTCAATGCTTAAATAATGCTGTTCTGCGTGGGTTAAAATATCACGTACTCGCATAGAAATGCGGCGACGTTCACCTAAAGCAGAAAGTTCGGCTTCACATTGATTAATCGCAATTTGACTGGCAATAGGATCGGCATTAATCATTTTTAAGCCTAGATATTGCTTGTCAAAACTTAAACCTAAATACGGCTGATCAAAACGGAATTGATGATAAGGAAATTTCGCAAAATATTGATCAAAACCCGCAGGTTTTGGGAAGTCAAAATCGACTTCGCCCGTAAAGTGTTCTGTACCTGTCATGGCTTTACTCATGGTGATCATGCCAATAATTAAAGCGATAGCGATTTCTGTGCGTAAAGGTTCCATGTGAATATCACACTGCAATTGCAGACTGGCTTTTTCACCAAAAGTTGAGAAAAACAATTGTAAAAAGGGCATACGCAGTTGAATAAAACGATTGGCTAAAATCAACGCATCACTAATTTCATGCGCAGTCATAATCGCATAGCCAATAAAGCCATGAATGGAAATGCGCATTTGCGTACCAAGATGATAACCGAGCGTCGATTCGCCTGTAAGTTTTAAAGCATGTTTAACCAACTCATTGGCAATAGGTGTAGGAATACGACATTCTGGGTCTGCCAACATTTCGCTATTGAGTTGAAATGGTGCAAATAAGGTATCTGCGTTATAACCCCAACGGGATACAACATCCAAAACCAATAAGCCATAAACCCCTGGAACACCTTGTTCCTGACGTGCTGATATTGTTTTCATGCATGTTCCATTGCATTTGCTAATTTTATTTTAATTTGCCTTAGCGACTGTCATCTATGCATATCTTAGTTTGCCAAACGGCGACATAAGAACGTAGATGACATATTGCATCTTGGCATGAAAATTAAAGAAATTCTATGGAAATTGTTAGACAAAACAGGCTTTGACTATATGCGATAAATCTGCATTTCATCAAAGCCTGAGTTACAGCAAAGTTGCTGGAGATGCTAATTTTTATCAGTCGATGGTTTTACGATTTTATCTTGTTCAATTAAAAAACCACCTGTTTGACGCTGCCAAAGTTGTGCATAAATTCCGTTCATAGCCACCAGTTCATCATGCGTACCTTGTTCTGCAATACGTCCTTGATCGAGCACAATTAAACGATCCATTTGTGCAATGGTAGATAGTCTGTGTGCAATCGCGATTACAGTTTTACCTTGCATGAGTTCATCGAGGCTCGATTGAATTGCCGCTTCAACCTCAGAGTCGAGCGCACTGGTGGCTTCATCTAAAATTAAAATAGGTGCATCTTTTAAGAAAACACGGGCAATGGCAATACGTTGACGTTGTCCGCCTGAAAGTTTAACACCTCGTTCTCCCACGTAGGCTTCATAGCCTTTTTTGCCACGTAAATCGGTCAATTGTGGAATAAATTCCTCGGCTTTAGCTTTGCGTACTGCTTCAAACATTTCTGCATCAGTGGCGTCAGGTCGCCCATATTTAATATTTTCAGCCACAGTACGATGTAATAATGAAGTATCTTGAGTCACAAGTGCAATATTTTTACGCAAACTGTCTTGGGTCACATCCTCAATATTTTGCCCATCAATCATAATTGAGCCGTGTTTGAGTTCATAAAAATGCAAGAGCATTTGAATTAAGGTCGATTTACCTGCACCTGAGCGTCCCACAATACCAATTTTTTCGCCTGCACCAATATGCAGATTAAACTGGTCAATCACGTTTTTACTGTTATAAGCAAAACTTACATCTTTAAACTGAATTTCGCCTTGAGTAACTTGTAATGGCTTCGCATCGGCTTTATCTTGTATCGCAATTGGACGTCCAAGAGTTTTCATACCGTCTTGAATGGTGCCGACATTTTCAAACAGGGCAGAGGTCTGCCACATCATAAACTCGGCAATACTGTTGAGTTTAAGAATCATGGCTGTGGTGGCTGCAATAATCCCCAATTCTGCACGACCATTTAACCACAGCCAAATTGCAGTACCTAAAACGCCTACATACAACACCACGCTCAGTAAATTGATGCTGATTTCATATTGAGCGCCCAAACGCATTTGTTTATAAACCGTCACCATAAATTCTTGCATAGATGCTTTGGCGTATTGGCTTTCACGACCTGCATGCGCAAACAATTTTACGGTTTGGATATTGGTATAAGCATCGGTCACACGTCCTGTCATCACTGCACGTGCATCGGCTTGTTCATTAGATACTTTGCTCAAACGCGGAATAAAATAAGCTGCTGCAAGAATAAATAAAGCCAACCATAGCAATAACGGCAAAATGAGCATTGGAGAAATTGCGCCCAATACCAGACTAATCGTAATAAAGTAAATGAATACATAGGCAAGCATATCGCCCAAAATGACCCAAAACTCACGTACTGCTAAGGCGGTTTGCATGACTTTGGCAGAGAGTCTTCCTGCAAAATCATTATGGAAAAAATCCAGACTTTGTTGCAACATTAAATTGTGGAAACGCCAACGCAAACGCATTGGAAAACCACTGTATAACATTTGATGCTTCACAATTGACTGCGCACTGGCAAAAAAGATATTGGCCAATAAAATACAAAACAGCAAAGTAAGGTTCTGCTGATGTTGCGCAAGGAAAGTACCTGGCTGACTTTGACTAAGCCATGTGACTAAATCGCCAATTTTTGCATATAGCAAAGCTTCAAAGCTGGCAGCGCCTGCAGTACATAAAACCAATAACAATAAATATGGACGTACACCTGAAGCTGCTTGCCAAACAAAGGCAAAAAACGTGGTTGGCAAGGGTTCGGTCAAACCTTTATTTGGATAAGGATCTATAAGTTTCTCGAACCACTTGAGCATACGATATTACCTTGATGACTAAACTTAAATTTAACGACATACAAAATTAAAAGAATTAAAAACAAGTGCTTGGGATAAAACCAAGGGTATTCACCTGAATTTTCATAACGAATAACACTCCAACTTGTAGAGCTAGTTTACGCCATAACACAGCAAATGTTGAAAGAAGAAATATAGATGGTTAATTTGCATACAAAACCATGTCGAAGATTCACTTTTATGCATAAAGCTGCAACGCATCAAAATTCATCTACCCATAAAAAGCGTATTGGTTCACATTTTTAATGATATTTCATCGAACCAATAGCATATAAATATTTAATTTTTATGAAAAATTTATTTAAACTCAACATTGATTGCTATAATCACGCCCATTTTTAGCACAACCGTGCTGTAAATTGGTTTTAAGTTGATATTTTTATGATGCGTAACTTTTTAGGTGCAATTGCACTATATTTTGGATTTATTTTTCCTGTTCAAGCCATGCCATTTGATCCATTGATTGGTACATGGAAAGTCATTGATGATCATACAGGGCATTATGTTGCGGAAATTGTGATTCGTAAGAACTCTAAAACTTCGGAATATAGTGCTGTAATTACTCGAAATTTATTGTCGGTAGGCACAACTCAATTAGAGGTATGTAGCAAATGCCAAGGCAACTTAAAGAATCAGCCCATAAAAGGCATGCAGGCATTAGAAGGCTTGGTAGCAAATTCAAATCCAAAACAATTTTCGCAAGGACAATGGATTAATCCGAAAGATGGTTATGTCTATAAAATTGATGCTCAATTAAATGCGGCGAATAATCAAATGAAAGTATATGGCAAAGCCAAGAGCGCGAATGCGATTAGCACGATGACTTGGAAAAAACTTTAACAGATTGTACGGCGTATTTTTGAAGCTACTTGATTGAAAGATTGAGTAGCTTTTTATCTTTTTGTGAATGATAAGGTAAATTGAGATACCGAATACTTAAAATAACTTAATACATATCAATTACTTAATATTTATTTGTTATTCACCAATTAAAATGTCTATGCGATAAACCATTTAAAATGTCCTGTTTTTAACTGCAAGAGTCAAGAACAGGATTTAAATTTCTTTGTTCAATAACAACTTTCTGAGCTTTACGACTCGGCATACTTTTCTTGGCACGGGAACTTTTATTTTGTTTTTCCAACTCTTCATGTTGTTGCTGGATATGGGCCAGAACCGCACCTAATCTTTTATTCTCAACTACTTCATTCTGCTGCAGTCTAGCCAGTTTATTGAAAATACTGTAGTTGATCTTCCGTCCTTCGTGCATGATGGCCACAGTACCATCTGGATACTCTAAAAATGTTATGTATTGCCCAACAAGTTTGTGGTTCAGTGGTGTTGGCTCAAGCATATAAATACACTTGTCATACGTGATAGTCAGATTCTTCGTGACCTTACGCGGTTCCTGCCAGGTAAAAATATCCTCTAGCTCAGCATCAGATTCCGTTAAAGGTCGATGCAAGTTCTTCGAGTTTCTCGCACATTTGGCAAACTTCTGATTGAACTGCTCAATGAAGCAGGGCAGCCAAGCATTGGCCTCGGTAATTGAGCAGATGCCTTCCAAACGCATTTCCTTGATCAGGCGATCCTGCAGAGTTCTGTTGGCGCGTTCCACACGTCCTTTGGCCTGTGGTGAGTTGGCAAAGAT
Organism: Acinetobacter sp. ANC 5045; assembly: GCF_004331005.1. Classification (NCBI taxonomy): domain Bacteria; kingdom Pseudomonadati; phylum Pseudomonadota; class Gammaproteobacteria; order Moraxellales; family Moraxellaceae; genus Acinetobacter; species Acinetobacter sp. ANC 5045. Next base: position 38,418 of record NZ_SJNS01000009.1, on the reverse strand, counting down.
AATATCGATGTTTAATTCGTTGAGAATCCTGCCAAATTGCGTGATCTGGCTGTCTTGCTTGGATTTCTGATTGACTCGAAATACTGAGTGTTTATCGCTATAAAAGGCCAAAGGCTTGCCGTATTGCTCAATGTAGGCTCGGGTTGAAAGCATATAATCAAAGGTCGTTTCGGCCTCACAAAAGCGCAGATGCAACAGCTTTCCAGTGGCATCATCAATATAAACCAACAAGCAGCATTTAGCGTCACGTCCTTCAAACCAATCGTGATATGAGCCATCAATCTGGATTAGCTCACCAAAGCAATCGCGGTTATATCGAGGTTGATATGGACGTTTCTGGCGCTTGGATCGCGGAATCCAGAGACCATTTGCAGTCATCCAGCGCCGAAGCGTTTCTACAGGGATATTCAGGTCAAACATGCTGTTGAGTTTCTCATGCGCCAAGGTGGGACCAAAGCCCAGCAGATGTTCAGAAATAATGGAAAGGCACTTTGATTTTAACAAGTCATCATGACGACGATGACCCAGTTGACCACGACTGGCATGTGCCAGACCTGAAACACCGTCTTGATTGAGCTTGTGCAATAATCGAGTAATTTGGCGTGTTGAAAGATTCAGAATTTCTGCAGCACGGACTTGTGTAATACGTTGATCTCGAACATCTTGCAGGACTGCAAGACGTTGTATTTCCTTGTCAGACATAGTGATCAGCATCTCAAGTTTATATCCAGTCCATGATGTTGATGCGCATCATAGACCAGACATTTTTATTGGTGAGAATACAGACACTTTAAATGGTTTCTAACAATACCTGTTATTCCTAAGTAGAAATGTCCTACCTAATAACCAAATAGAAATGTCCTATATGGACAATTCCAAGTCAAGCACAGGATTTAGATTTCGTTCTTTGATTGCTATTTTCTGTGCACGTCTGCTTGGCATCTTTTGAGAACGATTGCGTTTGTTTTGTTGTTCCAGTTCTTCATGCTGTTGTTGGATATGATTCAGAACAGCACCCAACCGTTTATTCTCAACAATCTCTCGCTGATTCAGCTGACTTAATTTATCGAAGAGGCTGTAATTGATCTTTCGGCCATCATGCATGAGGGCTACAGTACCATCCGGGTATTCCAGGAACTCAAGATACTTACCGATCAACCTTTGATTTTCTTCGGTGTTTTCCAGGAGATATACGCATTTATCATAAGTAATCGTCAGGCTATTCGTGACTCTGCGGGGTTCACGCCAAGTAAAAATATCATCTAATTCTTCGGCTGTTTCAGTGATAGGCCGATGTAGATCCTTAGGATTAAAAGCCATCTTGGCGAACTTCTGATTGAACTGCTCAATGAAGCAGGGTAGCCAGGCATTAGCTTGCTCAATCGAGCTGATACCTTCCAGACGCATCTCCTTGATCAGACGGTCCTGAAGGGTTCTGTTGGCACGTTCCACACGGCCTTTGGCCTGTGGTGAATTGGCGAAGATGATATCGATATTCAGGGTACTGAGTACGCGTCCAAACTGGGTAATCTTGGTGTCTTTCTTGCTGCTTTGATTCACCCTGAAGACTGAATGTTTGTCGCTGTAAAATGCCAACGGCTTACCATGCTGCTCAACATACAAGCGTGTTGAAATCATATAATCAAAGGCTGATTCTGATTCACAGAAGCGTAAATACTGCAATTTTCCTGTAGCATCATCGATAAACACCAGCAGACAGCATTTAGCAGCGCGTCCTTCAAACCAGTCATGATATGAGCCATCAATTTGGATCAGTTCACCAAAGCAATCCCGGTTGTAACGAGGCTGATACGGGCGTTTCAGGCGCTTGGATCGAGGAATCCATAAGTCAGCTGCAATCATCCAGGAACGCAGGGTTTCTACTGAAAGATCGAATCCATGTACGGTGGTGAGCTTTTCATGCGCTAAAGTGGGTCCGAAACCATGGAGTTGGTCAGAAACAATATTGAGGCACTTGAGTCTGAGTTCTTCAGGAAGTTTGGAATTGCTGATTTGGCCACGACCGGCATGGGCTAATGCAGCGGGACCTTGAGCTTTGTATTTCTGCAGTAAGCGTCTGATCTGACGTTCTGAAATATGAAGTAGCTGAGCAGCCTGGGATTGAGTTATGCGTTGATCGCAGATTTCCTGCAAGACCGACAATCGTTTAAGTTCTTTATCCGACATAGACACCAACATATCAAACCGTCCGCTAACGAAATTGCAAAAGTGCATATTCTAAAAGCGGACATTTTTACTTTGGAGAAACCGGACATTTCTATTTTGGAGTTACAATACCATTGCGCATAATGTATATTATGTTAAATCCGATACACCTAATCATAAATTCATATCCTTCTTACCGTCACGCGACAGATAAGTTGTCATTTGCGACAGATGTTATGTCATTCAAATGTATATTACACGTAACATACATAAATTTATTGGTCTGACTCTTAGACTCAACTTTTCTCCTATATTCCATAACGTCTCACCTAAGAAGGCTCCTAGCAATTCTTTTAGCTCTAATAAAATACTACTTGGCTACTGTTTTATTAAAAAAACTCCTGAATATTTCATATTTATAAAAAATATTTTAGGAAAATGTAATAAAATATTTCAATGTCTTAAAATACTTTTGTCCCTTTTCCTAGGCTTTTTAAAATATATTCATGAAGCGTTAAAAGTATCGTTGGGGTTTAATAAAAATATATTTAAATCCCTCTATCTTTATTAAGTATATAAAAATATTAGAAAATTAATTCTGCTTAAAACCTTAGTTATAAGTTAATAATAACTATTTAAAAAAAATTAAACTTAGCTCTTAAACTCTTAAGATATTTTAGACAAGATATTAAAGGCCTTTGACTTTTAATAATTCATATTTAGTTAATAAAAACAAAATCTTATGTGTAATTATTACTCTATTTTTTGATTTTTATGGAAAATTTTGGTCTTAAACAAGAAATATGGAAATTTGTAGTTTTTATAAAATTACTATATTTTTATAAAAAATTTAGGAGCTTTCGAGATGATTAAAAGTATCCAGCAAGTAAAAGAAGAATTTAATAGTTCTGGTATATCAATTGCGGAATGGTCAAGGGAGAATAATTTCCCTGCTCAATTGGTCTATCAAATATTGAATCACACACGCATTCCACAAAGAGGAAAAAGCCATCTGATCGCAGTGAAGCTAGGTATAAAGCAATAGAAATTTATTCTTATAGGTTTATATAAAAGAAAACGACTTATGTCTGCAAACATAAGTCGTTTGATTCCAATACAGAAATATTGAAACCTCTTACTCAAAGTATCTTCTGTATTGGGCAATTCGTCAAGCCCTACATTTTGTTTTTTACAAAGTGAATAAATAGGCTCGTTTCTGAATAGCAGCCCTGCTGTTTTTTCAAACGAGTTAAGGAAGGTACTCAACATGAAAAAATATAAAGATGATCCAAACTCAAATCTTCATGAGCAGATCGAACTTGCTTTTAAGCGGGGCTCTGATATTGCAGGTGTCTTGCACGGCATCAGGAAAATTCATCAAGGTAGCGTTGGTAAGCGTACCTCGTTATTTCCTAGTAAGAAAAATGCTGGAATGATACCTATTGAAAGTAATTTGGAATTAGCATATGCAATTGAATTAGAGAGAGATCTTTCTGTTGTTTCCTATCGGACACAAGCATTAAAAATCCAATTAAGCCAATATGAATCAAATTATCCTGACTTTTTAGTTAAATACTCTGATGGCCGTGTTGAAGTCCATGAAGTAAAACCAGATAAACATAATTTGACAGAAAAAAAAGCTAAGAAACACCATCGAATTAAAAAAATAATAAATTACCATAACATACAATATAAGGTAGTCGATAAAAATGATGTTGTGTTGGGATTTAACCAAACTGCATTATTATATTTTTATCAACGCTTAGGAATACAATCGTGGACAGATCAGCTGATAGATAAAGCAATAAAAGTCATTCCTACTCATGGTCAATTACTATTCACAGAAATACAAAAAATACTTGAAAACAATAGTTTGCCTGTTGATATGGCATATTACTTAATATTTTATAAATATATTCCTATGCCAGTTTACATCCCAGCTCTAGTAGAAGCAGTTAGATCTCGGGGGCTACTATGAACTCACATTTGTTAATTCCAAAGATAGGGTTAAGATTTTTACTAACTGGTACCTCCTTTGAAGTTAGTTGGACAAGTCAAGGGATGGTACGTTACTCAGCAATCACTGGGGGAAAAATCTACTCAATTAGTATCGAAAAATTTACTGAAAAATATCATTCAGGTGAGATCAAATTAAATGGAGATTTATCTGACTCAGTATTAAGTAAGGAAAAAACTAGAGATCTATTGAGAAAACAAGAATACATTAAAACCGTGTTAAATTCAGTTAGTCATCCCTATTCACATTCTAATGTTTATAAGACAATTATCGATGTTTCAAGACGAATAAAGGACCATTCTCCTCCCTCACCCCGTTCAGTCATGAGGTGGATAAAACTGTATTTAGATAATGACAAGGATCTCTATGTTTTAAATAAAATCAAGCCGGGAAATAAATTCCTTCGCTTCAATATTGAGATTGAACAAATTATAACTCTTGCAATTAGAGAGTGCTATCTAGAACCGAAAGAACATCGAAGCAGCATTGATGTTATAGCATTTATAAAAGCAAAAATGCTTGAGCAAGATATAAACGTTAATCAATGTCCATCATTACGTACTATTCAACGAAGAATTAAGCAGCTGGATCCGTACATCGTAATACGAGCAAAAAAAGGCGCGAGAATCGCAAATACAACATTTAAAGCTGCTGGAATAAAAAAAGAAAGCCCTTTTGTAATGGCAATAGTCGAAATTGATACTCATTATTTAGACATATTTATTATCGATGAAGAATCAAAAGATGTTATGGGGCGTCCTTTTCTAACTTGTGCTATTGATATCTTTACTCGTTGTATTGTTGGATGGTATTTAAGTATGTTACCTGTTAATGCTTCGAGTACTCTTGCAACTTTTAAAGATATGTTGAATAGACCACATAATGGTCTTCCAGGTGGAATTCCTGCTTTAATTATCCCTGATAATGGTGTGGAATTTAAAAACAATACAATGAGCAAAATATGCTGTGAACTAGGCATTACGATTCAGCCAGCTCAAAATAGAACACCAGACGATAAAGCTAAAATTGAACGTTTTTTTGGGACAATAACTCATAATCTGATTCAAAAGATAAGGGGGACCACATTTTCAAATCCTCGAGAAAAGGCTGATTATGATCCAAAAAAAAATGCTAGCATTACTTTAGCTGAATTAAGATCCTATCTAACTGAATGGATTGATGAAATTTATCATAAGACTATACATTCAACTATAAGTCGAGCTCCCATACTGGCATGGGAAGATGCTGTTAAAATAACCCCTCCTATTCTGCTCTCAAAATTTCAGATTGATGTCGTTACACGAAAAACTGTTAAAAGAAATATAAATCATGGTCAGGTTAAATTTTTGTATCTAACTTATAAATCTCACGTACTCACAACATTGTCAGCTCAGGGGATACTTGAAGTTACCCTTATGGTGGATGAATCAAATCTAGAATATGTTTATTTTCAAGATCCATTTGATAGTAGTAATTATATTCGAGCTGATTCAACTGATCCAATCTATACAAGACGATTGACATTGTATGAACATGAGTTGATTCAAGAAGAAATAAAGAAAATATCAAAAGCAGATAAAGAAAAATTAGGTGAACATGTAACTGATTTCGCAAGATGGGCTTTACATCAGCGTATTCAATCAGATGTTAAGTTAAGTAAAAAATCAAAACAACTTAAGATTGAGCTGCCAAATCATTTAAAAGTTCTTTTGGAGGATCCTATAGAATTTAATCTAGATGAACAAAAAAATGATTGTTTCAGTACTTTGCCGCTTATGTCATCACCAGCCAAAGACTCAGTTTCAGATAGTTTATCTGATGAGAAAGATAACTATTCAGATTTTTTGACTTGGGAGTTTGATGATGAATAATGATCAAGTTATTTTAGATAAAATAAATAAAATCATGCAACTAGTTATAGTTTCATCTGAATTTAATACTGCTTATAAAGGAATTTTACTTTGTGCAGAAAAAAATAAAACATACGCTCAGCCATTTGGTTGCTTGTTATTAGCAAAAGGTGGCTTAGGAAAAACAACTCTCTGCCAAACTATTGTGAGAAAACATCCCCCTACTTATCGGACTGAGGAGGGATTTAAGAAGTCAATAGTCCCTGTGTTTTATATAGAAGTACCCTCTCCAGCAACTGTGAAATCTGTTGCAAGTTGTATGTTAAATGCTTTGCATGATCCTGCTCCTTTTTCAGGGAGCACAGCGCAGATGAATCACAAACTTGTAGCACTGTTAAAAGTATGTGAAACAAGGCTGATATTTATGGATGAATTTCATCATTTGTTTGATCTTCAAACTTCGACCAAACGAATGAATACAGTGGTATGCAATTGGATAAAAACCTTGGTGAATGAAACTGGTATTTGTTTTTGCCTAGTAGGTCTACCTGAGTTTGAGTCATTATTGAAGATTGACAGTCAACTTGCACGAAGATTCTCACAAACCTTTAAGCTGAATCAGCTTAAGGTTACAAAAATAGATGAACCAGGAACATTACATGCATTCCTTCATCAAATTTCATTAAATATCGAAAAATATTTGCATATTAAATTTGAACCTTCTTTAACAAGTCAACTATTAGCTTTACAGATTTATATAGCAACAAATGGTCACCATGCTTACCTAATGCTTCTTTTAGAAAATTGTCTTTTCCAAGTTATGAAAGAAGATAAATATACAATAACGATTGAAGAGTTTATTAAAGCATGGGATGACGGTATTACTTCTTATATAAGTAAAACTAAATCAAATCCATTTCGTCTAGATATCACTAGTATTTCCTCAAAAATAAGAAATACTTAGTTCTGATTATATACATAAAAAATACTTTCATTATGTGGAGTAGAAGTATTGAATAAGCCAAATTTTAATAGAAAATTTCTTGTCATCCCTATACCAGAAGAAGATGAATTTATTCTGAGTTTTTTAAACCGAATAAAAATGGCTAATGCTTACCCTTCAATAAACTCTGTAATAAAAATAATTTTTGAAAAGAAGATAAATATTATCAATATAGTCAAAGGGAATTTTGATAAGTCAGTTTTTTACAAATTTACAGATTTAGTAGAAGATGAGATAAATAAATTGTGTCTAACTGACCAAAATAATTTCTATATAGTTAGTTGTCTCTTAATTTGTCCATATTGTATTAAGCAGCAAAATTATGTCTCTCTTGATGGATACAGAAAAAATTTTATATGCCCTACTCATTCGATTCCATATATAAGTAGGTGTCCCCACTGTAATAAATTGTTAGATTGGGATGCCGAAAAAATTGAAATCTGCAAATTCTGCAAGACTTATGTTTACTCAAATATTAGTGATTATATTGTTGAATATGATAAAAAAATAAGCCATAGTGATATATTTGTAATTTATAATGATTTTTTAAATTTAAAAGGTTTATCACCTAGCAGAAGTGAGCAGTATAGTTTAAATAATTTACATAAAGGATTAAAAAGGTCTATTGATTTTTTAATGCAACCAGATCCGTTTGTGATCAAAGAATTTAGAGAGTTATTTATAAGAACTGATATTAGATTCCCTAATTATAAAATAGTTAGATATGAATTTTTCTTATTAGTGTTTAAAATAATTAGATTGATAAATAGCATTTCTTTAGTTGGTTTTAAAATTAGAGAAAGTCTTTCGAATATTGTTGGATTCGAGCTGGTTGAAAAAATTTCCAATAATTATGACAAAGAGTTATATAACCTTTTGAATTATTACAATGAAAATTTTGGGCAAAGAAAAGTTGATTTAAATGTTAAAAAAATATTGAATACAACTGACAATGTTTCAGATTTGATAATAAATAAGTATTTTGAAAAATACGATAAAAATAATACTATTAAATTAGAGGATTTTATTCACTTCTGTAAAAGTTTATCTAAAAATTTAAGCTTTGACGATATCAATGACGACTTTATTTATCTTTTAGATTTTTCACCGAGCAAACAATTGGAATTGCTTGATAAAATATTTTATGAACCTATTTTTTTGTATAATTTTAATTATAGAGAAGTCTTATCAGGGGTTAAAATTAAAAGAAAGGATTTAAATCTAGTTGAAAAAAATCATTAAATTTACTTAAGAGTTATGTGGAAAATAGATATTCTTCAAACCTTTTACTATCGCTTCACGATTTATTCTGTTCAAAGTATTTCTATCAAAAACAAGTATATAAATAATGGAACCCACATAAAGAATGTGAGCTCTATATCCATCTTAAGGCTTTCTTGGTGGAGATGTAGTTTGTTGAGATGAATTTGATGCGTTCCCGCCAGAAGATCTGGTCGGTTGATAACCAAATTTATCTGAATCAGAAATAGATCCAGAAGGTTTCGGACTGTAACTATCATTTATGTTTTCAGGATTTTTAATATTAGACATTTCGATTCCTTAGGGTTTTTTAGGTGGAGATGTAGGTGCTTGAGGATTACTCGGGTTTGTTCTTCTCGATTTTTCTGGTTGATAACCTGCACCAGGCATTGGGTTGTGTGGTTTTATCACAGCTGGACTATAACCATCACCAACAGGTACTCTTTGAGTTTTATCATTCATAATTAATCTCGCTTTAAAATTAAGGTTTTTTAGGGGGCTGAGTATTTGATGGATTTGTTGAAGTCACCTTTTGTGGTTGGTAGCCTCTCGTTTGTAAGTCGTTTGGTATACTCTGAATATTAGTTTTTAAATCTTTAGTTGACATTGATAACTCCATAGATAAATATTAGGGATGTTGAAAAAATTCAATACTTTGAATGTCTTTGGATAATATTAGAATTCCTTCAGATTGCTCACGTATTCTTTCAAAACCACCCTCAGCACTAACCTCCCATGCTTTTTCTAAATAGATTTGTGGATCTTCAGGAAAACTCGATGTAAATGATTTCTCTGAATATTCTCCTGCTAGTTTTTTCCCATCAGATAAGGTAACTAAAACAAAATATTCTTTTCTCTGAGAAAAAATATAGTCCCATGCTCTTGGTGTAGGATGAGGAGCATTCTTTTTAAAAAACTCCATATTTCTTAATTTTAACCATCCCCAAGCTAAAAATGCTGGAAAAACAAGCATGACAAATGAATAAAAGATAATTGTAAAAAAAGGACAAATAAAATCCCATTTTTTACTAAAAATCATCATATAAATAAAAGGTCCTAATAAAGCATAGTTCAAACAACTATATGTAATGGCATCAATAATTAGCTTTGTACTATCTTTTTCATGATTTGGGCACAGTAACGAATAAGTTTTTATTGAAATAAAGCCTGGAATTGCAAAAATAATAAATAGAACAAGCTTACTAGATTCAAAGATTTCCATAATAATCCCCTATATTAAAGATAAAAACTGACTTTATTAGAATTTATGATAGCCATTAAAACGGGATCATTTGGATCATCTATCTTATTTTGTAAATCGGTTAGTAATACTTCATCCAACGCACTAGGTCTTGTCGATACATGGTCAGGATGAGAATGCCAATCACCGATATAGCGAACAATATAGGCTGTTTTCTCACTACATAGATCAATGTAATCTGACAGGCCTTCACTACCCCTTATGAAAGTTGTAGGTGTTGCAATGCTATCGTGAGGTGCTTCACAAACATCCACAATATAGATACTTTTTAGTTTCTGATCGATGTATCCTAAAATTACACCACCTGTTTCATTTGGAAGTTCTTTTGCTCTTATTTCAGATAATTTTTGGTGAGTAAAATTATCATAAATTATTGTCCAGCCATTCTGTAAGATTTCTCTCTTTGAGGGTAATACTTCTATAATCTGAGAATTTATTTGCCCTGTCGAATCATCTAAAGACCAGATTTTAATCTGAGCTTCATTACAGTAGCTACCCAAACGAATTTGTCGTGCCAGTATAGCGCCATGTAATTTAATTAGTTCATCAGAAATAATCATAGAAATATCACGGCATCCTCCACCTGTTTTAAATGTACCAAGATGTTTCTTAAGATGTTTTACTCCCCAATCATTATTTAATATAGCTCTATAATATTGTGCTTCTAATGCATCAATTCTAATCTTCTGTTCTTTATCTTCGAATAATAAAACAGAATCATCACCTGATGGTGTTATAAATGTAGATACTATACGTGTCGAATTTGCTAATGTTGGTAGATCTCTTGCTGCTTCAATTGATGTTGTCACATCAACCAATAATTCAGCGTTATTAATAGCTTCTTTAACTTGAGAATTTTCTGAGTCGTTAATTTTTGCATGAATAGCAACACTTTTTTCTCCAGAACGATAGTTTAGATCCACTAATTCTTTTACAACATCTACTTTAGATTTTCCAATATGGCAGTCTTTACCGATATGCCGGATTACATTATGAGGTTTAAGTAGGTCATCATCCACATACGACCACTTCCCCCATGCTTCTTTTGACCAAATTTCAGCTAATGTACTACCAAGTGCACCCACCCCAGCTAATACACCGTTAAAATTTGCGTTTGAAAGATCTATTCCTGAGGCCATTCTTGCGAACTTTTGTGTGGTTTCGAATGTAATTTGAACATATTCAAGTTGAATATTTGTTAAATTATCATTGGGCTGTTCAACTTTTAGATCAAATAAATGGTGATCAGGAAAACATATATTTTCGTTTTTTTTATCAAAACCTTTGTTCAAAGCGCCTAACCTAATACCCAAATCAGAAATAGTAGTATTACTAAGAGCAAAACCATAAAAATCGTAGTTAGTGCTTTCATCATTATTTTGATTAACTATTGGAACTATAAGTAAAAGCAATAAGAATGTATTCGTATTTGGTGATAAAAACTGAATACCATTATGATCTACATTTTTTTTAATTTCTTCTATCAATATATTCTTTAGATCAATATTCTTTGCTCTAAAATATTCAACTAAACCATCTAAAGTATCAGGAACTCTTTCAATCGGATTTAAACCAAGTTCAGGCAGTTTTACTACTATACTTTCTAAATAAACCTCGTCAATTTTTTCAGCTACGTCTATATATGAAGCTCTAAAAATTTTATATAGCTTATCCTGATTATAAATATAATTTAACCTAAGTTTGAAATTTTCGGAATTCAAACTATTAAAAAAATCAGATGGTAAAATTACTTGGTAAAAATTATTATAAAATAATCGCTCAGGAATAATATCATTTAGATGTAAAGTATCATTTGATGTTTCATGAAGCCACCATAAGATTCTCTGAAGAAATTTTTGGGGTGTCCAAGTCCTCTCAACTGATTCCCAACTTTCAGCATATAAGCAAAGCGAGGCTGGCTCTCCAGAAGATGTTCCATTTAAATGAGGAGTTTTTGGAAAATCTTTTCGAAGTGCTAAAACCTCATAGGGACTGCCAAATCGTTTATTAGGGTTATAAACTATAGCCAGTACTTCTGTCACTAAAATACCGACTTGGTTTTCCGTTGGGACAGTCCCATCACCACAGTGGACAATAATCGCCTCAGCTGGTTGATCTGATTTCCAAGACAATTCAACAATATCAGCAATATCAAAATCAGGATGACTAAGGCATGATTGAAATAATTGACGTGTCTGTTCATACTTTAGAAGATTAGGATCTAAGCTAGAATACGATTTACCTATCTTGAAAAACGGATCGACTGACATATAGTATTATCCTGCTCTAAGGTTAGGGGAAGCTGCAATTGACGCTGCGCCAATGACAGCTTTATTAGCTACACGTACCCCAACGTTATCAATCTCAAAAACGAGTGGCTTCACATTGGTACTCTTAGGATATTCACCCGTACAGTAAAACTTACCACTCACAGAGAGTTGCTGGACAATTCTTGTATAAGTCCGTTTAGCACGGATACATGGAGGATCACTGTCTTCATCCTGAATCAACTTACTACTGGCAACAATGGCAGCCCCTTTTCTTGCCTGAGATAGTGCATTGACCGCATCAGCAGACTCTTTTGCACTTTCTCCCTTTCCACTCCAGCTATCATGTGAAAGAGTACGCCATGAACAGTGATGGGGTGTTTGCAAAATATTGTACGCAAGAACCTCTGGAGTAGAACGATACTTATCCCAAATCAGCTCCCAAATTTCTACCTCTGCATCACCACCAGATAAGAAACGGCATTTATCAGAATAGTCATTTGAAGCAATACTAAAATTAATGATTACGCTTGAATGATTTTTAGAAAGAATACATTCCAGTTCTTCACTTTGCTTGGTCATGGGCGCGATTAAGAAACATTCAAGATTTGAATCATACCCTTGATTATTGATTCTAAAGGTTGTGCCAGATTTAATGAGAATAGGATTTAGATCATCTGTCTTACCATTCTCATCTTCACCCATAATAAGGATTTGATCTCCTTGAGGAATACTAAAGAAATTATTCTCTTTATTAATTTTAACTCGACGTCGTGCTTCTGTATTGAAAGCACAAGCATCCTCACATAAAGTATGATTTTTTGAAGCGCGTCTAAACACCATCGGTGAAGACCAGAGCTCACGAATCACAATTCTCTTTTCATTGTCTATTTTATTATCATCACAATAGTTAGCTAAAGCTCCTAAATGAAAATGCTTTTGCAATCCCGTACAATGATCTTTATCAGGATGGCTTAATAAAAATACATCAACAAAAGGACGATTATTCATATCCCGCTTAAGTCTGCCCCGTAAGTCACTGGCAACATCATAAGTAGAAGTTAAAGGATTATCAGCATCCTGACGGATATTGATATCAACTAGTATGGTTCTACCATCAGCTAAAGTGATAAGTGTCATATCACCATTATCGACGGGAAAGAAAACGATTGAAGCAGGCATACGTTTACCTTAAGCGACTAGAAAAGATTGATGCCTTAATATACAATATAATTTTTAGATGGGAATACTTTTTATACCCATCTAAAAATTATATTTGTTAGCAAACATTTCAGGTGATGTATGACCGATAAAGAATCAAAAACGTCAAATTGGTCACAAGACAAACGGTTGGAGTTTATAGATTTTAGGCTTCAATGGACTGGTAAAATCAATCGTAGTGATCTAGTAGATTTTTTTGGAATATCTGTTCCTCAAGCTTCTCTTGACTTAGCTCGTTATATAGATTGGCGTCCAGATAATGTATTTTATGACAAAAAAACAAAGGCTTATTTAAAGTCTGAAGAATTCCAACCTCTATTCAGCGAAAAAGGTTCACGCTACTATTTACGTAATTTACTGGCTTTAAATCAAAATATTATTAGAAGTGATGAAAGCTTTATCGGCATGGTACCACCAAGTGATGTCTTACCATCTTTAGAGCGAACAGTGCCTGAAAATACCTTAGCTTTGGTTATTGATGCGATTAATAATAAAAAAGCTATCAGAGTAAGCTATCTTTCAATGACGAGTGATGTAGCTTCTGAAAGAACACTTAATCCACATGCTATGGTATTCGATGGTCATCGTTGGCATGTAAGAGCATTTTGTCGAACACGTAAAGATTTTCGTGATTTCGTTTTAGCTAGAATTATTACAGCAGAAACTCTAGATGAAGCAGTGGTATCCTCCGAACAAGATATAGCATGGCATACATACATCACACTGGTTTTTAAGCCTTCATATGACTTATCTGAAACACATCGTAAAGCCATTGAATTTGACTATGGAATGATCGATGGGAAAATAGAGATAAAATGTAGAAAAGCATTATTATTTTATACTTTGAAACGTTACAATCTCTTAAAGGATTTCATAACTGATAACGAGAAATTAAATAAGTTAAATGATCAATTTATATCCTTATCAAACTATGAAGATATCTCTCATTTAATAAAAGATGAGATTGGGCAATAAGTTATGGCAAATGAATTATCTACCTCAGAAAAACTTCAAAAAGAAAACATAAGTAACATATGGAAAATCATATGTATGGATTTTCTTATTTTAAATATTATTTTATCCGCATTGAATATAGAAAAATTTATGAGTTTATTACTTTCAAAAAGTATGTTGGATAACTCTTTATTTAAATTATTATCATCCTTTATCTTGGGTATTTTAATCGTAAAATTGCTATTAAATATTTTACCAGCAGAAATGAAACATAACATTATATTTGGGAAGTTGAAATATAGTCTCCCAGGGCATCGGGCTTTTACTGTACATGCGAAAAAAGATCCACGTATTGATATGGAAAATTTAGAAAAAATACTCGGTGTACTTCCTACACTACCGTTTGAACAAAATCGTGTCTGGTACAAAATTTATCAAAAGCATAAAAATGATGAACAAATTGTTGACTCTCATTTAAAATTTCTATTTTTTAGAGATAGCAGTATATTAACTATTTTTATACTTATTGGCTTTATTATTCTTTGTATCACTTTTAAAGCAACACTATTCCAATGGATACTTTCAATTTCATTCATTACTATTCAATTAATCATTTTTATCATCTCAGCAAGAAATAATGGCATTAGATTCGTCCAGAATGTTTTATGCCTTGAGTCTCATAAAGATCTACCTTAACTTATTCTATAAAAAAATTAAGAAAAAATTCCTAAAATAGTGAATCATACCAAATTATAATTTTTTAAAATTATATAAGTGTGTTTAGACAATATAGTTTTAAACTAAACATTAAAGTTCTAAACTAGACATTAAAGTTGTAAACTAAATAAACCCAGCTATACTGATTAAAAAGTAGGCTGGGTTTTTCTATGAGTAGAGCACCGAGATTCTTCACATAAGAACAAATTAGCAAAAGAATAAAAAGTGGTCGTGGACAAGGTATGGGAAAAGATTACCAACCATGGCTGACTATTCAGGATGTACCCTCTCGTGGGGTCTCTCATCGTATTTACTCTCATAAAACGCAAAGAGTTCATCATTTACTTTCTAATTTGGAACTGTATGTTTTTTTGATTTTAGATTGGTCTAGTTCTGTTCAGGATATTCGGGAACAATTTCCTTTGAATATAGATGACACAAAAGAAATCTGTTTAGAGCATGGATTGAGACATCCCAGCATACAAGGCTCGGAACAGGTTATGACTTCCGATTTTCTGATTGATACAAATGATAAGAAAAAACCTCAATTTGAACCGTACCGGGTTTGTCGGAGACCAAGCTTTCTGAGAGAATGTCCCGATGAAAAAAGTAAAATATACCCCTGAAATCAGAGAAAGAGCGGTTCAATTATTGATTGAATCCGAGAAAGATTATCCATCGAATTGGGCTGCGATCACCGCTATTGCTCCCAAGATAGGTTGTACTCCTGAAACTCTACGTGTTTGGTATCAAAAATATTTAGATAAACAAAACCCAATTAAAGTACAGCAACTTTCAGATCAAGAACGTATTAAACAACTCGAACGTGAAAATAAAGAACTGCAACGTGCTAACGAAATTCTACGTAAAGCAGCCGCTTTTTTCGCCCAGGCGGAGCTCGACCGCCCACACAAATAATGGTAGATTTCATCCATAACAATAAGGCGTTATATGGTGTTGAGGCGATTTGCAGGATTTTACCGATCGCGGCTTCTACCTATTATCGAACACTAGATTTCGTTGAAAACCCAGAACATCGAGCAAAGCGAGATCTACATGACTTGCATCATGCTGAACAAATTAAACGAATTTGGAAGGAAAGTTCAGGTCGATATGGTGTGCGTAAAGTTTGGCAAAAATTGAAACGTGAAGGCTATGTTATTGCTCGCTGTACAGTTGCTCGATTGATGCAAAAACTAGGTATACAAGGTGTTTGGCGTGGTAAGAATAAACAAACTACCCGTAGCCGAGAGGATCAAAAACGAGCAGATGACTTGGTGAAACGCAATTTTAGTGCTGATCATCCTGACCCTTGCGAAGCAATACTTCTCAGGTCGCTGACTTCACGTATATTCAAACAAATTCAGGCTGGGTTTATACTGCATTTATTATTGATGTCTTCTCACGAGCAATTGTTGGATGGAAAGTATCGACACGGATGAATACAGATATGGTGCTCGATGCACTTGAGCAAGCGTTACATGCTCGAGACATGCCAAAGAATGTGATTCACCATAGTGACAGAGGGGTTCAATATCTTTCCATTCGCTATACCAATCGTTTAGAAGCAGCAAATTTACGAGCATCAGTCGGTACGACCGGTGATTCATACGATAATGCTTTGGCTGAAACAGTGAATGGCTTATACAAAACAGAGGTGATTGAATATTTAAAAGCAGATTGGCAAGGTTTAGCGGATGTACAACTTGCGACATTAAATTGGGTAGATTGGTTCAATAAAGAGCGTGTACATAGTGCACTAGGTTATGTGCCACCTTTTGATTTTGAAGCAATGTACTATGATAAAATTAATCCGTTAGGTCAGGTGGCCTAACTTAAATAAAAAGTCTCCGACAAACCCGGTACGGTTCATACTTTCTTTCAACCAATAATCAAAAATTGGACGAGCAACTTTGGCAGCAGCACTACCACTGCGTCCATTCTCTAAAATAATGGCAAGAACAATTTGAGGGTTATCCGCAGGAGCAAAGCCAATAAATAGAGCATGATCGTAATGCCGTTCACTGAGTAAGGCTTCATTGTAGTGTTTGCCCTGTGCAATACTTTTAACTTGGGCTGTACCTGTTTTTCCTGCAATTTGATATTGTAGTCCCGACTTGATACCTTGACCTGTACCAGACTGAATCACATCAATCATGGCGTGATGCATTTTTACCCAATCGTTAGGGGTGCCATTAAAGAGAATTTTACCATCTGTATCATGGTGGATTGGGTAGGGTGTTGAACCTTTACTTTCTTTAAGTAAATGAGGGGTAATATGCTTACCAGAATTGGCAACGATTGCTGTCGAAAGGGCTAATTGTAATGGTGTAGCGGTGAATGCCCCCTGACCAATACTTACGGAAATTGTTTCACCCATTAACCATTTTGTCCCACGGGTTCGCATTTTCCATTCGGGTGATGGATATAATCCCGAACTTTCATAAGGTAAGTCAATTCCTGTTTTTTCACCAAAGCCAAACTGGGTCATCCATTTGTACATATTGTCGATACCCATTTGATAAGACAATATATAAAAATAGGTATCACTAGACTGTGTGATCGCTTTATGTAAATCGACAATGCCATGGCCAGATTTTTTCCAATCACGAAATTTATGACTATCACTAGGGATTTGGAAATAGCCAGGATCAAAAATTTTGGTATTCCAGTCAATATAGCCATAATGAATACCGCCCAATCCAGCCATAGGTTTAATTGTTGATGCTGGTGGATAAGTCCCCTGTAATGCTCGGTTATATAATGGTTGATCAAGATTCTCATTGAGATTGTTATAATCTTTATGGCTAATACCCGTCACAAATAAATTCGGATTAAAACTTGGGCTAGATACCATTGCCAGTACTTCACCATTACGAGGATCTAAGGCGATAATCGCTCCACGTTTCTGTGCAAGTTGTTCCGATGCAAACTTTTGTAAATGAAAGTCAAGTGAAAGATAGAGATCATTGCCACGAATTGCAGGTTGGTGTTCTAAATGTTTTAAAACTGTCCCATGTACATTGACTTCAACAGATTCATGACCTTTTTGCCCATGTAAAAGTTGTTCATAAAATTTTTCTATACCGATTTTACCAATCAGGTTTGTACCTGCATATTTATCTTTATCAATAACTTTTAGCTCTTTATCATTAATTCGTCCCACATAGCCAATTAAATGAGCAAACAAATCATCATAAGGATAAATTCGTGTCATTTGGGTTGCAATTTCAACATCAGGAAATTGATATTTAACTTCACTAAATCGTGCAATATCTTCATCAGTAAGATGGAATTTAATGGTGACTTGGTCAGTTTTTCGTGCATCTTTAAAACGTTTTTGAACTTGTCCAATATCTTCTGCTGATAAATTTAATATTGGTTGTAAATTATTGATTAAATTGTTAATTTTTGGATATTGAGCTTTATTTACAGTAATTGAAAAAATAGGATAATTATGGGCGAGTAATATTCCATTACGATCGTAAATATTTCCTCTCGCAGGTGGGATTGACTGTAAACGAATTCTGTTAGATTCTGAGATAGTTTGAAAATGTTGATGCTGATAGAGCTGCAAATAACCATATCTAATGATCAAGACAGCAAGACAAATTCCCACTAGAGCCATTGCAAAATAGATTCTCAGGTTAAAAATCTTCTTTTCCTGCTGTAAATTTTTAACCTGATTATGTGTTTGATGCCACATAAGCAATCAATTCACAAAATGTGCTTGAGTCGTAAAGAAATCAGGCAGATCTGTAATCAGGATATCCCCAAAATCCCGCCCATTTTGCGCACGTATTCGAATAGATGATTGTTGCATTTCTTGCTCCCCAACAATGATCAGATAAGGTATTTTTTGTAGCGTATTTTCACGGATTTTATAGTTCAATTTCGATTGACTTAAATCTAATGTTGCCCTAAAGCCATTCTGTTTAAGTGATTCTTGGACTTGTTTGGCGTAATCATGTTGTGCATCTGTAATCGGTAAAATTGCGATTTGGACAGGTGCAAGCCAAAATGGGAAGTGCCCCATATAATGCTCGATCAAAATACCAATAAAGCGCTCAAGAGATCCAAATAAAGCACGGTGCAACATCACAGGCCGTTGTTTTTCATTATTTTCATCAATGTAATGAATATCAAAACGTTCTGGTAAATTTAAATCAACCTGAATTGTTCCGCATTGCCATTCACGACCAATGGCATCTTTTAAGGTAAATTCAAGTTTAGGGCCATAAAATGCACCTTCACCGATATTTAATGTATAAGGAATATTAAGCTGTTCGAGGGATTGTTTTAGTGTATTTTCTAAGAAATCCCAAATTTCTTCCGTGCCGACACGATGATCAGGCCTTGTCGATAATTTAAGCGAAACTTCATTAAAGCCAAATTGCTCATAAATTTTATAAATGAGGGCAATTGTATTTTTACATTCAGATAAAAGCTGGCTGTTAGTACAAAAAATATGGGCGTCATCTTGGGTAAAATGACGAACACGCATTAATCCATGTAAAGATCCAGATGGCTCATAGCGATGAACTTTACCAAATTCCGCCATACGTAATGGTAAGTCACGATAACTTCTTAATTCATGTGCATATAGACAAACTGCGCCAGGACAACTCATAGGCTTAAGTGCATAACTTCGCTGATCTTCAGTGACGGTGGTAAACATATGCTGCTGATAGTTTTGCCAGTGTCCCGAAATTTCCCAAAGTTCACGATCCATGACATCGGGAGTATTAACTTCGATATAACCCGCATCATCTTGTTGCTGGCGTAAATAATCTGATAATAACTGAAATAATTTCCATCCTTTCGCGTGCCAGAACACGGCACCTGGTGCTTTATCATCAAAATGTAGTAAATCAAGTTGTTGTGCTAATTTACGATGATCTCGTTTTGCGGCTTCTTCAACTTGCTTTAAATGTTTTTTTAATTGTTTTTGGTCAGCCCAACATGTGACATAAATCCGCTGTAACATCGGTTGTGTAGCGTCGCCTTGCCAATATGCACCAGAAACATGAGTCACTTTAAAATATTCTAAAAATTCAGTATTTGGAACAAGTGGATATAAGTAAACGTCTGAGAAATCATTATTTTGATGGAAAAATAAGTCGCTTGAGTTACTCGTATTTTTTAAGTATTGATACTTAAAATCCAAATCTTGCTGTTTAAAAAAATTAGCTGCTTGATCGACTGCAATCTTTTCAGTGCGAATATCTAAATGTTGTTGTACCCACTCATGCATTTTCAGTTCAATGTGTTGTAAATCATCCTGATTAAAATGCGGCGTATCGGCGAAATCATAATAAATACCTTGATTGGTAATTTGATATTCTACAGGTTGAGCAGCAGAGTATAACTGATGGACAGCCTGTGCTAATAAATAAGCATAGGAGTGTCGTAGTAGATTTAAATTATTGTCATCGTTCAGACTGAAAAGTTCGATGTGACAGTCATGTTGGATGACATGATGCACATCAACGAAATGAGCATCAATTTTGGCGAGAAAAGCTTTTTTATAGCCTTGAATTTTGAAACGGGACAAGGTTTCAAAAATCGACATTGGTTGCTCAAGTTGAAGATGCTGTGCTGAACCAAGGAAATTAAGCTGGATATTCATGTAGAGTCGTCTAAATACAGGTTGGGTTATTGCAGATTAGCGGTCAATTTCTAAGGCTTGACCCTGACAGTTAAGATAAGGTTGCTGTTGGTGCCATGCGAGTTGACCAGAAATGATGGTTGTATCCACCAGATAGCGGAACGTTTTCTCTTGGAAGGGTGTCCAGCCGCAACGCATAAAATTAGTCTGTTCAGCTACTGATTGTTTTTTCTGATTTTCGCGGATGAGGACTAAATCAGCCCAATAGCCTTCGCGGATATAGCCTCGATCTTTAATACGGAATAAATCGGCAACTTGATGAGAAGTTTTTCTTACCAGCGTTTCAATTGATAGCTTTTGATCTGCCACTAATTCTAATAATGCGGGTAAGGCATGCTGAACTAGCGGTAACCCTGAAGGGGCATTAAAATAAGTTTGCTGTTTTTCTTGCCAAGTATGCGGCGCATGGTCTGTGCCAATAATATCTAAACGCTCACTATTGGCGACAGCATCAATGAGGGTATGCTTGTCACTGGCAGTTTTTATTGCTGGATTACATTTAATTAAATGTCCTAAATCTGCATAATCAGACTCATCAAAAGTTAAGTGATGTATACATACTTCAGCAGTAATATGCTTTTTATCTAATGGTAAATTTTTAAATAAGCAAAGCTCTTTTGCTGTCGTCAGATGCAACACATGTAGCTGTGTACCAAATTCCTCAGCGAGTGATACGGCTAATCGAGAGCTTTCAAAACAGGCTTGTTTATCCCTAATTTTAGGATGTAAGTTTGCTGGAATATCTTCGCCATATTTATCACGATAAAACTCTTCCAGCTGTTTGATCCGGGGCGTGGATTCGCAATGTGTTAATAAAATAGTGGGTACATTCGCAAATAGGCGCTCTAAAATTTTTGGATCATCAACCAACATATTACCCGTTGATGCTCCCATAAAAACTTTCACGCCGCTAACCAATTTAGGATCAAGCGCTTCAACAATATCTAAATTTTGTGCACTTACCCCAAAGTGAAATGCATAATTGGCTATGCTATGTTGAGCTGCAATTGCTTTTTTATCGTGTAGTGCAGTTAAGTCCAATGTAGCAGGATTGGTATTCGGCATATCCATAAAGCTGGTAATTCCACCTATCGCAGCTGCCAAAGATTCTGAGGTAAAACTCCCTTTTTGTGGTGAGCCTGGGTCGCGGAAGTGGACTTGATCATCAATCATGCCTGGGAGTAACCATGCGCCATCAGCCTCGATGCTCTTGGCATTGTGGATACCCGTTATATTAGATTGTATTTTACGAATACGGCCTTGCTGAATAAGGACATCACCGATTTGTTGCTGCCCCTCATTAACTATATTCGCATTACGTATGATGAGATTTGGGAGTTGTCTAAAATTCATTTTGTAATGCCTTATAACCTTGTACTAACTCAATATTAGTGCTCACCACACTTTCAGAAAATTCACTGATAGAAATATCGATCGGTGGGTATAGGCTTAAGTCGGTTCGGGCATTGATATAGCTCATCGCAGGGACATAAAATGATTCAGGTAAATCGCGACCATCGACAACTGCATTATGACGGATGGCACTATGATCACCGACTTTACAGTTGAATAAGACACTGTTAAAGCCGACAAATACGCGGTTACCAACCACACATGGACCATGAATAATCGAACGATGGGCGATGGATGAGTTTTTTCCAATCGTGACTTGTGCACCTGCTTTTGAATGAATGACAACACCATCTTGAATATTTGAATTTTCACCAATGATGATGGGTTGCATGTCGCCATTTTCATCCACTTCATCTGCACGGATCACCGCATAAGGACCGACAAATACGTTCGCTTCAATAATGACTTTTCCACAAATAATTGCGGTCTGATCAATATAAGCGGATTGGTCAATGACAGGGAGATGACCAGTTGGATTTTTACGAATCATGGTAATGTCTTCAATGTTATATAAATTAGCTAAATAATGGGCTGAGTTAAAATTGTGGCGTGTTGTGTGTTTAATCCAAGATAAAAACAATTGGGGCGATTAGTGTGGCAGGCTGGTCCAGTTTGCTCGACCAAAAAAAGGATGCTGTCACCGTCACAATCAAGTCTGGCTTCAATGAGTTTTTGACGATGTCCTGAACTTTCGCCTTTTCGCCATAAGCACTTCCGCGAGCGAGACCAATAGCAAACCTGTCTTGTATTTAGGGTTTCAAGTAGTGCATCACGGTTAATCCAAGCAAGCATTAAGACATCTTTACTTTGTCCATCTTGGGCAATGGCAGTGATTAGTCCATCCTTGTTCCAGGGAATAGCATCAATAATGCTTTTCAGTTCATAACATTGCCCCATCTTTCCTTGTTCAATGTCTAGAAAAACTGTTGAACCTACCATTGCCATGATCCCTGAGCGACTGCATCGTGAGCATGTAAACTTTCAGCATGGATGACTTTGAAGTTAAATCCTGAAATACCTGAGTAGTTGACAAATGCGTGGTATAAGCGGCGTAAAGCATCTTCACAGAACATTAAATTTTGACCATTTGCTAATGCGAATGCTTGCTCATCTACGCGTTTGACAGCTGTCTGAACAGGTGTTGTCAAGGCTTGTTCTGCATGTGAAATGAATTGCCGAATTGGAATGGACTGTAAACAAGGGTCTAAGTTAAAACGTAGCTGAGCAAAACTTCTTTGGCTGTGTGGAGTTGCTACAATCGCATCTGTTGTACCTAACCACGCCATAATTTCATCGGTGTTTTGTGGATTTATTTTTTTTGTATCAATGGCATCTTGAAAGCTTTTTTGAATGAGGTCACGTGCTAAAGCAGCAGAACAAGGACAGGTTGAGGAATAGGTGATTTCTATTGCTAATTCTGCTTCAAAAGTATGCTCACTTAACTTACAGGATAAGCTAAATGGATAACTTTTCCAGCCCGATAGTGCGCTGACTAAAGCAGGTTGTTCTAAATTAAACTCTGCTTGAATATCAAGGCGGGCTTGTTGAGAGAGCTCAGTATGGCTCGCTAAAAAATCTTGAAGCGCTTGATAAATTTTACTTAAAGTTAGGTCAGGTAGGGCATGGAGTTCCAGCAGTCGAGTATACAGTCTAGACATATGAATACCTTTAGCCTGAGGATTATCTAAGCTGACATAGGCATTCACTTTACTTGCGCACAGTGTATTTTGAATGTGAATAGGTAAGGCGATATTCTCCATTCCGACCCAATCGAGAGGATAGGCATGCATATTCAGAAAAGGTTCAGATGAGACATCTGGGAGCTGCAAGGCATTCATAATTGAAAGTAAGTGTTATGTTATAACATAACACTTGATAGGTGTTATTTCTAGTATGCTTGTGATAAAAACTGATAAATAGTCGTTTTTTATTTTACTGAGTTGAATTTCTACAATATCCAAATAAGATCAGAGAATGTCCTGTGAGTTGAAAATCATGCTTTGTTGCAATATCTAGAAGCAATTTTTCAATTTCTTCATTCTTAAACTCA
The DNA here is from genome assembly GCF_004331005.1 of Acinetobacter sp. ANC 5045. NCBI lineage: Bacteria > Pseudomonadati > Pseudomonadota > Gammaproteobacteria > Moraxellales > Moraxellaceae > Acinetobacter > Acinetobacter sp. ANC 5045. The sequence goes on along the minus strand of NZ_SJNS01000009.1, from coordinate 14,571 downwards.
ATGATTTGGTTTGTTTCTTGACAGACAAGATGATCGTGCGAAGTATTTTGCTTTATCTCAAATACAGCATGATTGTGATCAAAGTTACGGCGTTGAATAATACCTGCCATTTCAAATTGAGTTAAGACTCTATAGACCGTTGCTAGTCCAACATCCTCATCTTGCTCCAATAGTTTTTTATAAATATCCTCGGCACTCAGATGGTGAGGAATTGAGTTTTCCAATATTTCTAAAATTTTTATTCGCGGAAGAGTGACTTTTAGTCCTGCTTTTCTCAGGTCTTGATTGCTAATTGCCATATGTGTAATCCGTATTTGATAAAGGTGGGAAGGATGAATCTTAATAAGTAAACATCATTCATTATTGATTGAGTCTCCAAATTGTTTGTGTCTGGGTATCTTCTAAAAGGATGCCACTTTTAAGCAATTTCTGTCGAATTTGATCTGCTAAAGCATATTGTTTATTGCTTCGTGCTGTATTTCTTGCCAGAATCGCTTCTTGGATTTCCTGCTCGGAAAGGGGTGAATCTTGTTCACTAGCTGAGTGCTTTAATATTTTCTCAGGATCATACTGAAAAATATTTAGAATATTGCCGATCCAAAGAAGTAACTGATAATTTTTAATAACGTTTTCTGGGCTCTCTTCTTTTAAGGCTATGTTTAACTGCTTCAATAAGTCAAAACAAATGACGAGTGCTTCAGGGGTGTTAAAGTCATCATTCATGGCTTGGTTAAATTTTTGTATAAAAGGATTACTGTTTAGTTCTGTTTTAATAGCATCATCTTTTGATGTGATAAAGGGTTGTGCGTGGTAAATTGCTTGATAGAATCGAGACAATACTTTTTGTGTATCTTTTAAAATATGATCAGAGAAATCAATAGGACTCCGATAATGAGAACTAATCATTAATAAGCGAATGACTTCAGGATGATAAGACTTGAATGCATCGCGGATGGTGAGAAAATTACCTAATGATTTCGACATTTTTTCTCCATTGACATTGATGAAGCCTGTATGCAACCAGTAATTCACATATTTTTCTCCAGTTGCAGCTTCACTCTGCGCAATTTCATTTTCATGATGTGGGAAAATTAAATCACCCCCACCGCCATGAATATCAAAATGGTTGCCAAGATGACACATTGACATTGCCGAACATTCAATATGCCAACCTGGTCGCCCATTTCCCCAAGGCGATTGCCAAAAAGGTTCATTGGGTTTTGAAGCTTTCCAGAGTACAAAATCAAAAGGGTGACGCTTTTCAGTTTCTATGTTGATGCGTTGGCTAGCGCCTGCTTGCATATCTGCTAATTTTCGGCCAGATAATCGTCCATAGTCAGGATAGCTTTCAATGGAAAAATAAATATCACCATTTGATGTTTGATAGGCGTATTTTTTTTGGAATAAGGTTTGGATAATAGTTTGAATATCTTGAATAGAATCAGTTGCTTTAGGTTCTGCATCAGGAGAGAGGCAGCCTAAAGTCTGAAAATCTTTATGCATTGCTTGAATAAAGTGATCCGTCAATTCGCCGATGGATTCGTGGTTGTCTTGTGCTTTTTGAATAATCTTGTCATCGATATCCGTAATATTACGAATGTATTTTACTTTCCAGCCCTGTGATCTTAAAAAACGCACAATCAAATCAAATGCAATCATGGTTCTGGCATGTCCAATATGACAGTAGTCATAAACGGTGATTCCACAGACATAGAGCTTGATCTCGTTTGCTACGATGGGCTCAAAGTGCTCTTTTGAGCGAGTTTCAGCGTTATAAACATACAAATCAGACATTATTTTTTCCTTATTAACCCTCTATAAATTGCAAAAAATTATTAAATAAAATCTCATTCCGCCTACTTAAATTAAGAAGAACAGCTTTTAAATATATTTGTTATGTTATAACATAACAAATACTGAGGCAATCTCAATAAGATTGAGAGCTGTGATATTAGGGTATAAATGAGTAATGAAACATTTTTTAATTTTCGGGGTACTTTTTTGTCTTATCGCATGTAGTCAAAAACCAATACGGCATTTGGTTTCGCAACCCTACTCTTCGGAAGAAGATGACACATTCAAACATAAATCTGTGCAGTCTCGTCCAACACTTCAGAAAATTACACCTGCTTCTTATCAGAACTGGTTATCTCAACCTTTTAATAAAAATCAGGTTCATCGTTATCAATCTTTTTTAAAAAATCAAGACTTGCAGAATGTAGTGCCTGAATTTGAACTATTTCAAACAGCGCGAGATTGGCAAAACTGCCATGCATCTGAATATGAAATTCCACCGCAAGAAATTTGGAACAATATCGTACCGACTTTAAATATTTTGAAGGAATTAATTAATGACAATGTGATTGATGATTTTACAGTCACTTCTGTTTACCGTAACTCTGCCTTAAATCGTTGTGCGAAAGGAGCAGATTCTTCCAGACATGTTTTTAATGCTGCACTCGATTTTAGGATTGGTCCAGAACAGCCAATACCAGAAGAACTTACAACGATTCAGCAAACAAAAACAAATTTGTGTCAATTTTGGGTCAAAAATGGTGATCGCTTGAATATGGGACTAGGAGTCTATGCTTCTGGTCAAATTCATATTGATAGTGCTGGATATCGCACATGGGGACCGGATCATAGAAGTACCTCATCTCCCTGTATCACCCAGCTTTTATCTAATCGAAATGATAAAGGAAATGTAGATGAGTGAATTAAAACTTAGTGCGATACAGCAAAGGGTATTAACAATTTTGCAAAATGAGCAGAAAGCAATAAGTGCTTATGCTTTATTAGAAAAGGTAAAACCTTATGGCTTGCAATCTCCAGTACAAATTTATCGTATTTTAAAAAAACTGTCAGGCTATGGCTTAATACTTAGACTTGATACATTGAATAAATATTTAGCGTATGAATTGAAAAATAAACAAAATTACTTACTCGTCACAATTTGTACAGAGTGTCAGACAGTTCAAATTCTTGATTCACCTCAGTTTACTCAAGTGATTGAACAGTCACTTGTTCATCAGGATTTTAGCCCTAAACATCATTGTTTAGAGCTATTAGGTCAATGTGCTTTATGTTTTTCCAAACGTAACAAGCCTTTTATTAAGATAAGTGAGAAAGCCAATGGATAATTCTTTAGCCACTCCAGCCAAATTACCTGTAACTGTGCTGTCGGGATTCCTCGGTGCAGGTAAGACGACGTTACTCAATCATATTTTAAATAACCGCGAAGGTCGTCGTATCGCGGTCATTGTTAATGATATGTCGGAGGTAAATATTGATGCTGCTTTAGTACGAGATGGTGGCGCAGAACTTTCCCGTACTGATGAAAAACTGGTAGAAATGAGTAATGGTTGTATCTGCTGTACTTTGCGGGAAGATTTACTGGTAGAAGTTCGTCGCCTTGCTCAAGAGTATCGTTTTGATCAATTAGTCATTGAGTCAACGGGAATTTCTGAGCCATTGCCCGTAGCCGAAACTTTTACTTTTGAAGATGAAAATGGTGTGTCACTGAATGAGTTTGCACGACTTGATACCATGGTGACTGTTGTAGATGCCTTTAATTTTTTAAAAGATTACAGCTCGTATGATAGTTTGCAACAACGCGGAGAGTCGTTGGGTGAACAAGATGAGCGTACTGTGGTTGACCTGTTGATTGATCAAATTGAGTTTTGTGATGTCATCATCTTAAATAAAGTAGATCTGATCAATGAGGATGATAAACAACGTTTATTTGCAATTCTAAATAAACTTAATCCACGAGCAAAAATTGAAATTTCTGAATTTGGTAAAGTCAATTTAGATAAAGTTTTAAATACAGGGCTTTTTGATTTTAATGAAGCCTCTCAAGCCCCAGGATGGCTGAAGGAATTGCGTGGGGAACATACACCTGAAACCGAAGAGTATGGAATTAAAAGTTTTGTGTATCGCGCAAGACGTCCATTTCATCCACAACGCTTTTATGATTTCATCAATTCCGAATGGAAAGGTGTGGTTCGTTCGAAAGGCTATTTTTGGTTGGCTTCAAACCCAGAGTTTGCTGCTTCTTGGTCACAAGCGGGTGCAATGGCTAGACATGGTGTTGCCGGCTATTGGTGGGCAACGGTTCCTGACGAGCATTGGCCAGAGGATCAGCAAAGCCGTGATGAAATCATCAGAAATTGGGATGAGCGTACTGGGGATGCACGACAGGAAATTGTAATGATTGGAATGGATATGGATGAACAGAGTTTAATCCAACAGTTTGACCAATGTTTACTGACGGATGAGGAAATGGCAGGAGGACCTGAGCAGTGGAAACTTATGGTTAATCCATTTCCTGAGTGGGAGAACTTAGAGCAATCTTCAGATAATTGATTTGAAAAAAAGTAACAGACTTTTTTGCTTGAAAAGTTAGCAGAAGAGTCTGTTATTCCAAATGTGAAATATTTTTAGGGAGTTAACATTTCTAGTCCGAGTCTATGTCATTCATACAATATAAGCCGTATAGGGTCTGCATGATTTGTAATATTCTCATATCACTAAATTGATAAAAGATTTGTTTGCCTTCGCGGCGTGTCGATACCATTTTACTTTTTCTGAGTATCGTTAGTTGTTGGGACAATGTTGGTTGGTATACCTGAGCGGTTTTTTCAATTTGTTGAACATTCAGCTCACCATCAATTAAGACACATAAAATTTTAAGACGATCAGGATTCGATAAGACTTTTAGACAATCAGTGACAAGGTCGACTTTTGAAAGATCTATTTTCATTTTTAATTCATTGGTTTTCATAAGCGTATCCTAAAAATCATCTTATTATTATACAAAAAAATAAAGTAATACTTGTATATTATTTAATTATATAATATTAATAAGTATATTGTTTGGCGTGATTTGAATTGTATGTATGACTATTTGATTTCCTTTATGGGTGGATTATTGCTAGGTGCAGCTGTAGTTGGCTACCTATATGTACATGGTCGTATTGCCGGAATTAGTGGATTAGTTGCACAAATTCTAAACCCTCAAATGATATTTAAGACACCTGCTATTTGGTTTATGTCAGGTTTGATCATTATACCTTTCATTTATGGGCGATTTGTTCAGCCAGAAATTGAATTGAATGCCAGTCCGTTGATGATGATCATTGCTGGGCTATTGGTGGGTTTTGGGACACGCCTAGGTTCAGGCTGTACCAGTGGTCATGGCATTTGTGGAATCAGCCGCTTATCTAAACGTTCTATTCTAGCCACCATGAGTTTTATGTTCGCTGGATTTGTTACGGTTTATATGATTCGCCATGTCACAGGAGCTTTCTAAATGAAGAATTTTCTTGCTTTCATTTTCGGCGGTTTATTTTCTATAGGTTTGATGCTTTCAGGGATGTCCAATCCAGAAAAAGTTCTAAACTTCTTAGATTTGTTTGGTGATTGGGATGCAAGCCTAGCTTTTGTAATGATTGGGGCGATTATGATTGCAATTATTCCTTTTCAAAAGGTGGTACGCAGTCAGGCACCTAAAACCGTATTTAATGAACCAATTGAGTTACCTAGCAATCATAAAATTGATTTTAAATTGATCTCGGGCAGCCTTTTATTTGGTATTGGTTGGGGGATTGCTGGGATATGTCCTGCACCCAGTTTTACCTTGATTGGTCTTGGGCATTATCAGGTTCTGTATTTTATTGTCTCAATGTTTGCAGGCATCTTGCTTCATCGTAAGTGGACAGGAGCTTAATCATGTCAAATTCACCTGTTGTAAAAGATTTTTTTCATGAAGATACCCATACTTTTAGTTATGTGGTAAGTGATCCTTCAACGAAAGCATGTGCAATTATTGACAGTGTGCTGGATTATGATGCTGCATCTGCCAGTACATCGACCATACATGCCGATAAGATTATTGCTTATGTCAAAGAGCAAGGCTTAACAGTTGAGTGGATTTTGGAAACCCATGTCCATGCCGATCATTTAACTGCGGCGCAGTATCTCAAAGCTACACTTGGCGGAAAGATTGCCATGAGCCATAAAATAGCGATGGTTCAGAAGACTTTCGCAGCGATCTATCATCTGGATATCAAGCAATGGAATACTCAGCAGATGTTTGACCATTTGTTTGAGGATTATGAGAAATTCCAGATTGGTTCCATTGAGGCATATAACATTCCTACACCTGGACATACGCCTGCCTGCTTGAGTTATGTTATCGGTGATGCTGTGTTTGTTGGTGATACCTTGTTTATGCCAGATTATGGAACAGCGCGTTGCGATTTTCCAAAAGGAAGTGCATCAACCCTTTTCGATTCCATACAAAGTTTGTATCAATTACCTGAAAAAACACGAGTATTTCTCTGCCATGATTATTTGCCAGAAAAACGTGATACCTACATGTGTAAAACGGATATTCAGACGCAAAAAAAACACAACATTCATGTTCACGAAGGCACAACCAAAGCTGAATTTGTTGAAATGCGTAATAAGCGTGATGCGCTTTTAAGCATGCCAGAACTGATTTTACCTTCGATACAGATCAACATGAAAGCAGGACAGTTTCCTGAGCCAGAAGATAATGGTGTTTCTTATCTAAAACTTCCACTTAATTACTTCAAGTAGGCAAATTTTAAGATTAAACAAATTTTATCTTTTGTTTAGTTGTTCTGGTAAAGAGGGGATAGTGGCTATGTGGACGCTAATACTTGAAGGCTTGGCCATCGGTTGTTTACTCGGTTTAACTGGTGCAGGTGGTGGGATTTTGGCAGTACCTGCACTGATGGCAAGTCAAGGGTGGACAGTCGCACAAGCTGCTCCAGTAGGTTTGCTTGCAGTGACCTTATCAGCGCTGGTTGGAACATTTGAAGGTTTGTCCAAGCACATCGTACGGTATCGTGCTGCACTATGGATTGCACTGATCAGCATTCCTTCAGCACGTTATGGTGTATATCTGGGAGGGGTTATTTCTCCGACATGGCTTACGTTAGCATTTAGTTTAGTCATGCTATTTGTTGCCTATCGGATTTTCTTTAAAAAAGTGAATGATCATCATACAGGTGCGCTGTGTAAAGTAAATCAGATGACAGGGCGTTTGATTTGGAATGTAAAGACGGCTTTGGCCCTTGGTGGTATAGGTATAGTCGCAGGTTTATTAACTGGTTTGCTTGGAGTTGGGGGTGGGTTCGTGATTGTACCCGCACTCAGTAAATTTACAGACTTGGATATGCGTAGCATTGTAGCTACCTCACTCATGATTATTTTTCTGATTGGTGGCGTTAGTATTTCTGCTCATATTTTAGATGGTTTTCAATACCCTGTCTCAGTTACGCTGACTTTCGTTTTAGCTTGCGTGTTAGGGATGTTGATTGGTCGAAGTTTGATGCCTTTAGTTAAGAATAGTCAAATCCAAAAGGTTTTTGCTGTGACAGTCATAGGCGTAGCGTTTTATTTAATTTTTACAGTTACTATGGCTTAGTTCAAGCAATAGGCTGAAGATAAATTTTAAAACAGCATTTTAAAGATATGAAGACGTAATCAGAGACTAGATTTTTATAGATCGGAAGAGGTAAAGAGTAATGAAAACAGCAGATCAATTAATTTCAATGGCAAAAAGCCGAATTCAGGAAGTGACTGTCACAGACTTACTTGAAGCCATGAAAAACCATAAAACAATTCTCATTGATGTCCGCGAACCCGAAGAATTTCAAGCAGCTTTTATTGATCGTGCTGTGAACTATCCACGTGGTGTTTTAGAAATGCGTATACATCAGCATCCGTTTGCCAGTCACCATTGCGATACTGTTCAGGCACTTGAGCATTTGAAAGATCAGCCTATTTATTTGATTTGTGGAACGGGCGGGCGATCAGCTCTAGCTACAGATACTTTGCAGAATATGGGTTTTACTCAGGTTAAATCTGTTCAAGGAGGTTTTCAAGCATGGGTAGAACATGGTTATCCAGTAGAGAAATAAATTGTTGTTTAAAGTCTAGTTCAAATTCACCGATATTTAAGTGAGAGAGTTATGAAATACAAAGAATTAACCCAAAACATTTCAGGAAACTTGAAGACATTAGTGCAGGATTCTCCTGATTTAATGAAGAGTTTTAATCAATTGTCACAAGTTGCAATGCGTGAAGGTGTTGTTGATCCTAAAACTAAGGAAATGATTGCTTTAGCAATTGGTGTTGCAGCACGATGTGATGGATGTATAGGCTTTCATGTCAGAACCCTAGTCAAAATGGGGATAACATTACAAGAATTGGAAGAAGTGCTTGGCGTTGCAGTTTATATGGGAGGTGGGCCTTCATTGATGTATGCAGCGAATGCATTGGAAGCATTTAAAGAATTCACAGCCTAATTTTTCGATCATTGGAAAGCGATATGAGTCAGCATTGGGATAGTCTTTATTCGCAAACACAGGATCTATATGGCATTTCGCCCAATCATTTTATTCAACAGATAGCAGATCAAATTCCAATTGTGGGAAAAACCCTTGCTATCGCAGAGGGTGAAGGGCGGAATATCCTTTATTTAGCGGATAAAGCAAGACGGCAAAATGATTCATTTTCGGCAGAAATATGGGATTACTCAAAAGTTGCCTTGCAACATTTGTCTGCAAAAGCTCAAGATGCTGGATTTGATTTTACACTTAGAAATATTGATCTCAGTGATGTCGAGTGGCCAAGAGAACGTTATCAAAATGTGATGTGTGTGTATGGGCATTTTGATGAAAATACGCAATTTAAGGTACTCACTGGGATTCGCCAATCATTGACAGACAATGGTTGGTTTATTGGAGAGCTTTATTCTAAAGAGCAAATCCATTATCGAACTGGTGGTCCCAAAGATATCAACTATTTATACGACCCAATGCTGATTCTGTCGGTATTTAAAAATGATCATCTCCATCATTTTTATGTCGGAGAGCAGGAGCGCTATGAAGGTAAATTACATAACGGAAAATGTCATGTAATTCAATTTGCAATCCAAGTGCAGAAATAGGACGTAAGACGATTCAAGCACGAGCATGGCTCATATGCTCATTTTATAAAGAAGAGAGGTCTAAGATGTCAACACGCTTTAATAATAAAGTGGCTTTAGTTACAGGTGCAGGTTCGGGTATTGGGCGAAGCACGGCGTTGCTTCTTGCTAAGCAAGGGGCAAAAGTTGTTGTTTCAGATATCAATCTTGATGCGGCTGAGAAAGTTGTAGCTGAAATTATGGCTGCGGGCGGTCATGCTGTTGCGAATAAAACGGATACATCTCGTCCAGAGGAAATGAAACAAGCAGTTGACTTTGCTGTGGAAAGCTTTGGAGCTTTGCATTTAGCATTTAATAATGCGGGTATCTTAGGTGAAGTTAATCCGATTGCTGAGTTTAGTATAGAGGGTTGGCGTCGAGTGATAGATATTAATTTGAACGCTGTTTTTTATGGGCTGCATTATCAGATTCCAGCAATGCTTAAATCTGGTGGTGGTGCGATTGTTAATACCGCATCTATCTTAGGTTTAGTTGGGACTAAGAATATTTCAGGATATGTTGCGGCTAAGCATGGTGTGACAGGTCTGACAAAGACTGCTTCATTGGAATATGCTGATCAAGGTATACGTATTAATTCAGTTCATCCTGGGTATATCCAAACTCCATTAATTGGAGAATTTGAGGAATCAGAATTAGTGAAACTTCATCCAGTTGGTCGATTGGGTAAACCAGAAGAAGTTGCTCAAGTCGTGGCTTTCCTATTATCAGATGAAGCTTCATTTGTGACTGGCAGTCAGTATACGGTTGATGGTTCGTATACTTCACAATAATAAATGAAATAAGAAAACCCTGCATCTGCAGGGTTTTCTTATTTTGTTCATGATAAATGACCGCTTTCCTTTAAACTTTTTATTTGGTTGAAATTAAACTGCAGATAAATTGTTCTGGTTCAATTTCTGCTGTTATCATGACATGTACACCAATATTTCTGAGTTTTTCTCGTAATCGATCGCCCATTCCCGTGGTTACGAATATATCCATAGGCAGCAGTTTTTCGAGTACTTCACCAGACTGGGAAAAGGATTGCTCCTTTTCAACTTCAATAAGTTGCTTGTCAGTCACTTCTCCATCTTTTAATTCATATTTCCAGAATTTCCGACATTTTCCCGCATGGGGAGTAATATGACGCCGGTTTTGTGATGTAATAACAATTACCATAAATATTTCTCCAAACCGATACGACCACTTTTTATGGTCATGTATCGGTTCATAATGATTTATAAGTTACTAATAAAAGCTATTCACAAATCTAGCTAATTGTTTTAAGCAAGATTTTCCAATACAAACTGAGGTGACTTTATAAACAGTTTGATTAAAGCCTGCGCCGAACTTGAAGGATGCCGAACACCTCTTTCCCAACTTTCTAGCGTTCTTGGAGATATGCCAAGTTTAGATGCTAACTGTTGTTGAGAAATATTCATTTTTTTTCGCGCTCTTATAATTTCCTGAGCTAATGTTAAATTAACGATATATGGGAAATCATGATTAAAATTCACATGGTGCTGTTGAAGTAGATGCATAAATATCCTCTTCTTTCTAAGGACCTAATAAGCAAGTTGAAGTAAGAATCTAAAGCTCATAGCAATGACCAATAAACTTAAGAAACCGACTAGCCATAACAATATGAACCATTGAAATTTAGATAATTTCATTAGGAATTCCTTTAATGATAACCGTCATCCCCAATACGAACTTTATCTCTGAATACCCAGTATGATAGGGCGGTATAGACAAGTATGATTGGAATTAAGATCAGTGCTCCAATCAGTGCGAATAGCTGACTATTGGCAGGTGCGGCAGCATCCCAAATGGTAATTGAGGGCGGAATAATGTAAGGAAAAATACTGATCAAGAAGCCTGAATATGCTAAAAAAACTAATCCTAATGTATAGATAAAAGGCATCGCTTCATTTTGCTTAATACATGAGCGCACCGCTAAAAAGGTACAAACTAGAACAAGCAAAGGGACTGGGCTGAAATAAATCAATTGAGTGGGATTAAACCAGCGCTCAGCAATTTGTGGATGTGCGATAGGCGTATAGATGCTGACAGCAATGAAAATAACCAATAAGCCAATCAAAAGCTTGGGCATTAATTTATACATATGCTTTTGTAGTAGGTCATCAGTCTTCATGATGAGCCAACCACATCCCAATGCTGCATAAACGACTACAACACCCAAACCTGTAAATAATGAAAAGGGTGTTAACCAATCAAAGCCACCACCAGCGTAGCGATTATCAACAATATCAATACCCTGAATATAAGCTCCTAAGATCACCCCTTGTAAGAAACTGGCAACAATAGAGCCCCAAATGAATGCATTATCCCAAATGTACTTTGTTCGATTGGCTTTGAAACGAAACTCAAAAGCTACGCCTCTAAAAATCAAAGCTATTACCATCAATATGATAGGTAAATATAAGGCTGACAGAACCGCTGAATAGACAATAGGGAAAGCCGCAAAAAGACCAGCGCCACCTAGAACCATCCATGTTTCATTACCATCCCAAACGGGAGCAACGGTGTTCATCATCACATCACGCTCTTGCTGATTTTTAATAAAGGGGAATAAAATCCCGATACCTAAATCAAAGCCATCAAGTAGCACGTAAATAAAAACACCAACTGCAATAATGACAATCCAGATTAAAGATAAATCAATCATAAAGATGCTCCTTGATCCTGATCATCAATTTTTTCATCAATAGCACTCAGGGGGCGCATTGGTGTTTTAAAATGGCCAACGCCTCCGATTTCTTCTGGTGGGTTATGTAAAAACTCAGGTCCTTTATGCATGAGTTTGAGCATGTAATAAATGCCCACACCAAAGACAATAAAATACACGATCACAAAAATAATGAGGGTTAATCCCACCTGTTCTGCTGAGACTGGAGAAAGCGCATCTTTTGTCCTCATAACGCCATAGATAATCCATGGCTGACGTCCTACTTCTGTGGTGAACCAACCTGCGAGTAACGCGATGAAGCCTGAAGGACCCATTAGGATTGCAAAGCGATGAAACCACTTACTCTCATAGAGGTTGCCTGTTTTTCTGAGCCATAGGGCCGTGACTGCAAGGAAGAGCATAAGCATGCCTAGCCCAACCATAATACGGAAACTCCAAAATACGATTGTTGAATTTGGACGATCTTCAGGTGCAAAATCTTTTAATCCTTTCACCGTCCCATTCATGGAATGGGTCAAAATTAGGCTTCCTAAATGTGGAATTGCAATCGCATATTTCGTGCGTTCTTCTTGCATATCAGGAATACCAAATAAATATAAGGGCATCCCATGATCATGGTTCGTTTCCCAATGGCCTTCCATAGCAGCAAGTTTAGCTGGTTGATGTTTTAGGGTATTTAAACCATGGGCATCACCAATAAAAACTTGGAGGGGGGCTAAAATAAGGATTAACCAAAGCGCCATTGAAAATGATGTTTTGACTAATGCATCTCTACGGCCTTTGAGCAAGTGCCACGCAGCAGTAGCAGCAACAAGAAGAGCAGCTACTAAAAAGGCTGCAAGTGCCATATGGAATAAGCGATAGATAAAGGATGGGTTAAAAACAATAGCAAACCAATCTTGAGGTACAACAACCCCATTTTCAATCGTGAAGCCTTGTGGTGTCTGCATCCAACTGTTTGAAGACAAAATCCAGAACATTGAAATACATGTACCGATGGCGACCATCAGTGTGGCAAAAAAGTGTGCTTTTTTACCGACACGCCCCCATCCAAAAAGCATAATGCCTAAAAATCCTGCTTCTAAGAAGAAAGCACTTAGAACTTCGTAGCTCAGTAACGGGCCTGTAACGCCTCCTGCAAATCGAGAAAATTCACTCCAGTTTGTACCAAACTGATAACTCATCACGACACCAGAAACGACACCCATACCGAATGATAATGCAAATATTTTCACCCAGAATTTGAATAAATCATGATAAATAGAGTCGTTTGTTCTAAGCCATCGCCATTCTAAAACTGCAAGAAAGCTTGCAAGCCCAATAGAAATCGCAGGGAAAATAATATGAAATGACACCGTGAATGCAAACTGAATACGTGCTAACTCAAGTGCCGTAAAACCTAAGGTCATAGCAACTCTCCACATCCGAAGCATGCTCTAGATTGCATATGCTCTGATATGAGTGTGCCTACACAGATACGTGCATTTTTTAAAAGTAATAACATAGCGATTAGTCTCTTCAACTAATTAAATTTCAAAACAATAAGGAATTGCCAATAAATTTAGACAGCAAAAGAGACAGGAGGTGCTCGACCTTGAGGGATCAGAAATAATTGCTTTAAAAGAAAGAAGATATGAAAGAAAGCTTCTTTAAAAGCTAATAACCGAACTTGAATTCTCACGACTACTTCTTTAACACCCATGTCTGGTAGTGGAACGACATGTGCGTAAACAACACAGTACTGACATTGATGATTTGCATCGTGATGATGGCTAGATGAAGTTTTTTGTTCAAGATGTGCATGATTAAGCTTTTCAGTATCATGATTAACAAAATCCAACTCTTGATGAGAGTGATTATGCGTAAAATGATCTGAGCTATGCTCATGGTGAGAAGTATCTAATTGAAGTGCATGGACAATAGTTTCACAGACAGGAGAAATTTGATATTTCTCTGGAAGTAAAGGCTGTATAAAAACAGCAATCTGTAACAAGATTGCTGAGAATGCGAGCAATCTTCCTAAAACCATGATCACTTAGATTGTCTCAATTATCCAAGTAAGATGGTTAGATTGTAGCAGATTTACTATTTATTAAAAGTATAAGCGATATTAATTTAATAGTTTTGATTTAATCCAGCGTAATAATTTTTAGGATAAAGTAAAAATAAAAATAATTGATTTCAATCTGAATTAATTCAGATTGAAATCGTGCATGATTAATTTTGCTTTTAAAAAATAATGATTAAAATTTATAAAGTAAAGTAGGCGAGAATATTTTCCCTACATTGTAGTGAAATTTATTAACTTACCTATTAAGGAAGATGAGGTTTTGTGTGCACGTCAATAAATTCACCAATCTTTACTTAATTTAAAAGTCTTTTAGAGGCACAAGACGATTTTATCGGATATTTAAAATAGCGTCCAGTAATTATCAAGTCTTTAATAAAACTTTCTCTATCTCTAAAATCAAATTTTTTTCTAAAAGTGATTTATGTAAATCTTTTTCTGTGAGCAATTGAGAATGAATAAAGCGTAAATCATCTTGGGACAATGTATCCCATTGATTAGGCTTTAAGTATTCTGATTTTTGGGGTATTAATTTAACAATATCACTTGATGAATAGTGAACCGTACCGGGTTTGTCGGAGACTTTTTATTTAAGTTAGGCCACCTGACCTAACGGATTAATTTTATCATAGTACATTGCTTCAAAATCAAAAGGTGGCACATAACCTAGTGCACTATGTACACGCTCTTTATTGAACCAATCTACCCAATTTAATGTCGCAAGTTGTACATCCGCTAAACCTTGCCAATCTGCTTTTAAATATTCAATCACCTCTGTTTTGTATAAGCCAT
>NZ_SJNS01000008.1:0-110186 GCF_004331005.1 Acinetobacter sp. ANC 5045 | reverse complement strand
ACTTATTAAACAACGAGCAAGAACAGAGCTTTACTCAAGTTTTTTTAAACAAGATTTATCTTGAATCGGTGTATTTCACATTGATTGAGCTAGATGCGGGTGAGTCGCTTGTGTTGTTTAAAGGGCGAGTGACGCAGCCTAAATTTAGTGATCGTGACAACACCATGACGCTAGTTTGCTCAACTTCTGAAAGTTTTATGCGTCGCAAGATTTTGACTCGAAAATATCAGCGTACGTGCATGAATAACATTTACGACAAGTTTTGCGGATTGGATTTTAACGAATGGTCGTTTGAAGTGACTGTAACTGCAATTGATGGGCTGAATGTTTCTTACACAGTGAACCCGACTCAAGTTATTGATGAAAGCGGCAATCCTGTTTTTGAACAGGTGCCAGTGTTAGATGAATTTGGGCAGCCTGTTTTGGATGGACAAGGCAATCCGACTTATGTAGATGGCGATCCAGTGATGGAAGTAAAAACATATCCTGCGGGATGGCTTAATCGAGGTGTGCTGCAAAAAGATGGCGTCTACACATTCATCATTAACAGTGGAAGCAATAGCTCTCGATTGTATCGCCAACATATCGGCTTGAAAGTCGGTGATGTGGTACGAGTTGCGCCTGGTTGTGACCAATCGCACAAAACCTGTCACGAGAAATTTAATAATCATTTGCGTTATGGCGGGCATCCGAATATGCCGACTGAGAATCCATTAGAAACGCAAGTTATTAAGTGAGTCAGCAATGAATATAGAAGTTATTTTAGCGAATTATGATTTTTCGCAAGTTGAAACCACGAAATCAATCGTTTGGATGGCTGTCGCTGCGGTTGTTGCTCTTGTGTTTAGTGTTTACAGCTATATTCAAATGCGCAAAATGCAGAAGAAAAACCGCCCAAAGGCAAGCCAAATTGACGGCACAATAGCAGATGAAGGGGTGTCTTTTTGTGACATCGCAGGAAGCCCACACATCCACCCAAATATCACGGATTTGTGGAATAAAAAAAGCGAAGCAATTAAGCAAAAATCAGGTGGTTTTTTAGGGATTGGCAAGTCATCACAAGTCACTGGATACCGCTATTACACAAGCTTTGCAGCATTTATCGGGAATCGCATTGAGAAGTTTATTGCGATTAATTTTGATAATCGCGGTTGGATTATTCATGACCCAGAAAAACACCCTTCTAATATGCTGCCAGTAAACAAGCCGAGCTTATTTGGGCAAGATGCAGGCGGTGTGGTTGGGAATATTGACATTGAATTTGGCTATCCACAGCCACAGCAAAATTTAGCGTACAAACAGCATTTTGACTTGGTTTCTGCGTACCCGTATCAGTCTTATTTGGTATTTCGTGGCAATACGATTGATCAACCATTTTATTTCGGCAACTCAAATTACATGAAAGAGATGTTGCTATGGGTGAAGCGAACGCGCGTTAGAAATGATGGGCGTGAGCAGTGGTACGCATCAACAGAGGCGAGACCGTGGGTTTGTGAGATTGGCCGCACATATGTGGTAAATAGTCAAGATGTTAAAACTAAAGTTACAATAGGATCGACTGTGCTATTTAGGCACGGTGTTGCAACAAACGGATCTCAAATTTCAGAAAAAGATTCATCTGCAATAACATCTTCAGGAGAGGATTTTCTATCTAGCAGCCTTATAACTGGATTAACTGGAGCGCAAACAGGTGTTGGTACTGAGCGAGTCGCGGAGTTGTCATTATATAAGTCCAGTGTTATTAGCGGGTACTTTATAGTTGAAATGCTTTTTACTTACAATGGATTACAAACAAGTCAATTGTACGAACAACCAATACTGGTCTACTCAGACACAACATACAAGGATGGCGACGGTCGGCATTATAGAAAAATTGTAGGGTTGTTTAATGATGGAATGGATATATTTATGCGGCAGTCGTCGAAAAATCCAGAGCTAATAACTGGGCAAACATATTCGATTATTGCTGGGGTATCCGTAAAATTTACAAAATATAATAATAGTTGGGTATTCTCATCAACAGGGCATGATATAAATCCAATTCACAAAATCCGTGAAATTTTGACAGATGATACGGCAATGGCAAAACCTGAAGTTGATGTAAATGATATTAATTTCATGAAAGCGGCCAATAGAATTTGGGATGAGGGTCTGGGTATCTCATGGGCAATTGATGAGAAATCTTGCATTGATGCAATTGAGGAGCTTTGCTATCACATTGAAGCTGGAATCCGCGTAAATCGTCAAACTGGCTTGTATGAAATGGTTTTATTCCGTGATGACTGGTTTGGTGAGGATGATATTCATGCTATTGCTGAAAACAAGATCAAGGATTTGTCACTCGAAGTCATGAATAGTGATGACATTGTAAATCAACTCAACGTCACATATTACGACCGTCAGCGCATCAAAAATTCAACTTTCTCAGTTTATGAAAACGGCTCAATTTTAACAATGGGCAAGGCAAATGCTGAATCCATTGATTTTCCATATTTTATGAATATGCGAAATGCTGAAATTGTGGCGAATTGGAAGTTGAAGCAATACTCCACACCCGCGTGGAAAGGCACATTTACAACTGGATGGCGCGAAGCTCGAAAATGGAATCGCTATGACTTGGTAGAAATTACTTGGTCTAAAAAATGGCAAGGCACAATTTTAGCTCGAATCATGAAAATTGATTTAGGCAACGGCTTAAATAATGAGGTGATGATTGATTTTGAAGAAGTTGTGCCATATTCGGGAGAGATGAACACAAGTATTGTGGTTGATGATTCAACTGAAGAAAAAGCCGAACCTGCCAAGCCCGCAATTGGTGAAACTTTTGAAGCACCTTACTACATTGCAATCCAAAATATCGGGCAGCGCAAAATTGATGAGGAGCTTGCGCATAATCCAGATGTAGGTTTTACATTCTCAACATATCGCAGACCGCAGTGGAATGCTCTATATGCTGAAATCACAACCGCAAACGTGGATAAACCAGAAGATGGCTGGATTATTGATGGCAACGCTGAGTTTGTTACAAGCGGTCAATTTGATCAATTAGTATCAAGAACAGCAACACAGATTACTGTCAAAAATTTACAGATTGAAGATTACTTGAATCCGAATGACTTGATTGTTGTTGGTACTTGGTTATCAGGTGAATTTGGCTCTTATGAGTTCATGATTGTTGAATCGCTTGATATTGAAACAAGCATCTTAACCGTTAAACGCGGTGCATTGGATACCATTCCAAGGGGTTGGGATAATGGCATGTATTTTTTTCGATCCAATCCTGATGATGGATTATTCTCACTAACTGAATATTCGGCAGATCAGAATGTAAGGGAATCTGCATTAACGGTTACACCAAGCTCCAAACTAGAGCATCTTGGCAGTGCGCCTGTTTATATGCGCTCTCGTGCAATTCGACCTTACCCACCAGCAAATGTGAAGATTAATAATGTCTATTATCCTGAAACCATTATCACGACAAACAATATTGTATTAACTTGGCTTGGTCGAAATCGTTTAACCAATCAAGTTATTGATTTTTATGATGCTTCTGACGATGCTGAATTAAACACAACATATTCTTATGAATTAAGTTCTGAAAATGTTGTTTTAGATAGTGCAAGTGGAATAGTCGGCAATACAGCAACCATTCTGTCTAGCGTGTTAATTCCAAATAAGCCACATACATTGAAATTATGGTCTGTGCGAGATGGGTATGACTCATATCAAGTATTTGAACATTCATTCTTTGCTGAGTCAGCTAGCTTGATTTTGACTGCAACAACTGACGGCAGCAGCGTTACAGGTAACACAGTACCAGTTGCAGATATTACAGTTAATGTTGATGAAGCTTTACGTGCAAACATGCAGTTTGATGGTTCATCAATTAGTGGAAAGTCAGTTGCGGGCGCAACAATTACAATTGAAATTCAGGAGTAAGAATGGCTATTTATACAGGTGTAGCGGACGCAAATGGGGACTTTACAGTCCCTTTTTCATCTAATTATACTGGCGGACAAAAAGTTACAGTGACTGCTGAAAAAGATGCAGCAACAAAGACTATTGAGATTTTTGCGCCAAGCCAAGTGCAAAGTGCAATGATCGCATTCTCAGGGGATTCTCAAAACTTCCCTAGCAATATCGGAGATGTGACAATCAATATCAATGGAGCAATAGGTTCAGATGCTATGAGGTCACACTCAAGCAACAGCTCGATATGGAGGCGGGTCACAGGATTGACTATATCGGAAGGGGTTACATCAATCGGTAGTTACGCGTTTGTAGATTGGGCTCAGTCTAAATTCTTATTACTACCGCAATCGCTAACATCACTTGGAAATAATGCGTTTCAAGGCTGGGGCAATGCGTTAAGTTTAGTAATCCCAGAAGGTATTTCTAACATCCCCGCGGTGTGTTTCTCGGGTTGGTCATCAGCGTCATCTCTCGATTTGCCATCATCAATACAAACAATTGCTGGAAACGCATTCCAATTATGGTCATCTTGTTTAGAGATAATTGTTAGAGCAACAACTCCACCATCAATTGTTTCAACATCATTTCAATCATTAAATGCTGCATGTATTTTCAAAGTTCCCGCAGGGTCTGTCGCAGCATATCAATCCGCCCCAAACTGGTCCGCTTATGCTGCTAGAATTCAGGCGATTTAATGAGATGTAGTTCAGATCGAAGTGTGAAAATTTAAATTGAAGCAAGCGTTCACGAAATCAGGCATTGCTTTGAGGGAAATTAGCACAAAGGAAGAGAAACAACTCAAAACTGTTAAATAGGCACCCATTAAAGGTGCTTTTTTATTACCAAAATTTAGGGGGCGCAATGCCAAATGACTACTCGACAGACCCACCTGTAGCAACAGCAGGGCAGCTTCTTGCCATCTCAGACAAGATCAACGACATATCTAAAAATATGGACAAGCTCGCTGAGATGCCACAAAAACTTGATCGCATGAATATGCAGTTGGAGCAGCTCAATAAAGAGCATCAGCAGACCCGCAATGACTTAACTCAAACGCGTGACAATCTGCAAGATGACTTGGATCGAGCTAAGTCAAACTTTAAAAGTGAGATCAAGCAGCTAAAGAATGAAGTGGAGCCAAGATTTAAGGAGGTGGATTCACAGATCAGAGTGTTGCATGAAAGTAAAACCAAGATCGACAGCATTACTAATCTTGTGCGCTTTGGTGGCATTTTTTTGGCTGGTTTGTTTGTAGTCGCGTGGAATACTCAAACGAGTAAGACAGACACGGTAAACGCTCAGGCAATGACAAACAGCCAGTCCATCCAAGTTCTTGAAAAACAGTCTGATCAGCTTTTAAGAACGGTTGAAGAAATCCGCAACAAACTTTATGAACGAAATATGAGAGAGGAAAAATGAAATTGATTGACGACTGGAAGCAGTCATATAAATACTTAACTGTAAAAGTTGGCGCTATTTTAAGCGCTTTTTTTACGCTTCTAATTTTGTTTTCTGAGCAGCTTGTTGTTTTATGGAATCATATTCCACAACAGATTAAAGATCAAATTCCCGATACTTGGGGTGTTTGGATTGGGGGGATTGTTGCTATTGCAATGACGCTAGCGCGGCTAAAAAAAGAGCCAAAGTTGCATCCAGAAGGAAGTCTTGTACAGCCGCTGGTGTTTGTGAGTGCAAGCTCAGCAGATACAATCGCGCTCAGCAAAGCAGGCTTCGATCATGTGCGAGACAAATTGTTTAAGGGAAAACTTAAACAGACGCATGTGAATAATATCAATGCAATTCTGCTTGCCGTGAACAAGTACAAAGTAACGGACTTGCAGCAAGTCGCGTACATCCTTGCGACTGCATATCATGAAACAAACGCAACAATGGAGCCAGTACGTGAAGCGTATTGGCTGAGCGAGGCTTGGCGTAAAAAGAATTTGCGTTATTGGCCTTGGTATGGACGCGGGCACGTGCAGCTAACGTGGCAAGTCAATTATGAGCGTGCAGATCAAAAGCTTAGACTTGGTGGCAAGCTGATTAAGAATCCAGACTTAGCGATGCAATCAACCATTTCAGCCGAAATATTAGTGCTCGGCTCTAAAGAAGGTTGGTTCACAAACAAAAAACTGGATGACTTCATCAATCTGCAGAAAACAGACTACGAGGGTGCACGTCGTATCATTAACGGTACTGACAAAGCAAAACTTGTTGCTGGATATGCTGCAATTTTTGAAGATGCGCTCGAGAAGTGAATAAAACCCTGGTCTACGGATCAGGGTTCTTTTTTTTTGTTTAAAATGCGCTATAGTATTTTTATTCTGCGACAGAATTGCGTCTGTTAGAATTTAATATAATGATTTTAATGTTAATACTTTGGCTTTGACATCGTAGAGGTCTCCAGTTCGAGTCTGGATATGCCTACCAATACATTAAAATTATATGTTGTTACATAACTTCATATAAGTAATAAAGCTCTGAATTATAACGATTTAGGGCTTTTTTATTGCTTTTCTTAAAGATACATAAATTCGCTTATAGTTTAAAAATATGTACACAGTGGTGTACACATGTAAGTTTTCGGCTTATTTTGCACTAGAGCTTTGAAGCCTCTTTCCACATTTCATTTGTGCACTGATTCGTGAGCGAGAACATGGCACCATTAAGCATTTAACGGTTATGCTAGTCACGGTTTTTGAAATTATGCTGGCAAAGGTTTTATCGATGAGCCTTGTGGTGCTTTTAGCAGCTTTTTTAGGCTTAAAAGTAGTGGTGCAGGGGGCATTACAGGTACCCATAGAAGGAAGTTTGCTGTTATTTTTCTTTGGAGCCTTGTTGACCTTATTTGCAACAACCTCAATGGGTATATATATGGCAACCGTGTCTAAATCGATGCCGCAATTCGGTTTGCTGATGATGCTTATTCTGATTCCCTTGCAAATGTTGTCTGGGGCAAGTACACCACGAGAAAGCATGCCAGAAATTATTCAAAATATCATGTTGATTGCAACGACAATGCATTTTGTAACATTGGCGCAAGCAATTTTATACCGAAATGCAGGATTGGATGTGGTCTGGCCTTCCTTTCTATGGTTAATCGCAATTGCAACAACATTTTTCTATGTATCTTGGAAACGTTTTAAAAATACCATTCATACAATGGCTTAATGTAATAGATTGAGTTTGATCGCTGAAGCACAAATTTTGACTGGGGCGTATTAAGAGTTACACCGAGCATAATTTTTGCTAATATGTATGAAAATTGTTCAATAAAAGTAAATGACATGAAACACATTCTTGTGCCAGTTTTGGTGGTGTTGGTCGTTTTATTAGGTTATCTCGTTTACTTGGAAGAGGAAACGCGAAAGCAGGCAGAACTGAACCGAGTTTTGACTGAATCTGCAAATTTATCGCTAGAAAAAACAGAAGCGGCTACACCACAGATTTTGCAAGTCACAGAATAAGCGTAGAAATTTCTAACATAATGTGTGGTAATTGCTTTATTCATCACACTTTTGTGTGCTTCACTTTATCGTAAAATTTTATCTTTAATTCAAAAAACTAGAATTTTTAAAAAATCCCTATGGTATAATTTGCCAATTGAAACTGCTTCATCACAACTCAAAGGCATTACTTTTGAGAGTGACTGAAGTAAAAAAAAGATGAACAAAGCTGCATAAAATTTATGCGGCTTTTTTATTTAGCATTCCGAATTTTTGATTTTGATAAAATCAAATGCTTGATTGTGAATTAAGTTTATCTCTTTTGTGTAATTTCACATGCTTATTGGGCAAATCTATTGTTGCAACTAACACAGGCTTTTAAGTGCTGACTTAAAATTCAGTCATACTGCAAATTCAGTTTATTTACAGGGGCTAGGTCATGACGACTCCTAATCCATCCTCAGCGGGAATGCTTGAGCGCTTATTCAAATTAAGCGAAAACAAGACCACATTCCGTACCGAGATTTTGGCGGGTGTAACCACCTTCTTAACCATGTGTTACATCATTATTGTCAATCCAATGATTTTATCTGAAACAGGAATGGATCATGGAGCTGTCTTTGTCGCCACCTGCTTAGCCGCAGCAATTGGCTGCCTAGTGATGGGGATTGTTGCTAACTACCCAATCGCACTGGCACCGGGCATGGGGCTAAATGCTTATTTCACTTACTCGGTGTGTTTAGGCATGGGTGTGCCTTGGCAAACGGCTTTGGCTGCAGTTTTTGTATCAGGGATTATTTTCATTGCCATTAGCATGTTTAAAATCCGTGAAGCCATTGTTAATGCCATTCCCATGTCATTAAAACTAGCCATTGGCGGTGGTATTGGTTTATTCCTAGCTTTAATCGCCCTAAAAAATGCAGGTGTTATTGTTGATAATCCTGCGACTTTGGTGGGCTTGGGTGACTTAAAACAACCATCAGTACTGTTAGCGCTACTTGGCTTTTTAATGGTTGTAGTAATGCATCACTTTAAAGTACGTGGTGCAATTATCATCAGTATTTTGGTGCTGACTGCTATTTCAACAGCTTTAGGTTTAAGCGAATTTAAAGGTGTGGTTGGTGAAATTCCATCTATTGCACCTACTTTTATGCAAATGGACTTTGAAGGTCTATTTACAGCAAGTTTAATTGGCGTAATTTTCGTATTTTTCTTAGTCGATTTATTCGACTCTACAGGTACTTTAGTGGGTGTTTCACACCGTGCAGGCTTGTTGCAAGATGGTAAATTACCCCGTTTGAAAAAAGCACTTTTTGCCGATTCTTCTGCAATTGTTGCAGGTGCGGCATTGGGTACATCTTCAACAACGCCGTATATTGAATCATCTGCAGGTGTTGCAGCGGGTGGTCGTACAGGCTTAACCGCAGTGATTGTTGGCTTGTTGTTTATTGCCTGTTTGTTCTTGGCACCACTTGCGCAATCGGTACCAGGTTTTGCGACTGCACCTGCCTTGTTATTTGTGGGTGTGTTGATGATTCAAGGCATTGTGCATATTGATTGGGATGACATCACCGAAGCCGTGCCTGCATTCTTAACAGTCGTGTTCATGCCATTTACTTATTCTATTGCCGATGGCATCGCTATGGGCTTTATTAGCTATGCGCTGATTAAACTACTCACTGGCAAAGCCAAGTCTGTACCTTATATGGTGTGGATTATTGCTGCACTTTGGGCATTAAAATTTGCCATGTTTGGCGGTTAATATTCTTAAACTGAAAAGGGGTGTAAACTCAGTTTGCACCCTTTTTTATTTTGATCAATTTTTTAATATTCTCCCATAAAATAGCAAAAAGGACAGAACATGAATCAACTTGAGCTAATCTGTGCATTACCTAAAGCAGAATTGCATGTGCATATTGAAGGTACTTTTGAACCTGAATTGATGTTTGCCATTGCGCAGCGCAACCAAATAGACATCCCTTATCAGTCCGTAGAAGAAGTCAAACAAGCATATAACTTTCATAACTTGCAGTCTTTTTT
Organism: Acinetobacter sp. ANC 5045; assembly: GCF_004331005.1. Classification (NCBI taxonomy): domain Bacteria; kingdom Pseudomonadati; phylum Pseudomonadota; class Gammaproteobacteria; order Moraxellales; family Moraxellaceae; genus Acinetobacter; species Acinetobacter sp. ANC 5045. The sequence continues at coordinate 100,728 of NZ_SJNS01000008.1, read as the reverse complement.
AGATATTTATTATGCAGGCGCACAAGTGTTGGTGCATGAGCAAGATTTTTACGATTTGGCTTGGGCATATTTTGAAAAATGTGTTGAAGACCGTGTGGTACATACCGAAATGTTTTTTGATCCGCAAACCCATACCGAGCGTGGTGTGGCATTTGCAACCGTGATTAATGGCTTACAACGTGCTTGTGATGATGCGCAAACAAAATTAGGCATCAGTTCAAATTTAATTATGTGTTTCTTGCGTCATTTAAGCGAAGATGCAGCATTTGCCACACTTGAACAGGCTTTGCCTTATAAAGATCAAATTATCGCAGTGGGTTTGGACTCAAGCGAAGTTGGACATCCACCTTCAAAGTTTGAACGTGTCTTTGCCAAAGCACGTGAAGCAGGCTTTTTAGTCGTGGCACATGCAGGCGAAGAAGGGCCAGCCGAATATGTTTGGGAAGCATTAGATTTACTGAAAGTAAACCGTATTGATCATGGTGTGCGTTCTGAAGAAGATCCTGTATTAATGCAACGTCTAATTGCAGAGAAAATGCCGCTCACGGTCTGTCCATTGAGTAATTTAAAGCTATGCGTAGTGGATGATATGGCACAGCACAACATCCGCCGTTTATTGCAGCAGGGTGTTAAAGTGACAGTTAATTCAGATGATCCATCTTATTTTGGTGGTTATATGAATGATAACTTTGTTGCTATTAGCCAAGCTTTAGATTTAAGCAATGCTGAATTAAAACAATTGGCGGTTAATTCTTTTGAAGCTTCATTTATTTCGGCTGAAGAAAAGCAAAAATGGATTGAGCAAATTCAAGCATTGGGATGAGTTAAACTGAATTTAGATTAGCTTAGACTACAAAAAAGCAGCTTAATTTAAGCTGCTTTTTTGTGGGAGAACGATTTGAATCGCTTTAAACTCAAGCTTTAAAAATTATTTACCTTGTTGCGTCATACTACGCAATACATCGTCTTTATCTATAAAGTGATGTTTAAGTGCTGCAAGCATATGCCCAACCACCATTGCCCCTGCAAACCATGACAAATAAGTATGCACAGGTTTAACAATTGCTAATAGTTCGGGGTTCTTATCCACCAAGGCTGGAATTTCAAATAAATACAACACAGGCACAGGTTTACCCACGCTCCAGCTAAACAAACAGTCCGTGATTGGAATCGCAATCAGCATAAAATACAGACCTAGATGTCCTAAATGCGCTAGTGTTTTCATCAACGGTGACATGCTGTCAGGCAGTTGTGGCGCAGGGTGGGTGTAACGCCAAAATAAGCGAATCACCAATAAAAATAATCGCCATGAGCCAATGTAAAACTTGTGCGGTACGGGTGTAATATGAATGAGAACTGTTCATGTTGTGTTTCAGGCGAATAGTGTGCTTGCATGCTAAACAACAGCATGTAGCGAAAAAAGTATCCACCTGCAACGGAGTGTTGAAAATCTGCAACGCTGCAAAAAAAATAGCGTTCTTGAGGGGGCTGTTGATATTTCATAAATAGTTTGCGCTGTAGGCTAAAACTGAGCAGATCAGGCATGAAACGCAGGGAATAGCGAGACTATTGCCAAGTTTCATAACGCAATCTGAGAAAGTTTTAGCCACAGCCTTTCAGGACAAGCATATTTTTTGCTGCTATTGCGTTATGAGTCAGTCATTTAGAATGACTAAATTTCCTACCTCATGCCTTATATCAGCTAAAAAATATGCGTTGTCGCAAACATAGAAAAATTGTCAACAGCCCCTAGCCTTAAGCCTAAGCACATGAATGTAGAAATTGCAAAAAGCTATTCCTTCGTCAAACAAGTTTAGGCACAATAGCGGCATTGTTTCACTCAAATGACTTGAATATTAAATACAGGAAATATCCATGAAAAAACTACTCGCTGTATTGGCACCTATCGCTTTGGTTTTATCTGCATGTACCACCACTACAGGTACTACTACAGGAACGACAACTGCACCGACAGCAACTCAACAATTGGGTATGGCGGCGATTAAAATTGCAATTAATGCCAAGTGTGTGACTGAATTAAACAACATTCCTGCATGGCACACTGCGACACGTGTTATGACACCAACGCAAAAGCAAAATGTTCAAGCGGAAATTTGTGGTTGTGTTAGTGAAAAAGCACCACAAAATGTGACTGCAGTAGATTTAGCCACTGCAGCAATTGACCCTGCTGCACGTGCAACCATTGTGAGCAATGCAGTATCTCGAACCATTAATGCATGTGTGGCAGAAGCAGTAAGATAAGTTTTACCGATTCTGTAAAATTAAAAATGGTGCGTTGTGACTCGCATCGTAAGATAGGCTGAAGATTTCAGCCTATTTTTTCTGGAAAAAGATGATGAAAATTGCAGGTGTAGATGAAGCAGGGCGTGGGCCTTTAGTGGGTTCTGTTGTCGCTGCGGCAGTTATTTTAGATCCGAATAACCCGATTGAAGGTTTAAATGATTCTAAAAAACTGACAGAAAAAAAGCGTGAAAAGTTATTTGTTGAAATTCAGGAAAAGGCTTTGGCTTGGGCAATTGCAGAAGCATCTGCAGCCGAAATTGATGAACTGAATATTTTGCAAGCGTCGTTATTGGCGATGCGTCGTGCGGTGGAAGCCTTATCTATTCAACCTGAGCATGTCTTGGTCGATGGCAATAAAATTCCGCAGGGTTTAGCAATGTCTTGTGACGCAGTTGTTGGGGGAGATGCATTGCATGCAGAAATTTCAGCAGCTAGTATTTTAGCTAAAGTGGCGCGTGACCGTGAAATGGTATTGCTTGATCAAGCATTTCCACAATTTGGTTTTGCTCAACACAAAGGTTATCCAACCAAAGCACATTTTGAAGCCATTGCACAGCATGGTGTAATTGCGGCACATCGACGTAGTTTTGCACCTGTGCGTAAGGCTTTAGAGTTAATGGAAAACTCACAGTAATTTTCATGCAAAACTTGTGCTGAGTTGCCTGTAAAATAGTCTTTACATGCTTCGAATCAGCGAGCAACTCTGAAATGATGCGAGTTTTTAAAAAGCATTCAGCAGAAAAATTTAAAGCGGCAAATGAGCCGCTTTATATTCAATTACCTTAATCGTTTAACGATTAAAGTCATTTTGCGAGTAGTTATCTTCTTCAAATGAAGGTTGATAATCTTGATCTAAATGTTGCAAATGCTCATGCATGGCACGCTCGTGTTGAATACGTTGATAGATTTCTTCACGATGAACCGATACTTCTTTCGGGGCATTTACACCAATACGAACTTGGTTACCTTTGACACCAAGCACAGTCACGCTGACTTGGTCCCCAATCATTAATGTTTCTCCGACACGTCGGGTCAGAATCAGCATGTTTATCTCCTTGCAAAATGCTAAACCTGCATTGATTTTTAAAGCAATTTAAAAGTCACAACCAAATAAAAACCAGTAAATTTTAACGGAACGTATCATTATTTATTTTATAAGATACAGCGCTGCCAAAATTTATGAAAGCATGTTGCTCAATATAACAGAGCCACTATAAAAAAAACTATAGTGGCTCTATTTTTTTGTACTTTTTCGCAAAATTTGTCAGACAATTACATTTTCTGACAGGGGCGTATTAAGCGCGTGCGCTAGACTCACCGCTTTCACGATCTAGACCAAATACAGTGTGTAAAGTACGTACTGCAAGCTCTAAATAGTTTTCTTCAATAATGACTGAAATTTTAATTTCAGAAGTAGAAATCATTAGAATGTTAATGCCTTCATCTGCAAGTGCAGTAAACATTTTGCTTGCAACACCTGCGTGTGAACGCATACCTACACCTACGATAGATACTTTCACGATGTCACCACGTGTAGCGACTTCACGTGCACCAATTTCTTTGGCGGTTGCTTCAAGAATTGATTTTGCTTTGGCAAGTTCGCCACGGTTTACAGTAAAAGTAAAGTCGGTAGTACCATCTTCTTCTACGTTTTGGATGATCATGTCAACTTCAACATTGGCAGCGCCAATAGGTGACAAGATTTTAGATGCAATACCTGGCTCATCAGGCACACCTAAAATAGTTAATTTTGCTTCGTCACGGTTAAACGCGATACCTGAGATGATAGGTTGTTCCATGTTGTCTTCCAATTCAGTAGTAATGAGTGTGCCGACATTTTGTTTAAAATCTTCGTCGAATGCGCCATCATTGTCATTATCAAAACTTGATAATACACGTAAAGGTACTTGGTATTTACCTGCAAATTCAACCGCACGAATTTGCAATACTTTAGAACCTAAAGAAGCCATTTCTAGCATTTCTTCAAAAGAAATACGATCTACTTTTTTGGCTTTTGGTGCAACGCGTGGGTCTGTGGTGTAAACGCCATCTACGTCAGTGTAAATTTGACATTCATCGGCTTTCAATGCAGCAGCAAGTGCAACGCCAGAAGTATCAGAACCGCCACGACCTAAAGTCGTGGTGTTACCTTCAGCATCAAACCCTTGGAAACCAGCAACCACGATCACACGGCCCGCGTCTAGGTTTTCAGTTAACACGTCCGTATTAATCGCTTCAATACGTGCTTTGGTAAATGCGCTGTCAGTTTGAATACCAACTTGGCGACCAGTTAGTGATTTTGCCGCAACGCCAATAGAATTCAGCGCCATCGCTAACATCGAAATCGTCACCTGTTCGCCTGTAGACACCATTTGGTCTAATTCACGCGGATCAGGGGTTTCGGTAATGGCTTTCGCGAGAGCGAGTAGGCGATTGGTTTCGCCACTCATGGCAGAAACGACAACCACTACTTTGTGGCCATGATCATGCCAGCGCTTCACACGACGAGCAACATTTAAAATGCGCTCGGGAGTACCCATTGAGGTACCGCCATATTTTTGAACGATTAGTGCCATAGTTGTTCCATATAAGCCATGACCCCGAATTTACCTGCTCAGGGTCAGTTACACAAAAAGTGAGATTATTTTGCCGCAAGCCAAGCAGTTAAACCTGCCATCACCGTTGCAAAGTTCTCGTTAAGTGGCGCGCCACCTTGTGCCAAATCAGGTTTACCACCACCTTTACCACCTAGTTCTGTAGCCAAGTGTTTGATGATGTCTCCTGCTTTAATCGTAGCAGTAAAGTCTGGTGCAACAGAAGCGATTAAGCTGACTTTATCGCCTTCTACACCTGCAAGTACAATCACTGCTTGGTCGAGTTTGGATTTTACACCGTCGTGCAAATTACGCAGTGATTTTGCATCCATATTTTGTACAGTGGTAATGAGCGTGGTACGTCCAGCAAGTTCTTGTACTTGACTTAAAAGTTCAGCTGCTTGGAAGTGCGCTAATTTTTGATTGAGCTGTTCAATCTGCTTTTGAAGGCTAGATGCTGTATCGACCAATGTATTCACTTTTTCTAAAGTTTGGTCTTTTTGTGCTTTCAACAAAGCATTGATGCTGTTGATATCGCGTTCAGTTTTTTGAACGGCTTCAACGGCTTTGCTGCCTGTAATTGCTTCAATACGACGTACACCAGCTGCAACACCACCTTCAGAGATGATTTTGAACAGACCAATATCACCTGTACGTTTCACGTGAATACCGCCACAAAGTTCAATGGAGAAGTTTTTATCTTCAATGATTGAACCCATAGAAAGTACGCGAACTTCATCGCCATACTTTTCACCAAATAGCATCATTGCGCCTTTGGCTTTGGCTGCTTCAATATCCAGTAATTCAGTAGAAACTGCGGTATTGGCAATGACTTCTGCATTTACCAAACGCTCAATTTCTTGCAATTGTTCAAATGACACAGGTTGGTCATTGGCAAAGTCAAAACGTAAAATATCAGAAGCAACCAACGAACCTTTTTGCTGTACGTGTGCACCTAAAACTTGACGTAGGGCAGCGTGCAATAAGTGTGTTGCAGAGTGGTTGCGTGCAGTAGCTTCGCGGATGTCTGCTTTTACAATCGCTTCCACCGCTTGCGCAGCTTTTAAACTGCCCATGGTAACAATACCTTGATGAACAAAAGCACCGCCAGATTTTTTGGTGTCTTGAACTTCAAAAATACCTGTTTCGTTTTTGAATAGACCTGTATCACCAATCTGACCACCGCTTTCTGCATAGAACGGGGTTTGATTGAGTACGATTAAAGCTTCATCGCCTTCAACTACTTCATCGACTTGTTCGCCATCTTTATAAATAGCCACAATTTGACCCTGACCAGTCGTTGCGTCATAGCCATCAAATTGAGTTTCACCTTCAACTTTTACAATTGAGTTGTAGTCAACTGCAAATTTACCTGCATCGCGTGCACGTTGACGTTGCGCTGCCATTTCAACTTCAAAGCCTGCTTCGTCAATGGTCAAGTCGCGTTCACGTGCAATATCTGCCGTTAAATCTGTTGGGAAGCCGTAAGTGTCATATAGTTTAAATACCACTTCACCAGGAATGACCGAGCCTTTAAGCTGTGCCAATTCACCCTCAAGCAATTTCAAACCTTGCTCAAGCGTTTTGGCAAATTGTTCTTCTTCTTTTAGAAGTTGCGCTTCAATACGCGCTTGATTTGCTGCAAGTTCAGGATAAGCTTGACCCATTACTTCAATTAAAGGCTGAAGCATTTTGTGGAAGAATGAACCTGTTGCGCCAAGCTTGTTGCCGTGACGTACTGCACGACGAATAATACGACGCAATACATAACCACGACCTTCATTCGATGGATTCACGCCATCGGCAATTAGGAAGCAGCAAGAACGAGCGTGGTCAGCAACTACTTTGAGTGAAGCAGGGTAGTCTACAGGCTTGCCAGTTTGCTGTGCAGTTACTTCAAGAGCAGTCGTGTCTAAACCAATAATCTGTGCTGCATTTTTGAGTAAGTGCTGGAACAGATCAATTTCGTAGTTAGAGTTGACGTGTTGCAATACTGCAGAAATACGCTCCAAGCCCATGCCTGTATCTACAGACGGTGCTGGAAGTGGGTGCAATACGCCATCTGCAGTACGGTTAAACTGCATGAATACGTTGTTCCAGATTTCAATGAAACGGTCGCCATCTTCTTCTAGTGTGCCTGGTAAACCGCCCCAAATATGATCGCCATGATCATAGAAAATTTCAGAACACGGACCGCAAGGACCTGTATCACCCATTGCCCAGAAGTTGTCTGAAGCATATTGGCCGCCTTTGTTATCGCCAATACGGATAATACGAGAAGCATCTAAACCAATTTCTTTGTTCCAGATGTCAAATGCTTCATTATCGGTGTGGTAAACCGTGGCATATAAACGGTCTTTTGGTAGCGCTAACCATTGTTCACTGGTTAAAAATTCCCAAGCAAATTTAATTGCATCACGTTTGAAATAATCACCAAACGAGAAGTTACCTAACATTTCAAAGAAAGTATGGTGACGTGCGGTATAACCCACATTGTCTAAATCGTTATGTTTACCGCCTGCACGCACACATTTTTGTGACGATACAGCACGTACATAATCACGTTTTTCTAACCCAAGGAAACAGTCTTTAAACTGGTTCATACCTGCATTGGTAAATAACAGGGTTGGGTCATTGGCGGGTACTAGAGAACTCGATGCGACACGTGTATGCCCTTGCGATTCAAAGTAACGCAAAAATGCTTCACGAATTTCAGCTGATGTCATAAAACGAGTACTCACAACCAAGTCACTCCATAATTTCCGATTGGGCTAAACGCAAGACAGTCTGACAAAAATAATTCTTTTGCTGTCATGCAGGCTTAAAATTTTAAAAACGCCAAATTATAACGGAAAAAGCCATTATCACCAATCATTTTAGCGTGAATTGATGACAATTCTGAATCAATCTCTGTTGCTGTGCGCAGAATAAATCTTTTGAATAGAGGATGATGGAAAATTGCTGACGAAAGTGGGGCATGATGAGCTGTTGTTGAATGTTTGTGCGTAGGCGAGAGTGTCAAACTAATCAACCACAAGCTGAAATTGTTAGATGGGTATTTTGAGTTTGCCGAATTAATCAGCAAATTAAGTGAAAAATCCCAGAATTGATCTGATTTTTTTCAGTAAGGCCTCAAAATCTATTAACATAGTCTGTGCTTAAATTTTGATTTCATTATGAAAGGATCAGTCATGCAACGAGTGGCAATCAATGGCTTTGGTAGAATCGGGCGCAATGTGCTGCGGGCTTGGTTTGAAAATCCCAAAGACTTTCATTTTGAAATCGTCGCCATAAATGACATTGCCGATGTAGAAACCTTGGTTCATTTATTTAAATATGACAGTACCCATGGTCGTTTTAAAGGACAGGTGGAAATTAGCCTCGAAAATGAACAGATTTTTTTGAATATTTCTGCAGGTTTGGCGCAATTAAAAGTTCAGGTGTTGAATCAGGCTCAACCTGCGCAATTACCGTGGCAAGCCTTAAATGTTGATGTGGTATTGGAATGTACAGGGTTGTTCCGTTCCCGCGAGGCGGCAACGCAGCATATTACTGCGGGCGCCAAACGTGTAATTATTGGTGCTGCACCATTCGATACTGTAGATGCTGCGATTGTTTATGGTGTGAATCATCATGAAGTCAAAAGTACCGACCAAATTATTTCCAGCGTATCTTGTACCACGCAGGCTTTAGTACCATTAGTTAAAATCATTGATGATGCTTTCGGAATTGATACCGCATTAATGACTGAAATTCATGCAGTCACAGCCGATCAAACTGTATTGGATCAAGCACACCGTGATTTACGTCGTGCGCGTGCATCAGGGCAAAATATTATTCCTACAACTTCATCTGCCTTGGGTGCATTAAAACAAGTCATGCCAAAAATGGCAGATCGGATTGATGGTTACTCGATTCGTGTACCGACCATTAATGTTGCAGCTATTGATTTAACTTTTATTTCTCAGTCACCAATTACGGTGCACAAATTGAATCAGGTGTTGTGTGCTTCGGCAGCGCATGATTATGCCGAAATTATGCAAGTGACCGATGAGCCTTTGGTATCGAGCGACTTTAACCATTCACCTTATTCTTTAATTGTCGATTTAAGTCAAACCATGGTCGTGGGTCATCAAGCCAAAGTTTTTGCGTGGTATGACAACGAGTGGGGTTATGCCAACCGTTTACTAGATTTGTGTGAATCTTTTAGTCAGCGGGCGGTGTAAGCGGCTACTTTTTAAGACATATACAAAGTGTGAAAAGCGTGTAATAGTGATGACAGATTTTACACTTCGTATTCACGGTTAATTCACTGATTGATATAACAAAGTTTGCATAGAAAATTTGAATAGAGTAGTGACATGATGATTATTTTATTGTGGGGATTTATTTTTTTGCTGGCACTTGCTGTCATTTTTCTGATTTGGTTGCAATTTAAAAATCAGGCAGACAGCAGCAGTGATGTGCAGCATCAACAGCAAGTCGAGCAAAAAGTATTACATTTAGAAGAGCATCTAAAAAAGACGTTGGAGATTATGCAAGATTTGGCCAAAAAGATGCAGGTTCAGCAAGATGCACTCGATAAAACCGTGCAAAAAACCGCACAGCTTGAAATGCAAAATGCTGAGTTGGTCAGTTTATTGGCAAAGGCGGTGAAATCAAATCAGGACTTTTAAATGATGGCTTTGAAAGATGTGGTGTATTCATATTTTTTTACCGCATATTTCAGAAAAAGTCAGGTGCATGAGCAAAAGTATCATGCTAAACTAGGAGAAATCGGGTGTGCTCCCGATTTTTTTATGCGGATTCGTTCCGCGCAAACAAGAATTTAGGTTTACAACATGCCCATTTCAGAGACATGGTTATTACCTGATGGTGTAGCTGATGTATTACCAGAACAAGCGCAAGTGATTGAAAGCTTGCGTCGTAAGTCACTGGATTTCCTCGCATCTCGAGGTTATCAGTTGGTGTACACGCCATTCATAGAATACATTGAATCTCTATCTTCTCTTTCAGAATCGAATCAAGATTTAGACCTTGCCACATTTAAAGTGATCGACCAACTTTCAGGTCGTTTGCTGGGTGTTCGTGCCGATATGACACCACAAGTGGCGCGTATTGATGCGCATGTACATCCTGTAGATGGCATTGCACGTTACTGCTATGCAGGTACGGTTTTACATACCAAACCACAAGGTTTTAATACCACACGTGCACCATTGCAATTGGGTGCAGAGTTATTTGGTTCAGACAGCATTGATGCCGATGTAGAAATGGTTGATCTGATGCTCAGCTTGCTAAAAGAAGCAGGTTTGGCAGAAGGTGTGCATTTAGACTTGGGTCATGTCGGCTTGTTCCGTAGCTTGGTTAAACAAGCAGAATTAAGCAAAGCCACTGAACGTCAATTGTCAGATTTATATCAGCGTAAAGCATTGCCTGAATTGGCAGAATTTACCCAAGATTTAAATTTCGGTTCAGATTTTTATGCTTTAGGTCGCTATGCCAGTGATTTAACTGCTTTGCAGGCTCATTTAAGTGCTGATGTGTTGGAAAATACCGAATTTAAGCAAGCGTTTGAAGCCGTGAAAGCAACACAAGCTGAAATTCAGGCACGTTGGCCAAACTTGCATATTGGTATTGATGTGGTTGAGCTGCGTTCTTATCACTATCACACAGGTTTAATGTATGCAGTGTATGCGCCAAATCGTGCTGCACCATTGGCACAAGGCGGTCGTTATGATGGCATTGGTCAGCATTTCGGACGTGCGCGCCCTGCAACAGGTTTCTCTTGTGACTTGTTTGTATTAAGTGCAGGTCGTTTTGAATCATCGTCTGTTGTTGTTGCGCCTAAAGGCTCACAACCTGATTTAATTGCTGCTATTCAAAACACACGTGCGCAAGGCTTTAGTGTAATTCAATTGTTGGGTAATGATGATTTAAACTCGGTTCCATACGCAACGCACCAATTGGTTCTTGCAAATGGTGAGTGGACAGTCGAAAAAATTTAATCGCCAAGGCATGTTTCATGTTACAGGTCTTGGTTTTCAATTTTAACAGCATGATGTAATGAGGCTATTATGGGCAAGAATGTTGTGGTACTTGGTACCCAATGGGGCGACGAAGGTAAAGGTAAGATCGTCGACCTGCTCACAGATCAGGCGGCGGCAGTCGTTCGTTATCAAGGCGGACACAACGCAGGCCATACTCTCGTGGTTGGTGGTAAGAAAACTGTATTACACCTCATTCCATCAGGTATTTTACGTGAAAACGTACTGTGCTTAATTGGTAATGGTGTAGTACTTTCTCCTGAAGCACTCATTAAAGAAATGGGTATTTTGGAACAAGAAGGCGTGCCAGTGAAAGAGCGTTTACGTATTTCACCAAACTGTCCGCTTATTTTGCCGAACCACATTGCACTTGACCAAGCACGTGAGAAAAAACGTGGTAATGCCAAAATTGGTACAACAGGTCGTGGTATTGGCCCAGCTTATGAAGACAAGGTTGCACGTCGTGCGATTCGTGTTGCTGACTTGGTTCGTGGCGGTGAAGCACTACGCGCTCAATTGACTGAATTATTGGACTATCACAACTTCCAATTGACACAATACTACGGTGTTGAAGCAGTTCAGTTAGATGAAGTTTTAGCGCTATGTGACCAATGGCGTGAAGTGATTGCACCATTAGTGGTTGATGTAACGACTGAAATTCATAATTACCGTAAAAACGGTGACAACATTATGTTTGAAGGTGCGCAAGGTTCATTACTTGATGTTGACCACGGTACTTATCCGTATGTGACTTCATCGAATACAACTGCGGGCGGTGTAAGCTCTGGTTCAGGCTTAGGTCCATTACATTTAGACTACGTTTTAGGGATTACCAAAGCTTATACCACACGTGTAGGTGCAGGCCCATTCCCAACTGAGTTGGTGTATGACGCAGCAAATGACGTAGGTGATGCGATTGGTAAACACTTAGGTACTGTGGGTCACGAGTTCGGTGCTTCTACAGGTCGTCAACGTCGTTGTGGTTGGTTTGATGCCGAAATTTTACGTCGTTCAGTCGATGTAAACTCACTGTCTGGTATCTGCTTGACCAAGTTAGACGTATTGGACGGTTTAGAAGAAATCAAAATCTGCGTAGGTTATGAAAATACCGATTCAGGTTGTGTAGGTTCTTCTGATGCGCTTGCATACGAAAACTTAAAGCCAATTTATGAAACAATGCCAGGTTGGTCTGAATCAACTGTGGGCGCGACCAGTGTAGAACAATTGCCTGAAAATGCAGTGAACTACATCAAACGTCTTGAGCAGTTAATTGAATGTCCAATCGACATTATTTCTACAGGTCCAGACCGCGCAGAAACTATCGTATTACGTCATCCATTTGATGCTTAAGTCGTTGTGCTTTAGCATAGCATTTAAGCTCTGATGATGTATTCAGCCCTGTCTAAATGATGGGGCTTTTTATTGCTGTTGTTTCAGTTTCAATAGCGACTCATTTTTGGAAACATTATAGATGATGCTGAGTGAGTTGTTTTTTCAAGACTAAAGTTGCAGATGACTGGCGCTGTGCAGAGCAGGGTGGCTTGTTACAATGGCTTTAGAAAATTAAATTTAATTAAGGTTATGCAGGATGCATAAAAATATTACCAGTACGATTTTTTATTCTTTATTGTTTGCGATGGGCGGTGCACCGACCATTGCCATGATGCTGATTTTATCGCAAAAGCATGATCCGAATATTATGTATCAGGCATTTATTGGTTTAAGCGTTATTTTTGCCTGTATTTTGGTGCCACTGATTCTGATTCAAAATGCTTACCTACTCTACAAACGCAAAAATCCAGAAATGGAAGAAAAAGTAGAAGTAGTGTCTAAAATTTACTTGGGTTTAAATGTTTTCTGTTTAGTATTTTGGTTGTGTTATCAATTTCTTTACTAGGGTAGTGATTGATCGCTCAGACATACAATCTGTACACAGCTTAGGCGTTGTTTACATAAATGATATGTTTATGAAGTGATTATAGATTTAAAGCCTTGAATTGATTTCATATAATTGATTGGTATGAAGATAGCTCGCAAGGCGGAGATTATTATAATGAACAAAAAACTGATGTTAAGTTTATGTGCCGCAGGCGCAATCACAGTTTCAGGGTGTACGACTGTTGCAGACATGGCGGGTGCAGATACTGCGACCTTAAATGCAACTGCTACCAAAAGCTATAATGAAATGGTGCAAGACGCACGCAATAAAAATCAGTTAGACACAAGCTCCACCACGTATAAACGTATCAATACTGTGTTTCAGCGTTTGATTCCACATGCCAATCAAATGAACCAAACAGGTCAGCCTTTCCAGTGGCAATTGGCGGTACTTAAGTCTGATCAAGTCAATGCTTTTGTCGCACCTGGTGGTAAAGTGGTGTTCTACACTGGTATTGTGAATAAACTGAATTTAACTGATGCTGAAATTGCCGCAATTATGGGGCATGAAATGGTGCATGCTTTAGAAGAACACGCGAAAAGTAAAATTGGTGCACAGGCTTTAACCAATATTGCCTTGAACGTAGGTTTAAGTGCGGCAGGCAATAACGTTGGTCAATTGGGTGCAGCAGCAGCGCAATTGGGTACCCAAATTGGGATTGGCTTGCCATATTCACGTAATTTGGAAAGTCGTGCCGATCAGGGTGGTTTAATGCTGATGGCGCGTGCAGGTTATAACCCACAAGCTGCAATTACCCTTTGGGAAAAAATGAACAAGCTTGAAGGTGGCGGCGGTGCGTCCTTCTTATCGACTCACCCATCGAACAGTCAGCGTATTGAAGCAATGCGTAAAAACTTGCCAGCAGCACAAGCGCTATATAACCAAAGTCGTCGTTAAGATGACCTCAGCCAGTTCAACTGGTTAAGATAAAACACAAAAAAGATGCGCATGGTTTTATGCGCATCTTTTTTTATGAAGACTTTTTGACTTTAAACAGCATAAAAATGATGAATTATTGCTGAGTTCATATTTTTAATTTCATTTTAAAGCAGTGCTTAAAATAAAATTAGGGCGCTGGATTGGGTTGTTGACGATGAATGGCTTCAATGCCTTGTAAAATTTCATCTGATAAGGTGATGTCAAAGGCATCAATATTTTCTTTGAGTTGCGCCATATTCGTCGCGCCAATAATGGTACTTGTCACAAAAAATTGCTGCTTGATAAATGCCAGCGCCAGTTGCGTCAAACTCAAGCCGTGTTGTTCTGCAAGTTGGGCGTATTGCTCGGTTGCCCATTCGCTTTGTGGATTACTGTAACGGCTAAAACGTGAATATAGCGTGACACGTGCATTGGCAGGGCGTGCGCCATGACGGAATTTACCAGTTAAATAACCAAAAGCCAAAGGTGAGTAGGCGAGTAGTCCAACACCTTCATAATGGGCGATTTCAGACATGCCAATTTCATAAGTACGATTCAGCAGGTTATATGGATTTTGTACGCTGACAAATTTACTTAATCCTAATTGTTCTGCCAAGTGTAAAAACTTCATGGTGCCCCAAGGGGTTTCATTCGACAGACCTATATAGCGAATCCGTCCTTTTTGAATTTCTTGTTGCAACGCGGTTAAGGTTTCAGCAAGGTCGGTTACTTCTTGCGTATTTTGTGCTTCTTGGTTGCCATAACCAAGTTTGCCAAAAAAGTTGGTTGGGCGTTGTGGCCAGTGCAGTTGGTATAAGTCGATATAGTCGGTTTGTAGGCGTTTTAAATTGCCATCCAGTGCAGAATGAATATCCTCTGCGTTAAAGCGGGTTTTGCCGTCTCGAATATGACTGCCGCCTTGCGAAGGGCCTGCAATTTTAGAGGCTAAAAATAATTTGTCACGTCCGCCACGTTGCTGTAACCAATTGCCAATGATGGTTTCGGTTGCACCTTGAGTTTCTACTTTTGGTGGTACGGGATACATTTCTGCGGTATCCCAAAAATATAAGCCTCGTTCTAGCGCATAATCGAGTTGTTGAAAGGCTTCTTGCTGGGTATTTTGTTCACCAAATGTCATGGTGCCTAAACAGATTTCTGGAACTAGAATGCCTGTTTTTGCCAATGGTTTAAATTGCATATTGTCTCTCGCTCAAGATTATATGTATATATTGATGTTACAAGAGCTGAAACCATTTTGCGCCACTTGTGGCTGCGAAAATTGCTACTTCATTGTAGTGACAGCAATAATGGTATTTTGATAATTGAAAATGGTAAAAAGTTAACAGCTGGTAATAAAAAAGCAAATCCGAAGATTTGCTTTTTTAATGAGCATATAGATGGTTTACTCGTCATCAAAGTTGCCATCAGTGGATTCATTTTGCTCCAAAGAAGCATCAAAAATCAGAATGGCTTTACCATCAGTTTCAATCATGCCTTGTTCTTCAAGTGTTTTTAGAACACGCCCGACCATTTCACGTGAACAGCCGACAATACGACCAATTTCTTGGCGTGTAATACGAATTTGACGACCGTTTGGCAAAATCATGGCTTCTGGTTGCGCAGAAAGATCAATCAAGCAACGTGCAATACGACCAGACACATCTATAAAGGCAAGGTCAGTTACCTTACGTGTAGTATTTTTTAAACGACGTACCAGCTGTGCAAAAACGGCATAGCTTAAGTCAGGATATTGTTTGCTGAGTTCGTGGAAGTTTTCATAAGTAATTTCTGCAATTTCACAGACATCACGAGTACGAACTTCTGCAGTACGTTGTGGATTCGATTCAAACAGACCCATTTCCCCAAAAAAGTCGCCTGGATTCAAATATGCCACAACAATTTCGCGATCATCATCTTCGCGAAGAATAATTGATACTGAACCTTTTAAAATCAAATATAACGATTTAGATTCAGTCCCCGCATCAACAATAGTTGTCCGTTTTGGATAACGGTTGATGTATGCACGTTTTAATAATGCTTTGACTGAGTCAGGCAGTTGTCCAGGGGACAATGCATCAGTGCTCAGCTGTGAAAAGTTTGAAGTCATGCTAACGGTTCCGAAAATGGATAAATAATAGATCGCACAAGACCTAGTCTGAACTTGTCACACAGTAGAGATGAAATTCCTTATCAACTCAAGTTATGTTAGTGTACAAATACCCGTGTCAATTTATAGTTTTTTTTAGGTAGTTGCAATGCAAACAAGTGTTCAGTGGTTAGAGAACGTTGCTTTTGAAGCCAAATCAGAAAGTGGTCATTCTGTAGTGATGGATGGATCCGCAGAATATGGTGGTGAAAACCGTGGTCCACGTCCTATGGAGTTAATCTTAATGGGACTTGGTGGTTGTGCTTCATTCGATATTGTGACTATTTTAAAAAAATCACGCCAAGAAGTGACGCATGTTGAATGTCAGTTAACAGCAGAACGTGCCGATAGCATCCCTGCAGTGTTCACCAAAATTCATTTGCATTTTGTGGTCAAAGGCAAGGCTGTTAAGGAAAAGCAGGTCGCGAAGGCGGTTGAACTTTCAGCAGAAAAATACTGTTCTGCCAGTAAAATGCTATCTGATGGTGGTGTTGGAATTAGCCATGATTTTGAAATTATTGAACAAGATTAAGCGTTGACTGATAGGTCATACAATGGTTGGTATATTTGCCAATCATTGTAACTAAATATTTCTATTTGCATGAATAATAATCAGAAGCCTTTAATTTGTTGATATACAAGTGTATGTCAATAATTCAACTCACTATAAAAAAATTACCAGATTAAACTTGAAATTTACTTTAATCAGTCCAATATTATAATTGAAATCTAACCGTTAATTTTAATTAAGATTTTGAAAAATATATAAAAATTTAATTGAAATTTACGCCTGCGTTCCCATATATCCATCAAGTACACAATTTGTTGTGAGGAATAACAAGAATGCGTTTTGAAAAGTTTACCAACCGCCTACAGCAAGCTTTATCCGATGCCCAATCTCTCGCGATAGGGAAAGATCATACTGCCATTGAAGGCATTCACTTATTGGCGACTTTGCTCGAAGAAGCCTCCAATGTCAGTTTATTACAACAAGCAGGCGCAAACCTACGTGATTTGCAAAGCAAATTACAGCAAGCGATTGCTGATGCACCGACTTTGACCAATCCAACAGGCGATATCAACTTAAGTCCAGATGCGGTTAAAGCCTTGAATTTGGCTGACAGTTTTGCCCAAAAAGCAGGTGATGAGTTCTTGTCAACCGATTGGTTGATGCTGGGTTTGACCGAAGTGGGCGCGACCAAAACACTACTGAACAGTGTAGGCGTGACCTCAGATAGTTTGCGTAGCGTGATTGACAAAATTAGAGGGGATGAAAAAGTCATGAGCAATAATCACGAAGATCAACGTGACTCACTCAATAAATATACCATCGATTTAACCGAACGTGCGTTGGCGGGCAAGCTAGACCCTGTAATTGGTCGTGATGATGAAATTCGCCGTACCGTTCAGGTGTTGTCACGCCGTACCAAAAACAACCCAGTACTCATTGGTGAACCTGGTGTGGGTAAAACTGCGATTGTTGAAGGTTTGGCTCAGCGTATTGTGAATGGTGAAGTGCCAGAAAGCTTAAAAGGTAAACGTGTTTTATCTTTAGATTTGGGCTCATTGTTGGCAGGTGCGAAATATCGCGGTGAGTTTGAAGAACGCCTAAAAGCGGTCTTAAAAGACTTGGCGAAACAAGAAGGTGAAGTCATCTTATTTATTGATGAATTACACACACTTGTGGGTGCAGGTAAAGGCGATGGTGCCATGGATGCAGGCAATATGTTGAAACCTGCATTGGCGCGTGGCGAATTGCGCTGCGTCGGTGCCACTACTTTAGATGAGTATCGTCAATATATTGAAAAAGATGCGGCTTTAGAGCGTCGTTTCCAAAAAGTATTGGTCGATGAGCCAAGTGTAGAAGACACCATTGCAATTTTACGAGGTCTGAAAGAGCGCTACGAAGTGCACCACGGGGTTAAAATTTTAGATTCGGCGATTATTGCCGCCGCTAAAATGTCGCACCGTTATATCACTGACCGTCAACTTCCCGACAAGGCAATTGATTTGGTGGATGAGGCAGCGTCACGGATTAAAATGGAGCTAGATTCTAAGCCTGAAGCCTTAGATAAATTAGAGCGCCGTTTAATTCAATTAAAACTGCAACTTGAAGCCGTGAAGAAAGATGAAGATGCAGGCAGCCGTGCTGAAGTTGCACATCTGGAAAAACAAATTATTGAAGTTCAAAATGAATACAATGATTTGGAAGAAGTTTGGAAAGCGGAAAAAACCTTGGTTGAAGGCACTAAGCAAATTCAGACTCAGCTTGATCAGGCACGTATGGCATTGCAAAAAGCGCAGCGTGAAAATGACTTGGCGGAAATGTCACGTTTACAATACGGTGTGATTCCTGAGTTGGAAAAACAACTGGCACAAGATGAGTTGGTTGAAGAGAAAGAAGAACCAAAATTATTGCGTAACAAAGTTACGGACAATGAAATTGCTGAAGTCGTGAGTGCTGCAACGGGCATTCCTGTATCGAAAATGCTGCAGGGTGAACGTGAAAAATTGCTACACATGGAAGATTTCTTGCATAACCGTGTGGTGGGGCAAGATGAAGCTGTGGTGGCGGTGTCGAATGCGGTACGTCGTTCACGCGCAGGTTTGTCTGATCCTAACCGTCCAAGTGGTTCGTTCCTGTTCCTTGGCCCAACAGGGGTAGGTAAAACAGAATTGACCAAAGCGTTAGCGAACTTCTTGTTTGACAGCGATGACGCCATGATTCGGATTGATATGTCTGAATTTATGGAAAAACACTCGGTCAGCCGTTTGGTCGGTGCGCCTCCAGGCTATGTCGGTTATGAAGAAGGTGGTGTATTAACCGAAGCAGTACGTCGTAAACCGTACAGTGTGGTGCTGTTTGATGAGGTGGAAAAAGCCCATCCAGACGTATTTAACATCTTGTTGCAGGTGTTGGATGATGGACGCCTAACCGACTCGCAAGGTCGCGTGGTGGACTTTAAGAACACTGTAATTGTGATGACTTCTAACTTGGGTTCACACGAAGTACGTGAATTGGGTGACAATCCAACACGTGAAGAAGTGCGTACCGTGGTCATGGCCGCAGTTTCACAACATTTCCGCCCTGAGTTTATTAACCGTATTGATGAGTTGGTGGTGTTCCATTCACTGGAAAAAGCACAAATTCGTGGCATTGCCGATATTCAATTGGATCGTTTACGTGCGCGTTTAAGCGAACGCGACTTGAGCTTGTCGATAGACGATACTGCATTTGATCAATTGATTGAAGCAGGTTTTGACCCAGTCTACGGTGCGCGTCCATTGAAACGTGCAATTCAGCAACAAGTGGAAAACACATTGGCGCAAAAAATCCTCGCAGGTGACTTTGTTGCAGGTGATACGATTTTAATTAAAGCTGAAAATGGTCATTTGCTGTTTGAAAAAATGAAACTCAGCTAATTGGCTATGTGTAAGCAACTTTTAAGAAACCCAGCTTCGGCTGGGTTTTTTATGACTGACAATTTAGGTCACATAAGTAAAATTTTTGGTAAAAAATGACAGCTATTTTTAATATTTTGTGATGAATATTGTATTTAAGTGATTTATTTGCAAAACAATTATCTTTTTTAAAGAAGATTAATTATAATTTATTGTTCAATAAGAATAGATAAATTCTGAGCAGAATCTATGTCAAAAATAGTATGGGGTGGAATGGGGGTTGCAGTGTTGGCAGGAGCTGTCACTGCAGGAAATTTATATGCAGATAAGAGCCTGCGTGAGTATTATCAACAAAATTTAAATCCTGTACCCAATGTGAGCGTCCAATATACGGACTACGACATGGGGACTTTAACAGGTACTGCCAAATGGAAAATGACCATTATTGCAGACCCATGTAATGCTAAAGAAAAACTGGTGTTTCACGGACAAGATCAAATTCAGCGGACATGGAAAGGTTACCAAATTGATTCTAAAATGAATCTGGAACAAGGGCAGGGACAATTTTCCGAGTTCTTTCAGCAGCCTCTAAATGTGACAACGCAAGTGAATTGGTTGGGTGTATCGACCACGAAATTGAGCATACCTGCTATAGAGAAAAAAGAAGCAGGACTTGAAGCTAAATTTTCTCCTATGCAGATTGAGTTTCAGGCGAAACAAAGTCAGGGGCAGCAGAAAATTGTAAATATGAGTTTTGATGTGCCTCAATTGACGGTGCTGGATCAATTTGGACATCTTCAAGTAAAAGGCATGCAGTTTAAAACCAATCAGGCTTTGAATGTGCAGTCTTTAGAGCCAGGCTATTTCCAATTCAGTATTGCAGAAATGCAGCGTCAAGACCCAAAAGCAGTGGGTTCAGGCAAAATGAAAGACTTCAGTTGGCGTATGGATACTCAACTGCATGAGCGCACGGTAGATATTCAATCGAAATTTAAAATTGCCGAGTTAGGTTTAAATAATGTGCCTGCCATGCAAGACCTGCAAGTGAATTGGGATGTTAAAAACTTGCAGCGCAGTAAAATGCAGACGTTTCTTGATATTGTGCAAAAACAAAACAACTCATGCCTAGAAGCGGAAAACTTTGAGAAAGAAGTTCAACAAGCCTTGTTGGCTGTGATTAATGAGGGCTTTCAGTTCGAATCCAAGAAGAATCAGTTGAAATTAGGCACAGGCAGTATTCGGGCAGATTTGGTTGGTAAAGTGATGCCAGGGCATCAAACCACTGTAGAAGGCTTAGCGAAAATGTTCCCAAGTTTATTGGAAATGCAAACCGATGTGAGTTTTAACAAGCAAGTGGTCAAAACCATTATGAATAATTATATGAATGCTGCAGGTAAAAGCATGTCTGATCAAGAGTTGGAACAGATACTCAGTGCGATGCAAAGCAATCAGCAAATTCAACGTGATGGTGATGAATTTAAACTGTCGATGCATTATCAATATGGTGAAAAGAAGTTTTTAACTGGTCAATAATCTAGATACTGATCTACGATAAAACAAAGCCTGTTCAAATGAACAGGCTTTGTTGTATTGCCATATCGTTTATTTAAACAGGCGGGTGCTGAATTTTCCAAGCACGGTGGATTTTGGTGTTGCGTTTGAAATCTTGCCCAATGGTTTCATGGCTAATTTCCTGCACATCAAACATGGCTTCAATTTCTTCATCCATTTCAAAACCACGGTAGTTGTTGGAGAAGTACAGCGTTCCGCCTGTGGTTAAGCGGTTCATGGCACGCTTAATTAAAGAAACGTGGTCGCGTTGTACGTCAAATGTTCCGTAGAACTTTTTAGAGTTTGAGAAAGTTGGTGGGTCAATAAAGATCAGATCATATTGTTCATGACCTTCTTTGAGCCATTCAAAACAATCACTGGCAAAGAATTGATGTTGTTCATCGGCATGGTCTACCGTTAAACCATTCAATACAAAGTTTTCTTTAGACCAATTCAAATAAGTATTGGATAAATCGACGCTGGTGGTACTTGCTGCACCGCCAAGCGCGGCATGTAAACTTGCAGTTGAGGTATAACTGTATAAATTCAGGAAGTGCTTGCCACGTGCTTCTTTGGCAATACGTAAACGCATTTGACGATGGTCAAGGAACAAGCCTGTATCTAGGTAGTCGGTGAGGTTGACCAAAATTTTAGCCTGACCTTCTTGCACAATAAAACGCTTCGAGGCGGTACTTTGTTTGGTGTACTGGTTTTTACCTTCCTGACGGGCACGGGTTTTAATAAATACCGCATCGCGCCCTAAACCTGTGACAGCGCGAATGGCTTGTAAGGCAAGGTTAAAACGCTTTTTGGCTTTTTCAGGATCAATTTTTTTCGGCGGCGCATATTCCTGCACGTGCAAACGGTCGCCGTATAAATCGACTGCGACATTAAAGTCAGGTAAGTCTGCATCGTATAAACGCAGGCAATGCACATTTTCTTTCACCGCCCATTTTTTCAGGCTCTGCATGTTTTTTTGCAAACGGTTGGTGAAATCTTCTGCGCCTTCAATGGGTTCAAACTGTTGCGGTTGCCAATCTGCTAAGAATGGGCGTGCGAATGTTGCAGGTTTGATCGTACCAAAACGGACATAAATTGGCAGTTTACCGTTCATCAAACGTAAAATTTGTGGGTCATTGAAAGCCAACACATCGGCTTGTTCAACTTGGGCTGCAATGACGGCTGCTTTTTGATTTGGGAAATGCTTTTGCAAGAGGGCAGACAGACCCAAATATAAGGCACGGTTCGAGGCTTTATCGCCCAAACGCTCACCATAAGGTGGGTTGGTTACAATAAAGGCCTTTTTACCTTCGGCTTGAAAGTCGGGCCAGTCAGCCAAAGTACGTTCTTCAATTTGAATCTGATCGAGCAGACTTTCAAAACCTGCTGCAATAATATTTTGCTTGGTGGCTTTGACTGCTTCCCAGTCGGCATCGAAAGCATAAAATTTTGGCAATGGTTGTTGTAATGCAGTTTGATGGCGTTCAGCCGCTTCTGCTTTAATGCTCATCCATAATTCATGGTCGTGACCTTGCCAACCGTTAAAACCGAAACGACGTACCAAACCCGGTGCACGGTCAGTCAGCATCATCAATGCTTCAATAATAAACGTACCCGAACCACACATTGGGTCTAAAATAATGTCGGGTTGAATTTGTTGTAATTGACCTTTTTGCAGAATCGCTGCGGCAAGGTTTTCTTTAATTGGGGCATCGGTCATAAAACGACGATAGCCGCGTTTATGCAGTGAATCGCCAGATAAATCTAGGCAGTATGTATGTTCTTTTTTACCTGCCAACACGTATAAGGTAATTTCAGGCTGTTTGATGTCAATGCTTGGACGTTTGCCCACTGCATCCATAAATGAATCGACCACACCATCTTTAACGCGCAAGGTCGCAAATTGGCTGTTCACTTTAATGTCACGCTCTATATGCAAACGCACTGCAAAAGTACTTTGTGGTGCAAAAATCAGTGACCAGTCAAAGCTCAGCGCACCTTCATAAAGCTCTTCGGCTACATCGCGCGCGTCGTGACTAAATTCAATTTCGTGTGTGTGAATTGGTGTAAGGACACGTGAGGCTAAACGTGACCACATGCAGACACGATAGGCATTTTCGAGTGTGCCTTTGAAAATTAAACGACCCGGTAAACGTTCGATATTTTGAATACCTAAACCTTGCATTTCTTCTTGCAATAAGGTTTCAAGTCCATCTGCACAGGTGACCCAATATGTAGAAAGACGGGGTTTCGAATTCATGAAAATTTCCAAAAGCAATTCAGCAATCGGCTATTTTACCGTATTTTGTGCTAGAAAACTTAGTGATTTAGCGTGAATCGTGCAGAATTTTAAAGGTCTAGGTTTGAAGAGCTTCAGGGCATTTTTTACTGTTTTTTTCTAAAAAGGCAATGAGGATGTAATGACATCTCTAAAAAATTTTGAGTGATTGTATTGCGGAAAAATAAAAACCTGAATATTCACATGATTGGTATGTATTTTGCTCATACATTGTTGTGATGGTGAACATTTTGCAGATGAGCATCAAACACTGCAAAACAACAATGAAGCGATAAGGGGAATATTTAAATGACCACGGCTACTTTAAACACGGCACAGGCTTTAACAGCAAATAACGAGATTTTTTCAGTTGCCACTTTAATTTATACGCGATTAAGACGGGTCAGTGGACGTGTGATTGATGTCATGTATCTGGTTGAAAATTCAGACTATGCACGTGCTGTGCTGCAATTGGCGCTCGCTACACACGATGAGGAATTGTGCCGTTATGCGCTGCGCTTAAACAGTATATTGGCTAACTTAATGGATGCTGATGCAGAAATAACGTCGCCACAGACTGAAGCGCAGCAATTAGATGCAGTAGAAAATATAGAAAATATAGATGACTTGACTGAACCTACAGCTGAAGAAATTTATCGGGCGCAGGTGTCCCATCATTATATAGGGGCATTGCGTTAAACGGTGAATTGTACAGACTATGCCTACATAGCCTGAAGGTTGCGTAGGCAGTTGTAGGCGAAGATTGACCCACCAGATGTTCATCAAGCTCATATCAAGATGATTGGCTAGCAGAGCAGTTAAATATAAATGCCATCCTTTCACATCGCTTTGTAGAGTATTAAGCATGAAAGAAAGTGTAGATGAGTCTGCATGACTTAATTTTTAAAATCATAAGTTTCTTTTGACTAAATCATGCCAAGTTACACTGCTTTGCCAAATCAATTTCTGTATAATGCGTTAACTTAACGTATAAGGAATCTCTCATGCATTTGGCGGCATTGCATACTCCGAGCCAGATTCAATTGAATAAAGATGGGCATTTAAAACACTTTTTAACCATCGAAGGTCTTTCCAAAGAAACCCTCACCCAAATTCTGGACACAGCACAGTCCTTTTTCAATGAACAAAACCAACTGATCACCAATAATTTGCTCGAAGGGCGCACGGTGATGAATTTGTTCTTCGAAAACTCTACTCGTACCCGCACCACATTTGAAGCCGCAGCCAAGCGTCTTTCTGCCAATGTACTCAATATTGATATTGCCCGTTCAAGTACCTCTAAAGGTGAAACTTTGCGTGACACTTTGTGGAACTTAGAGGCGATGGCTGCTGACATTTTTGTGGTGCGTCATTCATCTTCAGGTGCAGCACATTTTATTGCTAAAACGGTTTGCCCAAAGGTTGCCATTATTAATGCGGGTGATGGCCGTCATGCACATCCAACGCAAGCGATGTTGGATATGCTGACCATTCGCCGTGAAACCCAACGACCTTATGAAGAATTAAGTGTTGCGATTATTGGTGATATCAAACATTCACGCGTGGCGCGTTCCGATGTGGCTGCCTTGCAAACACTGGGCTGTAAAGACATTCGCGTGATTGCACCGAACACCTTGTTGCCCTACGGTTTTGATGAATATGGCGCAGGCGTGCGTTTATTTAACAAAATGGAAGAAGGCATTAAAGATTGCGACGTGATTATCACCCTGCGTATTCAAAATGAACGTATTGATTCGCCAGCACTTGCCTCACAAGCCGAATTCTACAAAATGTACGGTTTAAACAAAGAGCGTTTGGCGCTTGCAAAACCAAACTGTATTGTGATGCATCCTGGTCCAATGAACCGTGGTGTCGAAATTGATTCAAGCATTGCCGATGGGCCTCAATCGGTGATTTTAAATCAAGTAACCAACGGTATTGCGGTACGTATGGCGGTATTGGCCTTGGCGATGCAAGGTCAATTGCAAGAACAAGGTTTGATTGACGCGATTGCGGTATAAGGAAAAAGTCATGGCGATTGTAAAAATTGAAAATGTACGTGTGCTTGACCCAATCCAGCAAATTGACCGCGTACAAACGGTATATCTTGAAAATGGCAAGTTGGTTGCAGAAAGTGCAGATATTAGCGAAAGCATAGATGCCCAAGGTCAATGGCTCATGCCAACTATGGTCGATTTATGCGCACGTTTACGTGAACCTGGTCAGCAACAACATGGCACGCTCAAATCTGAAGGCAAGGCCGCACGTGAAAACGGAATTCTGCACTTATTTACGCCACCCGATTCTAAACCAATCGTGCAAGACAACGGTGCACTCATTCATGGTTTGGTCGAAAAAGCCATGTTGGATGGTGGCATTTATTTAGAAGTGATTGGTGCACAAACTCAAGGTTTAAACGGCAAGCAGCCTGCCAATATGGCGGGACTGAAAAAAGGCGGCTGTAGTGCAGTGTCCAATGCCAATGCACCTTTTGAAGATGATGATGTCGTGATTCGCACACTGGAATATGCTGCAGGTTTGGACATGACCGTGGTGTTCTATGCCGAAGAACCGCAAATTGCTAAAGATGGCTGTGTGCATGAAGGTTTTATTGCATCGCGTCAGGGCTTGCCTATGATTCCAACTTTGGCAGAAACCGTAGCGATTGCCAAATATTTGCTGATGATTGAAGCCACAGGTGTACGTGCGCATTTTGGCTTATTGTCTTGTGGTGCATCAGTTGAATTGATTCAACAAGCTAAAGCCAAAGGTTTACCTGTCACTTGTGATGTGGCGATGCATCAACTGCATTTAACCGATCAAATTATTGATGGTTTTAACTCGTTAGCGCATGTACGTCCGCCACTGCGCTCAGAGCAAGACAAAGCATTACTGCGTCAAGGTGTAAAAGATGGTGTGATTGATGCGATTTGTACTCATCATGAGCCGTTAAATAGCTCTGCAAAAATGGCACCATTTGCAGATACTTTGTCAGGTTTTACTGCATTTGATACTTATATTCCATTTGGGATTCAACTGATTCAGGAAGGTCTGTTCAGTCCATTGGAATGGGTAGAAAAAGTGACACTTGCACCTGCGCGTGTGGCAAAAATGCAAAGTCGTTGGGAACAGGAAGCGGGTTGGGTCTTGGTTGATCCAGAAGTGGAATGGACACTGAACAAAGAAACGATTGTGTCACAAGGCAAAAATACGCCTTTGATTAATCAAGTTGTAAAAGGCAAAGCAGTACGCGTCTTTACTGCTTAATATGCTCTGATTGATATTTTATTTTCAAGTTTAAATAAGAGTCAGCTTCGGCTGGCTTTTTTATTGAATTTTAACAATCCCCAAATAGAAAATCGAAGAAGAGACCCTACATTCCGTTGACTCAAATTTCACAACAAAATCAAAACACCACAATTTATTACATTTGTTTAAATTTTAAGCATATACACTAAAAAACAACTTGAAAACAAAGACAAAAAAGAGGGCATATATATGCAAACAGATTTTATAGACTTGCTCAAACAAAGTGTGTCATCCATTGTATTGGAAGGGGAAACCCAGCATTTGCTTGAAAAAAATCAGGCATTAAATAGTTTTTATCCCATTTTATTGTCTATTTTAAATTCACGACCTGAACTGATTGACAATCTGCTGCGACAACTGAATCCACGTGTGGGCGATGTATTTGGTTCAAATCTATCTTTAAAACAGCAGTTTTTAGATTTGGTCAGCGGCACAGCACCGCAAACCGAAATTGAAAACACCCTGAATCGTTCAATTGCACCAAGTTTAAACTTTTTGGAAAATCAGGCAGGTTCATCTGACCCAGTTGCCATTCAGCATTTACTGCAAAACAATTTAGATTCAATTCAGGCGGCTTTACCGCAGTGGGCAACAGCATTATTGGCTGCTTTGGGGGTAAATAATGCTGCGGGCCAAACCGTACATCAAGCACCTGAAGTCATTGTGACTGAGCCCGTAGAAGAACGCCGTTCGTGGTTATTGCCAATTTTAGCTTTAATTATTTTAATTGGTTTATTGGCATTTTTATTCCGTGCATGTAGTGACCGCAACCAAGCGCCTGCAACCACACAGACCCAAGTGGCAGCGAATCAGGCTGCAATGTTGCAAGTCAGTACAGGCAGTGATGGTAATTTGGTGACCTGTCAAATTTTGCTGAATAATCCAAGCTATATGGAAATTCTGCAGAATGAAGTGAAGCAAATTTTCAATCATCCAACAGGTTGTGGTGCAGAAAATTTTGCCAACTATCATTTGGAATTTATTGATCAGGACGTGATTCCAAGCGTTTTAAAAATGCTGAAAGGTGTACCGAATGTCAATTTAAACTGGGTGGGTAATCAACTGTCTATTCAAGCCGCGAACCCTGCCGATGCAGAGCGTTTAGCCAGTCAAATTCGTCCATTGGCTAAAAACATGACTGTAGTGACTCAGCAACCTGCAGAAACTACAGTAACCGATGTGAATCAGGCTGTAACCAGCAGTATTAGCAATGCCGAGCAGGCTTTGGCTGCAATTAATCCTGACAATATTCAAGCTTTGGATATTGCGACGGCACTCAATATGCAAATCATTAATTTTGATTCTGCATCGACTGAAATTCCAGCAGCCAATAAGTCTATTTTAGATCAGGCTGCGGTATTGATGCAGCGCGCGCCACAAGTGCAATTAACCGTGAAAGGGCATACCGATGCCGTAGGTGATGCCAATGCCAACAAAACTTTGTCACAACAACGTGCGCAAGCAGTGGTCGATTATTTAGTATCACGTGGTGTAAATCCGGGTCAATTGCAAGCCATTGGTTTTGGTTCAGAGCAGCCGATTGCGGCAAATGCAACGCCAGAAGGTCAATTTAAAAACCGCCGTATTGAGTTTGAAGTCTTGAATGTAGATACAGGCACGGTGCGTAGTGTGGAAGATGCTGGCGTGGTAGAGCAAAAGGCGCCTCAATCTTAAAATAGGTCTATTTTCTTGTAAGCCTTCACTTTGCAAAGTGAAGGCTTTTTTATTGTGGATCAATCCCGAAGTATTGTGCAAATATCGAAATTGAAAGTAATTTTTGGATGCTCTTTGGTTTGAGGAATAGTTTTATAAATTAGTGATTTGTTGAGTAGATTGAATAAGTTGAGTGGGAAAGTATGAAAGTCAAAACAAACCCTCTCCCTTGTATTAAGTTTTAAAGCAGTGCATCAAAACTTGCAAAGGAGAGGGTTATTCACTCGAGATAAATTCATCAAGCTGCGACTTTTTGTAAGGCAACACCTGTGACTTTTTGAATTTCATCAAAACTGACATCGGGTGCAAGTTCAATCAACTTTACGCCTTGTGGAGTAATATCAAGCACGCCTAAGTCGGTAATGATACGATGCACCACCGCTTTACCTGTGAGTGGCAAACTGCACTGCGATACAATTTTAGGCGTACCATCTTTGGCACAATGTTCCATCAGCACTACAACTTTTTGTACGCCTGCAACCAAATCCATTGCACCGCCCATACCTTTAACTTTC
This sequence comes from Acinetobacter sp. ANC 5045, assembly GCF_004331005.1. Taxonomy (NCBI): domain Bacteria; kingdom Pseudomonadati; phylum Pseudomonadota; class Gammaproteobacteria; order Moraxellales; family Moraxellaceae; genus Acinetobacter; species Acinetobacter sp. ANC 5045. Next base: position 72,012 of record NZ_SJNS01000008.1, on the reverse strand, counting down.
TTGCCGGGAATCATCCAGTTGGCAAGATCGCCTTGTTCAGAAACTTCCATTGCCCCTAAAATAGCGATATTGACATGCCCGCCACGAATCATGGCAAAGGAATCTGCGCTAGAGAAAAAAGCCGCACCTTTACGCGCTGTCACAGTTTGTTTACCTGCATTGATCAGGTCGGCATCTACAGTTTCGGCAGTTGGGAACTCACCAATGCCAAGCAAGCCATTTTCGGACTGTAACCAGACATTGATATGTTCAGGAATATAATTGGCGACCAGTGTGGGTAAGCCAATGCCTAAATTGACATAAAAACCATCTTCTAATTCTTGTGCAGCGCGCTGCGCCATTTGATTACGCGTCCAAGCCATGTCTTAAGCCTCCGCCTTTAAAGTCATTTGTTCAATCCGTTTTTCTGGGCTTGCATTGAGGACAATGCGGTTCACATAAATACCAGCTAAGTGGATTTCGTCGGGGTCTAAATCGCCAATTTCAACGATTTGTTCAACTTCGGCAATGGTGATTTTGCCTGCCATAGCACAAACAGGATTAAAGTTTTGTGCTGTTTTACGGAAAATAAGATTACCCGCTTTATCTGCTTTGTAGGCTTTGACCAAAGCGACATCTGCAGTCAAAGATTCTTCTAAAATATAATCTTTGCCGTTAAATTCACGGACTTCTTTGCCTTCTGCAATGACAGTGCCTACACCTGTTGGGGTGAAAAATGCAGGAATACCCGCACCGCCTGCGCGTAATTTTTCTGCCAGTGTGCCTTGCGGGGTAAGTTCAACTTCCAGTTCACCGCTTAAAAACTGGCGTTCAAATTCTTTATTTTCGCCGACATAAGATGAAATCATTTTTTTAATTTGTTTGGTTTCAAGCAATAAGCCTAAACCAAAACCATCGACCCCTGCGTTGTTGGAAATACAAGTCAGCTGTTTCACACCTGTATCTTTTAACGCAGCAATCAAGGCTTCAGGAATACCGCATAAACCAAAACCACCCACCGCCAAGGTATGCCCATCTTGAACCACGCCATTTAATGCAGCTTGTGCGCTGTCATATACTTTATTGGACATTTGTCACCTCTTTATTCTCTGCACGGCATTCACTTGCCATGTTGTGTTGTTGCCATCCTTATTGCTTATGTTCCAATGCTATTGAGGATGAAATGGGTTTTAAGCACAAACCTTTTGCCAGTAGGCATTGGCATAGTGAGATGGATTATCACGCTGTAAGATATTGCTGATGTTGCGACTGGCTTGCATCAGCGGCTCTAACCGCACACCTGTTTCAAAACCCATCTTGGACAGTAAATAGTACAAGTCTTCGGTAGACACATTGCCCGATGCACCTTTGGCATACGGACAGCCACCCAAACCAGCAATGGATGAATCAAATACACGAATGCCTTGTAAGAGCGATTGATAAATATTGGCAATCGCCATGCCGTAAGTATTGTGAAAATGACCTGCTAAAACTTTGGCATCGACCTCTGCCAAACATGCATCCCAGACTTTTTGCACACGGTCAGGGGTTGCTGTACCAATGGTTTCACCCAAAGACACTTCATAGCAGCCCATGTCCAATAATTGCTGTGTGACTTTTGCGACTTGTTTCGGGTCAATTGCGCCTTCATAAGGACAGTCCACCATACAAGATACATAACCACGCACGCGAATGTTGTGCGCTTTGGCTTGACGCATGACATCGCTAAATTTTTCCAAACTTTCTTCAATTGAACAGTTGATATTTTTTCGGGTAAAGCTTTCAGAAGCGGCGGTAAACACGGCAACTTCTTTGCAACCCACCGCCAAAGCCGACTCAAAACCTTTTGAGTTTGGGGTCAGTAAACTGAATTGAATGTTTGGGTTTTGTGGCAGGCTGGCAAACAGCACATCGCTGTCTGCCATTTGCGGTACCCATTTGGCCGATACGCAAGAACCGACCTCAATGCTGCTTAAACCTGTTTGCATTAAATCCAAAATCAGGTTTTTACGGTCTGCCAAAGTGAGTGGCGTTTTCTCATTTTGCAGACCATCTCGTGGGCCAACCTCTACAATTTTGACAAATTCAGTCATGCAACTTCCTCCGTCAAGGCTTCAAATTCAACCAGTTCATCGCCTGCTTTGACCTGATCGCCCGCTTGAAAGTACGAACTTGCCACAATGCCATCGAAAGGCGCACGAATTGAATATTCAATTTTCATGGCTTCCAGTGTCATCAGTACATCATCTTTTTTCACACGGGCATTGGCTGCCACCAAAACTTGGGTGATTACACCCGGCATTGGTGCAGTCAGATTGTTGGCATTGTCTTGTTGATCATCGCTGTTAATGTTTGCTTGTACATAGCTAAACACATGACGCTGACCGTTTTGGAACAGGGTGATGCCTTGCGCATGTTGGTTAAATGCCAGTTTTTGCTGCTGACCATTGATACAAACCTGTAGACGATGTGCATCCAAAAGCTCGCCTTGAACGCTCAGCGTTTGCCCATTGTAGTGAGCCTCAAAACCAGAAGTGCATGGTTTTAACTGGATTTTGAGTGTTTGGTCATTGCACTGTAATTGCACTATGTGGGCGCTTTGCTGATTTAAGCGCCAGAAGTGGTCTTTTTGCCAAACCGCGTTGTTTGCCGCTTTGTTGTTTTGAATACGAGAAAGTACATCAATTAACGCAGCTGCAACGACAGTTTCTGTAGCGACTTCAGGTTTTGCGTTAAGTAAAAATGCTTCCTCACGTTGAATAAGCCCTGTATCCAAATTGGCATGTTTAAAGGAATCACACAGCACCAAACGATCCAAGAATGCAATGTTGTTGCCTAAACCATCGACGTGGAACTGACCTAAAGCATGGTGCATTTGCGTTAATGCTGCTTCACGGTTTTTACCCCAAACAATCAGTTTGGCAATCATTGGGTCGTAGTAGGTGCTGATTTCATCACCTTCGACAATCCCGCTATCGACACGTACGGCATCATTTTGCTCTGGATAATGCAGATAGCTGATTTGACCAATGGCAGGAATAAAGCCTTTTTCTGGTTCTTCGGCATACACACGCGCTTCAAGGGCATGACCATGAATTTGCAATTCATGTTGCTGTTTTGGCAATGGCTCACCAAAAGCAACTCGCAATTGCCACTCAACCAAGTCTTGCCCTGTAATCATTTCTGTGACGGGGTGTTCGACCTGCAAGCGGGTATTCATTTCCATGAAATAAGCAGTACCGTCTTGCTCGACAATAAACTCTACCGTACCTGCGCCCACGTAATTTACAGCACGTGCGGCATCAATTGCGGCTTGGCGCATAGTTTCGAGTTTATCTTCTGGCATTTTTGGTGCAGGTGCTTCTTCAAGCACTTTTTGGTGGCGACGTTGTACCGAGCAATCACGTTCAAACAAATGCACGTAGTTGCCGTGAGTATCGCCAAAAACCTGTACTTCAATATGACGTGGTTGAATCACATAGCGTTCAATCAGCACATCTTCATTACCAAAGCTAGAACGTGCTTCACTTTTACATGAAGCGAGTGAGCTGAGAAAGTCTTCACTGCGTTCTACTAAACGCATGCCTTTACCGCCACCGCCTGCACTGGCTTTAATGAGCACAGGATAACCAATGCTGTCGGCTTGTTGCTTTAAAAATGCCGCATCTTGATTGCTGCCGTGGTAGCCCGGAGTTAGTGGCACACCTGCTTTTTCCATCAAGGCTTTAGAGGTTGCTTTTAGACCCATCGCCAAAATGGCTTCAACTGGCGGGCCAATAAAAACAATATTGTTGTCTTTACAGGCAAGTGCGAATTGGTCATTTTCAGATAAGAAACCATAACCCGGGTGAATCGCTTGTGCACCTGTGCTTTTGGCTGCCTGAATAATACGTTCAACTTGCAAATAACTTTGTGCCGCAGGCGATTCACCAATATAAATGGCTTCGTCTGCCAGTTTAACGTGTTGTGATTGCGCATCGGCATCTGAATACACCGCGACAGTCGCAATCCCAAGTTTTTTTGCGGTACGAATTACACGGCAGGCAATTTCACCACGGTTGGCAATTAAAATCTTTTCAAACATCGTGCGATCCTTCTTTTATTCTGCCGTGGTCTTGATCCAAGCCGGGCTTTGTTTATTTAAAAAAGCATTTAAGCCATTTTTCGCCTCAGTTCCTTGGCGAACATGTGCAATATGCTGTGCAGTTTGTTGGAGTAAATCTTCGGTCAAAACTTGATGATTAACCATCTGAATCAGTTGTTTAGAAGCATGTTGCGCTTCTGGGCCACCAAGCAATAAGGCTTGCACAATTTCATCAATTTTGCTGTCTAAGTCTTCGGCTGAAGTGACTTCATGCGCTAAACCAATTTGCTGTGCCTGTTCTGCAGAAATACGCTCTGCCGTTAAAAAGTAACGTGATGCCTGACGTGCGCCAATCGCACGAATGACGTAAGGGCTAATGGTAGATGGTGCTAAACCTAAACGTACTTCAGAGGTCGCAAACTTGGCATCGGTGCTGGCAACGCAAATATCACAGGCAGCTGCCAAACCCATACCACCACCAAAGGCAATACCATGCACACGGGCAATAGTCGGTTGTTTTAACGTCGCTAAACTTTGCAGCATTTTTGCCAGTTTTAGGGCATCGGCTTGATTTTCTGCTGTAGAAGCTTGACCTGCCTGTTTCATCCAGTTCAAATCTGCACCTGCAGAAAAGCTTTTGCCGCGTCCTGCCAAAATCACCACTCGAATATCATCACGGCTATTCAGTGTCTGAAAGCAGGCGTGTAATTCTTCAATCACCTCTGTATTGAAAGCGTTATGCAATTCCGCACGATTAATCCAAACCGTAGCCACTTGGTTGTTCTGTTCGAGCTGTAAAAACTGATAATCCATTTTGTCACCTCTTACATGCGGAACACGCCAAATTTGGTCGGTTGGATGGGTGCATTGAGGGCAGCGGCTAAACTTAATGCCAAAACTTCACGCGACTGTGCTGGATCAATCACACCATCATCCCATAAGCGTGCAGACGCATAATATGGATGACCCTGACGCTCGTATTGCTCACGAATTGGCTGTTTGAACTGATCTTCTTCTTCTGCAGACCAGCTACCACCTTTGGCTTCAATCTGATCACGCTTTAAGGTAGACAATACGCTCGATGCTTGTTCGCCACCCATCACTGAAATACGTGAGTTTGGCCATGTCCACATAAAACGTGGTGAATAAGCACGACCACACATCCCGTAGTTACCTGCACCAAAAGAACCGCCAATCACCAAAGTCAGTTTAGGCACATTGGCTGTGGCAACCGCCATCACCAGTTTGGCACCATTTTTGGCAATGCCTTCATTTTCATATTGGCGTCCAACCATGAAGCCTGTGATATTTTGAATAAATAACAGGGGAATGTTGCGTTGGGTGCATAGTTCAATAAAGTGTGCGCCTTTTTGTGCCGACTCGGAAAATAAAATACCGTTGTTGGCAATAATCCCGACAGGCATACCATATAGTTTGGCAAAACCTGTAATTAATGTGGTGCCAAAGCGCGCTTTAAATTCATCAAAACGTGAACCATCGACAATACGGGCAATCACTTCACGTACATCAAACGGTTTACGCGCGTCAGTCGGAACAATGCCATACAGTTCAGAGGCATCGAATAATGGTGCTTCTATATGCTCAGGCTGCGGGTTTGGCTTTTTATTTAAATTGGCAACGATGTTGCGGGCAATTGCCAAGGCATGTTCATCATTTTCTGCCAAATGATCGGCTACACCTGAAAGGCGAGTGTGTACATCGCCACCACCCAAGTCTTCGCTGCTAACCACTTCACCTGTTGCGGCTTTAACCAGCGGTGGGCCGCCCAAGAAAATTGTCCCCTGATTACGCACAATGATGGTTTCATCTGACATGGCAGGGACATACGCACCGCCTGCGGTACAACTTCCCATCACAACGGCAATTTGGGCAATGCCCATGCTCGACATACGCGCTTGGTTATAGAAAATGCGTCCGAAATGATCACGGTCTGGAAAGACTTCATCTTGTAGCGGCAAATATGCACCGCCAGAATCGACCAAATAAATACAAGTCAGGTGATTCTGTTCGGCAATTTCCTGTGCGCGTAAATGCTTTTTCACAGTCAGTGGATAGTACGTTCCACCTTTTACTGTGGCATCGTTGGCAATGATCATGCAGGTCACGCCATTCACTTGACCGACACCCGCCACTACACCCGCAGCAGGGACATCATCCTGATAGACCTGATAAGCGGCCAACTGACCAATTTCAATAAATGCAGTACCCGGATCGATCAGGTGGTCAATCCGTTCACGTGGCAGTAATTTGCCACGGTCTAAATGTTTTTGGCGTGCAGTTTCGCCACCACCCAAAGCAATTTTTTGGACTTTTTCTCTGAGGTCATCGACTAGGCTTTGCATCGCAGCTTGGTTGTTTTTAAACTCGTCGCTGCGAATATTAATTTTGCTCTGTAATTGATTCATGCCAACATCCTTGTCTATTCTTGTGATTTATTTTTAGGCAGTTTCGTTAAACAATTCACGGCCAATCAACATACGGCGAATTTCTGAAGTACCCGCACCAATTTCATAGAGTTTGGCATCACGCCATAAACGTCCTGCAGAGAACTCATTGATATAGCCATTACCGCCCAAGGTTTGAATGGTTTCACCTGCCATCCATGTGGCTTTTTCGGCAGCGTATAAAATGGCACTGGCTGCATCTTTACGTAAACTACGGCTGTGTTCAGCTTTGTCACATTCTGCGCCAACGGCATAGACCAGTGCTTTACATGCCAACCAAGTCGAATACATATCGGCAATTTTGCCTTGCATAAGCTGGAATTCACCCAATGCCTGACCAAACTGTTTACGCTCATGAATATAAGGAATCACGGTATCCATGCAGGCATCCATAATGCCTAGCGGCCCTGCACTTAAAACTGCACGTTCATAGTCCAGTCCACTCATTAGTACTTTTGTACCATTGCCCACACCGCCCAAGACGTTTTCTTTTGGTACTTCAACATTGTCAAAGAACAATGGATAGGTATTTGAGCCGCGCATCCCGAGTTTGTCTAAATGGCTGCCGTGGCTAAAACCTGACATGGTTTTTTCAATTAAGAAAGCAGTCATACCTTTGGCGCCTGCCTGTAAGTCAGTTTTGGCATACACCACCAAAACATCGGCATCACCGCCATTGGTAATCCACATTTTTGAGCCGTTGAGCAAGTAATGATCGCCTTTATCTTCAGCTTTCAGTTTCATGCTAACCACGTCTGAGCCTGCATTTGGTTCAGACATTGCCAAAGCGCCGACGTAATCGCCTGAAATCAGTTTTGGTAAATAGCGTTGCTTCTGTTCTTCTGTCCCATTTCGCTTAATTTGGTTCACACATAGGTTAGAATGAGCACCGTAAGACAAACCAATGGATGCTGATGCACGAGAAATTTCTTGCATGGCAATGATGTGAGCTAAATAGCCTAAGTTAGTGCCGCCGTATTCTTCACTCACGGTTAAGCCAAGTAAGCCCATATCGCCAAATTTTTTCCAAAGCTGGGCAGGGAATTCGTTATCACGATCAACCTGTTGAGCAATGGGTGCAATTTCCTTTGCACAAAAAGCAGCGATTGAATCGCGCAGGGCGATTAAGGTTTCATCTAAGCCGAAGTCTAAGCTTTGTAAAATCATGTGTTCATCCATCCTGTGGTTATATTTGTTGTTCCTAAAACAAGCATTGTTGTTGTGCTTAGGTTCTAACATACATCGAAAATTTAAAAAAGTGAACTAAAATTCACAAAATGATTTACAATTCATTTTATCTGGTTGAGAATAAGATATGAGTTATAAAAGATCATCATTGATGCAGGAACGTATGGAACAAAATCGCATGGCGATTTTAGATTCTGCTCGTGAACTTATTGCTCATGGGGGCTTTAAAGAAGCGTCTATCCAAGCCATTGCAGAACGCGCAGGCGTATCTACAGGTTTGGTGTATCGCTACTTTGAAAATAAAAGTCAGATTTTGATTGAAGTTTTATCGGATGCGATTCGTCGTGAGGTCGAAATTTTGGACCACATTGCGAAGTCAGATTTAAGTGCAAAACAAAAATTGCAAAAATCTGTCACCACTTTTGTGAAGCGTGCGATGAACAGCCCTCAATTGGCGTATTCGTTAATGTTCGAGCCTGTAGACCCAGAAATGGAACATGAGCGTTTTCGCAGTAAACAACTGATCAAACAGAGCATCAAGGAAATTTTGGCTGAAGGAAAAGTCAATGGTGAGTTTGATTTTGAAGATTTGAACACTGCTGCTTTAGGTGTGGTTGGCTCCATGACCTTTGTAGTGATTGAACCTTTAAACCCGTCTCGCAATGTGATGTTTGATCAAAATTATAAAGATTACTTTGTCAAACAAATTGCCGACTTTTGTGTAAATGCAGTGCGAAAACAGCAGGGAGGGTAGTAAAAACAACGCACAAAACAGGCAAAAAGTAATCGTCGTCATAATGGAAAACAGAATTACAAAGAATCAAGGAGATCGATTCAATGACACAAGTACGGTTAAGTTATGCCTATGGCACCAGTAATCAGCCTTTGTTAGGCATGACCATTGGTGAAAAGTTTGATCAGGCTTGCCAGCAATATGCAGATCAGGATGCTTTGGTAAGCGTGCATCAAAATGTGCGTCTGACCTATAAGCAACTACAGCAACAGGTCAATGCCTTTGCCTGTAGTTTGTTAAAACTCGGTTTTAAAAAAGGTGACCGCCTTGCCATTTGGTCTCCGAATTGTGTGGAATGGACGATCACTCAATTCGCAGCCTTTAAGGCAGGGGTGATTTTGGTGAATTTAAACCCAGCCTATAAAAGCAATGAACTGGAATTTGTGCTCAACAAAGTTTCCTGTAAAGGTTTGGTAATTGCATCGCAGTTTAAAAGTACCAACTATCAGGACATCTTAACGAAAATTGCCCCAGAGCTGTGTCAGGCAGACAATAAAGTCCTCAACGCCAAGCGTTTACCGCATTTAAAGCATGTGATTAAAATTGATGATCAAGCACATACAGGAATGCATCGTTTTCAGGATTTATTGACAGCTCCAACCACACACATGCTGAAAAAACTGCAACACATTGCTAGTGAGTTGCAGTTCGATGAAACCATTAATATTCAATTTACCTCAGGCACGACGGGCAATCCGAAAGGCACTATGCTGACCCACAACAACATTTTAAATAATGGTTACTTTGTAGGAGAAGCAATTCATTTAAGTCCACAAGACCGTGTTTGTATTTCCGTGCCGCTGTTTCACTGCTTTGGTATGGTGATGGGCAATTTAGCTTGTATCACACATGGTTCAACCATGGTCTATCCATCGGCAGTGTTTAACCCGCTCGATACCTTAAAAGCCATTCAGCAAGAAAAATGTACAGCTGCTTACGGCGTACCGACCATGTTTATTGCCATTTTAGAGCATGAACAGTTTGATGAATTTGATTTATCTAGCTTGCGTACAGGCATCATGGCAGGCAGTCCGTGTCCGCAAGAAATTATGCAACGCGTCATCGACCGTATGCACATGGCGCAAATCACCATTTGTTATGGCATGACCGAAACAGCGCCTGTGAGCGCACAAAGTTCGACTGAAGATTCGGTGGAACGTCGAGTCAGTACGGTGGGGCGTGTACATCCACATCTGGAAGTAAAAATTGTCGATGAAGAAGGCAAAGTCGTGCCGCGCGGACAGTTAGGAGAATTGTGTGTGCGTGGTTATTCAGTCATGCTGGGTTACTGGGATGAACATGACAAAACCCAAGAAGTCATTGATGTTGCACGTTGGATGCACACAGGCGACATTGCAGAAATGGATGATGAAGGCTTTGTAAAAATCAAAGGTCGCATTAAAGATGTGGTGATTCGTGGCGGTGAAAACCTGTTCCCGAAAGAAATTGAAGATTTCTTATATACTCACGATGCGGTCTGCGATGTGCAAGTAATTGGCGTGCCAGATCATCGTTATGGTGAAGAACTATGTGCCTGTATTATTTTGCATGAACACCATGAATGTACCGAAGAGGCAATTCGCCAATACTGTGCAGAACACATTTCACACAATAAAGTCCCACGTTATGTGCGCTTCTTTAGTGAATTTCCAATGACCGCTTCAGGCAAGGCACAGAAATTTAAATTACGTGAATTTATGCGTGAAGAATTAAATTTAAAGGAAATTGCTTAAGGCATTATTTCAGCTATTTACTGCCGCAAGATCGACCTTTTAATTTTGTCAGCACACACCCTTTATTTCTCACGCAGAGATAAAGGGATACTCTATACAGGAATAATCACACTAAAAATATATCGCATGCTCGGCTTAATAAAAGATGGCACAAGTTTAAGCATGATGCGTGATAATCAAGGATGAAAATAATGACCGTACGCAATGATTGGACTCGAGAAGAAATTCAGCAGTTATATGAACAACCTTTTCTGGATTTAGTCTTTGAAGCACAGCGTGTGCATCGCCAACATTTTGCTGCCAATACCGTACAAGTCAGTACCTTATTGTCTATTAAAACAGGCAAATGCCCTGAGGACTGCAAATATTGCTCGCAATCTGCGCATTATGATTCACAGCTTGAAGCTGAAAAACGTATTGCAGTTGATAAAGTCATTCAGGAAGCCAAAGAAGCTTTAGCATCAGGTTCTTCACGTTTTTGTATGGGCGCTGCTTGGCGTAATCCGCATGAACGCGATATGCCCTATGTTCTGGAAATGGTGCGTGAAGTCAAAGCTCTGGGCTTAGAAACTTGCATGACTTTAGGGATGTTAAACCAATCGCAGGCAGAACGCTTAAAAGATGCAGGCTTAGATTATTACAACCATAACCTAGACACATCGCGTGAGTATTATCCTAATGTGATTAGTACCCGCTGTTTTGATGATCGCTTAAACACTTTGGATATTGTGCGTCAAACAGGTATGAAAGTATGTAGTGGCGGTATTGTCGGTTTAGGTGAAGATACCCAAGACCGTATTGGTTTATTACATGAATTAGCGACTTTACCGTTACATCCTGAATCTGTGCCGATCAATATGTTAGTACCGATTAAAGGCACACCACTGGCTGAAGTAGAAAAACTGGATGTGATTGAGTGGATTCGTACCATTGCAGTTGCACGTATTATCATGCCAAACAGCTATATTCGTTTATCTGCAGGGCGTGAATCGTTATCCGATTCAGATCAGGCGTTGGCATTTATGGCAGGTGCGAACTCGTTATTCTCAGGTGAAAAGCTTTTGACCACACCAAACGCAGGCGAAGGCAAAGACAAACAATTGTTCCAAAAATTAGGCTTAGTGCCTGAACGTGCCAAGCCAACCGTTTCGGAATTGTCGGTAGATGCAATGGCTGTGGCTTAAGCAGATCTTGAAAAAGACTCAGATATTTAATGTCAGTAAATTAAAGAAGAATCATGTGATATGGCAAAAGATTTTCACAGTGCAACTGTGGTTGCAGGCTATGACAGTCATATTCGGAAACTCATTCCCGGATATGAATTGGTACATCAACACATCAATGCAATTTTAAGTAGTCATTTGCCCGAAACAGCACAAGTTTTAGTGGTGGGGTGTGGCACAGGCTATGAGTTGCAGTATTTACTGCAGCAACATCCACAGTGGCAATTTACGGCCATCGACCCATCTTTAAGCATGTTACAGCAGGCAGAAAAAAACATTCAGTCTGTGGCAGGGCATGAGCGAGTACGTTTTATACAGGCAGATACCCACCAATTTGCCCAACAAGCGCAGGTTGAAAATTTGCAGTTTGATGCGGCATTGGCGATTTTGGTGGCGCATTTTGTGCCAGTCGCAGAAAAAACATTATTTTTTCAAGATATTTACCAAACATTAAAACCTACAGCGATTTTATTAAGCTATGATCTGATGCAGCAGACTGAAAATATAGAACTGCGCTGGATGCAGAATTTGGCTTTGGATTGTGGTTTAACTACGACTCAAGCGGAAAAAATGCTTGCACGACTGGCCGATGATTTTCATTTAATTACGGCAGATGCGCAGGCAGCATTGCTTACTCAAGTGGGTTTTCGTCAGTGTAAAACATATTGTCAACTTATGAATTATTATGGTTTTTTTGCAGAGAAATAGTTGATCAATAACATTATTTAGTCAGTAATCTTTGTAGTAAAAGTATCCGCACAAGAAAAGTTAGATCAGGGAAAGAGACAAAATGTCAGCATATTACACTTTACTCAAACGTGAACAACATGCCGATGGTGGCTGTACTGCGCACTATCGTTGCAACATTCATGCACAAGGCGCGTGGAATCCGCATGAACAACACATGGCACCTGCAACGGGTATTTTGTGTGCAGAACTTGAGCAATTTATGCCGCGTGATGATATGCGAATTGGTCGGGTCGGTTTAGATATTTTTGGCTTAATTGCCTTTGGTGAATTTAGTATCACCACCCGTATGATTCGACCGGGTAAAACCATTGAGCTGATTGAAGCGGAAATGTGTGCTGAAGGAAAAACCTGTATTGTGGCGCGTGCATGGAAAATGAAAACCTCAGATACACGCGCAATTGCAGGATTGGAAGATTTACCGATAGAAAACCCTGAATATTTGCCCGATTGGGATGGCATGCGTTGTTGGCCGGGCGGCTATATTCAAAGCATTGAAACCCGTGCGCATTTAGATCGTCGTGCAGGTAAGGGCATCGTTTGGTTAAGAAACCAATTGGATATGGTTGAAAATCAAAACACATCCAGTTTTGTGCGTTTATTGGGGATGGTGGATACCGCCAATGGCGTAGTGCCACGCTTAGACCCGAATGCGGGCTGGGGTTTTCCAAATTTAGATTTGCAAATGCATTTACACCGTTTACCGCAAGGCGAATGGCTAGGCTTGGAAGTAACACAACAATATGGTGAAGATGGAATTGGCTTAACGAGTGCAGTTTTGCATGATACTCAAGGGCCATTTGGACGTAGTGAGCAGATTTTAACTTTGCGTCAATTCTAAATCTATTCAATATCAAACAAAAAACATCAGGACGAATTGCTTCGTCCTTTTTTTATTGGCATGCTGTGTGCAGATTATTTCATCTTATTTTATCTGAAAATATTATGCGAATTAGTTTGATTGGTGCAGGGCGCGTTGCACATCATTTGGCTCATGTTTTAAACGCACAGCATCAAATTGTGCAAATTTATAGCCGCAGTCTGGACAAGGCACAGCAGTTGGCTGCACAGGTTGGCGCAGAAGCAATTGCAGAAGTAGAACAATTTCATTCAGACCTGGATTTAGTAATTATCGCAGTGAGTGATCAGGCCATTGGACAGGTGATTCAGGAAGTTCATCGTGACTTAAATCATGTGTTGATTGTGCATACCTCTGGCAGTACTAAACTAGATATATTGCAACAGCATCATGCGCGTTCAGGGGTATTTTATCCCTTACAAACCCTTAGTTTAGAGCGTGAAATTGATTGGTCAGAAACGCCTTTATTTATAGAAGCTGCATTTGCTGAAGATCAACAGCTTTTAATGACTTTGGCAAATAGCCTAAGCAAAAGGGTTTATGCCTATACTTCAGCACAGCGTTTGAGTTTGCATTTGGCTGCGGTATTTGCCTGTAATTTTAGTAATTATTGTTATGACATGGCTAAGCAAGTGGTCGATGCTCAGCAAGTAGATTTTAGTTTGCTGTATCCTCTTATTTTGGAAACTGCGCATAAAGCAACCCAAAATGATCCGCGTCAAATGCAAACAGGGCCTGCCATGCGGGGCGATCACAATATTTTAAAAATGCATCAGGACTTATTGGCAGTAGGGCAGCAACATGAACTTGCCAAAGTTTATGCGATGATGAGCCAACAGATTTTAAAGCGGCATCAATCTTAGCCATTTGATGAGATAAAACGAGTTCACATAAAAAATGCTTCCCAGCGGAAGCATTCTTTTCTAGCAGAAATTAGTTAATTTTCTTGAAGATAAAATCATTAATCTTATGACCTGCTTCAATTCCGCGACGTTCAAACTTAGTTTGTGGACGCCATTCAGGACGAGGGTAGCTATTGCCTTTGCCCGCCAAGTTTTCTAAACGTGGACGGTTGTCTAATACATCTAGCATCCATTCTGCATATGGTTCCCAGTCGGTTGCTGCATGGAACGTACCGCCTAACACTAATTTTTGCTCTACCAACTCCATGCGTTCATGAGCAACAAAACGGCGTTTGAAGTGACGTTTTTTCTGCCATGGGTCTGGGAAATATAACTGTACCGTATCAATGCTATTGTCTGGCATTTCACGTAGCACTTGAATTGCATCGGCATCTAAGACACGTAAGTTGCTTAAACCTGCTGTACCTGCTTCATAAACGCACTGTGCAATCCCTGGAATATGGACTTCAATCCCGACAAAGTTACGTTCAGGGTTAGCTTGCGCCATAAGTACCAAAGAACGACCCATCCCGAAACCAATTTCTACAGTGAGCGGGCGTTCAGGGTGTTCAAAATGCTGACGTAAATCACCAACAGGATATTCCAAAATTAAGTCGCCGTATTGTTCCAAGGCGCTACGTTGTGACGTATTCAATGGTGAAGAACGGCGCATGAACGTTACAATTTCACGATGCTCGTTGAGGTTGTCCAGCTCGACAACGTGCTGGTCTAATTGATCGTTCGACATAATTTTGGCAAATCTAATAAATTCGAATGCGGTATTTTAAGTCCTGAGCCATTGAAGTCAAATTTTTTCGCTCTTTTTCGCAGCGCCGTGCAAGATTGCGATACATCTGCATCTTTTGAGCATAAAAAATGCCGAATCATTAAGATTCAGCATTTAACATCATCAACGGTATTTTAATACAATAATTACGAATGGGTACTGTATTGATCAATTAAGGTATGACTGGCCTCATTCAATCCAATAATATGCACTTTAATTTGTTGGGCTTTAAATTTGTTCACCACGCTATTCAGCATATTTACAGAGGTAATATCCCAAATATGCGCATGCGTTAAGTCGATGGTGACATTGCTAATATCTTCTGAAAAATCAAAAAACTGATAAAACTTTTCTGAACTGCTAAAGAAAATTTGCCCTGAAATCACATATTGGCGGGTATGTTCGCCTAATAAAAATGAGCTGACTTTAACTTCACTTTCCAGTTTATTCACCAAAAATAAAGCAGAAAGCAGTACGCCAACAAAAACACCCAAAGCAAGGTTATGGGTAGCTAACACCACAATCACCACAGCTAACATGACTATATTGCTTTGTTTCGGATGCTTTTTAAAATTACGGATGGAATCCCAGTTAAAAGTCGTGAATGACACCATAATCATAATCGCAACCAAGGCTGCTATAGGAATATATGCCAACCAATCTTTGAGAAAAACCACCAAGCACAGCAAAAATACGCCTGCTGTAAGTGTAGATAGCCGTGTACGCGCCCCAGAACTGACGTTGATAATAGATTGCCCAATCATGGCACAGCCTGCCATACCGCCCATAAAGCCACTCACAATATTGGCATAACCCTGACCACGACATTCCTGATGCCGATCTGCTTCTGTGCCTGTGGCTTCATTGACAATCGTAGTGGTCATCATGGTTTCGAGTAAACCGACTGTGGCTAAGGTCATGGCATAAGGAAAAATAATAAATAAAGTTTCAAAATTCAGTGGAATGTCAGGCACTAGAAAAATAGGCAGCGTGTCGGGAAATTGTCCCAAATCGCTTACGGTACGCATATCTGCACCAAGTAATAAAGCAACCACACTCAGCACAATAATGCAGACCAAAGGCGAGGGAATGCTTTTACCAATTTTAGGAATGTATGGAAACAGATAGACTACCGCTAAACCTAATCCTACAAATAAATAGCCTAAGCCATCCATTTTCGATAATTCAGGCAGTTGCGCCACAAAAATTAAAATCGCCAAGGCATTTACAAAGCCATAAACTACCGATTGCGAAACAAAACGCATCAGTTTGGCAACTTTAAAATAGCCTGCTATAACCTGAATCAGCCCTGTGAGTACTGTTGCAGCCAATAAATATTGCAAACCATGTTCTTTGACGAGGGTAATCATCAGTAATGCCATAGCGCCTGTCGCGGCAGAAATCATGGCAGTACGCCCACCAAAAAAAGCAATCGTGACCGCAATACAGAACGATGCATATAAGCCGACTTGCGGATCGACGCCTGCTATAGCCGAAAAGGCAATTGATTCAGGAATTAATGCCAAACCTACCACTAAACCTGCCAAAACATCGGTGCGGATATTGGAAAACCATTCTTCTTTTTTCAGGCTAATCACAATCTCAATTTCATGAAACTTTAAAGGGCTGTATGTTAAAACATCTAGAGATAAAAAAGCAGGCAAAACAGACTTGAAAAAGCCTGTCTTTTGCAGGATAGTCAAAGCGTAAGGGCTTTTTAAGACATTTACGCTTTTTTGCAATTTATAGGTTCAATCACTTGCAAGTTTGTGACAAGCGATTTACAACAGAGATAGTTATATAACAAGGATCAAATATGAAGCTTTATTATTCACCTGGCGCATGCTCTTTGGCAGCACATATTATTTTAAATGAAGTGAATGTCGATTTTGATATTGAGCGTGTAGATTTAAAAACCCATAAAACAGAAAAGGGTGCCGATTATTATGAAATTAACCCTAAAGGTTATGTACCTGCTTTAGAAATTAACCCAGGTTTAATTTTGACGGAAAACGTAGCGCTATTGCCATTTTTAGCGCAGCAAGACCCTAAACAGGATTTAATTCCGCCATCTGGTTTAGGTCGTGCTAAAGTATTGGAATGGTTGGGTTATTTAAACTCTGAATTACATGACGCTTACTCAGTATTTTTTGGCGCGCCTTTAGATGCAGAAGCCAAAGAAAAAGCCTATGCAGAAATTGATCGCTTGTTGACTTATATTGATCAAGCGATTGCATCATCAGACCATGAATATTTGGTGGATGATAACTTTGGTCCAGCCGATGCGTATTTGTTTGTTATCACTAATTGGTCAAACTATATTGAGCATGATTTAACTCCGTATAGCCATGTGGTTGAAATCCGTAATAAAGTTGCTGCGCGTCAGTCGGTACAAATTGCTATGCGTGATGAAGGCTTGATTCCTTAATCGGCTTTTACTTGCCAGAATCAGATAATAAAAAAGACGTTGAGTTAACACTTAACGTCTTTTTATTTGAGTTGTCGGACTTGGAAAAGACCCTAATGATTATTTAAAGAAATAACCCGTTTCAGGTGAGCTGGCATTCGCCATACGCTTACGTGGCATACGTCCTGCCAAATAAGCTTCACGTCCTGCTTCTACTGCTTTACGCATCGCAGATGCCATTAGCACTGGGTTTTGTGCTGCTGCAATTGCAGTATTCATCAGCACACCATCGCAACCTAATTCCATTGCAATCGCAGCATCACTTGCGGTACCCACACCTGCATCTACCAATACAGGTACTTTGGCATTTTCTTTAATAATTGAAATGGTATGCGGGTTAAGAATACCTAAGCCCGAACCAATTAAACTACCCAACGGCATAATTGCCACGCAGCCCATACTTTCCAATTCTTGTGCCACAATCGGGTCATCTGAAGTATAGACCATGATCTCAAAACCATCGTCAATTAGCGTGCGCGCAGCTTTTAAAGTTTCGGTGATATTTGGGTAGAGGGTTTTTTCATCGCCCAAAACTTCTAGTTTGACGAGGTTTTGACCATCTAGCAATTCACGCGCCAACATGCAGGTGCGCACGGCACTGTTGGCATCAAAACAGCCTGCTGTATTTGGCAAAATGGTGTATTTTTCTGGTGGAATTACGGAAAGTAAGTTTGGCTGATCTGGATGTTGCCCAATGTTTACACGACGAATGGCAACCGTAACAATTTCTGCGCCACTGGCTTGAATCGCCAAATCTGTTTCGGTTAAATCTTTGTATTTGCCCGTACCCACCAATAAACGTGAATTAAAGGTACGTGAACCGATTTTAAAGGTATCTTGCATGGGTGCTCCGAGTTTAGCCGCCACCAACGGCATGAATAATTTCAATGCGGTCTTGATCGCAAATAGGGGTTTCGGCAAGTTTGCTTTTGGCAATAATTTTTTCGTTTTGCTCCACAGCAAAACGTTTGCCTTCTAAATCTAATGCCTGAATCAGTTGTAACAGGGTCGTGTGAGTGGTCTGTTGTGCTTCGCCATTCAGATAAATTTGCATGACCGAGAATCCATCTTCAAAATTACAAAATATAATTGAGCTTTATTTGGCATATTTCATGGCTTGCCACGCTAAGCTTAGCCAGCCTGCAATCATGAGTGCTCCACCAATTGGGGTAATCATGCCCAAGCCACGGGCTAAATCCAATGCCATGATATACAGTGAACCGCAGAAAAATAAAATACCCAGTTGAATCAGAATAAAACTGGCTTTAATAGGAAGTTGTGGAATTACTTTGGCCAATATGCCCAATGCTAAAAGTCCAAGGGCATGATAGAAAAAATAATCTGTTGCAGTTTGCCACCAAAGCAATTGCGCTTCAGTTGCACGGGCCTTTAAGCCATGTGCACCAAATGCACCGAGCATGACTGCTATAGCTAAATTCAGGGCAGAAATTGCAATCCACATACGCAAATTGACCTATTTAATTTTGCGCTTAACCTTAGCACATTTTTAGGGGCGGGAAAATCTGAGATTTGCCTGCCTGTATGTAGCTGTACCAATTAAAGACAATAAAAAAGGGCAGTTTGCCCAATTTTATTTTTCGATGTGTCTGCATCAATTTGGAGAATGTCAGTTTAGTTTGATGACATCGCCACTTTAATTTTTTCCATGGCATTTTTTTCGAGCTGACGAATACGTTCTGCCGAAACATTATATTCTGCTGCCAATTCATGCAGGGTCGATTTATCATCATCTAACCAGCGACGCTGCAAAATGTTACGTGAACGATCATCCAACTGCTCCATGGCTTCATGTAGGGCAGAAGTGCTTTGTTCTTCGTAGTCTTCGTTTTCGACCAAACGTGCAGGGTCGTAACGGTTATCTTCCAAATACAATGCAGGTGCAACATAAGTTGAACCTTCATCGTCATCATCGCCCTGTGCTTCAAAAGCTGCGTCATAAGCGGTTAAACGACCTTCCATTTCCAAGACTTGTTCTGCAGTTACATTTAAGTCATTGGCAATAGATTGTGCTTCTTCAAGCGTCAGTTTTTTGCTAGATTTTTTGAGGCTACGCAAATTAAAGAACAATTTACGCTGCGCCTTGGTGGTGGCAATTTTAACAATACGCCAGTTACGAATAACATATTCGTGAATTTCAGCTTTAATCCAGTGCACGGCAAATGACACCAAACGCACGCCCATATTCGGGTCAAAGCGTTTCACGGCTTTCATTAAGCCCAAGTTGCCTTCCTGAATTAAATCGCCCTGCGGTAAACCATAGCCCGCATAACTTCGTGCAATATGCACCACAAAACGTAAATGCGACATGACCAACATTTTGGCCGCGTCTAAATCTTGATCGTAATAATAACGCTCGGCTAACTCTTTTTCTTGTTCAGCCGTTAAAATAGGAATTTGGTTAACAGTACTAATATAAGCCCCGAGGTTTACCCCTGGTGCAGATAATGACAGGGGCATCAACTGATTGCTGCTGTCACTCATGAGATCTCCTTATAGGATTAGGTAGGTAAAATAACCGATGTCTTTATCTTAATGCCAATATTCTACTTAAATAAGTAAAATTGGTGTAGATATGTAAATCTTTATAGCAATAAGCGGCGAATATTAAGTCATTAAAACAAATGAACAATCAAACAGATACGCTTATTACGATGCTTTTGGCTTGGCAACATCAATCACATAATGAAACTCTGTTGCCGAAATCTGACTTGCTTCACAGCTATATTGATGTAAC
Source organism: Acinetobacter sp. ANC 5045 (assembly GCF_004331005.1). Lineage (NCBI taxonomy): Bacteria > Pseudomonadati > Pseudomonadota > Gammaproteobacteria > Moraxellales > Moraxellaceae > Acinetobacter > Acinetobacter sp. ANC 5045. The sequence continues at coordinate 52,030 of NZ_SJNS01000008.1, read as the reverse complement.
TGACAATAACGCGCCACATCTTGCTGGCTATGCGGATCAGATGACTTCAATAAAAACCGTGCAGAATCTGATTGTTTAAGGGCACGTTTTAGCATCAATAAAGGCATAGGACAAGGTTGTCCCATGGCATCAATCACTATGATAGGTTGTTCAGCATCACACAGCATTGAAGTAAAAATTCGCCTTAAAAAACAGAATGATCATACTAGCAAATTCGCTCACAAATCCCAAATAAATTTCATCTGAAGCATCGGGGCTATTCATTGCGCGGCTTACTGCGCATAAGGGCAAGAGAATTGGCTTATTTTGTGAGATATTTGCAATAAAATTTATAGATCAAAATTGTGCTAAGTCACTTAACAGAAATAAAAATTTTCCATTTGTTCAAATCGTTTCAAACTGAACAAGATAAATCAAAAAAAATCTATTAATTGTCATAAACCCGTGTTAAGCTCGATGCGTATTTAGGATTTTAGATAGACAATCGTTGTTTGTCGCCCTATTACAAATGGATGTAACCGGGATTTTGTTAATAGTTATACAGAATGATTACAAGCTTAGAAATAAAAATATTTTTAAACTTTGTTTGCTCTGCTGTTTGCAACACCGGGTGGTCCTTCTTTTTAATCAATGAGGATTAACTTATGACAGCTCGTGAACAAGGCGTAGTTAAATGGTTCAACGACACTAAAGGCTTTGGCTTTATCCAACGCAATGGCGGCGACGATGTATTCGTTCACTTCCGTGCGATCCAAGGTGACGGCCACCGTTCACTTCGTGACGGCCAACGTGTTGAATTCAGCGTAGTAAAAGGCCAAAAAGGCTTCCAAGCTGAAGAAGTACAGCCACTAGACTAATCACTCGATTATTCTAAAAAAACGCTCCAATCCTGATTGGGGCGTTTTTTATTTGTATTTCTGTTTATAATAGGTCAGTTTTTTGTCTGTATAAGTTCGAGCACATATTTATGTCATCTGGTTTTGAAACCTTAAATTTACATCCGCAATTGAAACAGGCTATTGATGCTTTGGGTTTCAAGGAAATGACGCCAATTCAGCAAAAGGTTTTAAAATTTACTTTGGCTGGACATGATGCCATTGGTCGTGCGCAAACAGGTACAGGAAAAACTGCTGCCTTTTTAATTAGTGTCATCAACGATTTATTGAATAACCCAATTCAAGGGCAGCGTTATCGTGGTGAACCACGTGCATTGGTTTTAGCGCCTACGCGTGAATTGGCTTTGCAAATCGAAAGTGATGCAAAAGACTTAACCAAATTTACCGACTTAAATGTGGTGACTTTGTTGGGTGGTGTAGATTTTGATAAGCAAAAGTCACAACTCAATAAAAACTTTGTCGATATTATTGTTGCGACACCAGGGCGCTTGATTGATTTTGTAGAACAAAAAGAAGTTTGGCTAGATCAGATTGAGTTTTTAGTGATTGATGAAGCAGACCGCTTGCTGGATATGGGCTTTATTCCATCGGTAAAACGTATTGTGCGTTATTCACCGCGTAAGGAACAGCGTCAGACGTTAATGTTCTCGGCAACTTTTAGTTATGATGTGTTGAACTTGGCTCAACAGTGGTTATTTGAACCTGTTACAGTCGAAATTGAACCTGAAAAGAAAACCAATGCCGATGTTGAGCAACGGGTATATATGGTTGCCAAAACCGACAAATATAAATTGCTTGAAGAAATTTTACGTGATGAGCCGATTGAAAAAGTCATGATTTTTGCCAATCGGCGTGATCAGGTGCGTAAGCTTTATGATCATTTAAAGCGTGATGGCTATAAAGTGGTGATGTTGTCAGGTGAAATTGCCCAAGACAAACGCTTAAAAATGCTGGATCAGTTTAAAAATGGCAAACATAACATCATGATTGCAACAGACGTTGCAGGGCGTGGTATTCATGTCGATGGTGTTTCGCATGTGGTGAATTTCACTTTGCCTGAACAGTCAGATGATTATGTCCACCGTATTGGTCGTACAGGTCGTGCAGGTACACGTGGTGTGAGTATTAGCTTCTTGTCGGAAGATGATGCGTTCTATTTACCAGAAATTGAAAAAGCCATTGGTCAAAAATTGCCATTAACACGTTTAGATGGTTATTGCTAATTACTCATTTAAGCTATTTTTTAGTTTAAATCCTGCTGTTCTTAGTTTAAAAGTCGCTCTCAGTGGAGCGACTTTTTTGTATTTGCTTCTTATGTCGTGCTGTAATAATTTACTTTGCCTGACATCTAAAGGTCAGCACAGTTTGATAATCATCATCACGGGCAATATCAGTATTACGTCCCGCAATTGTACCTAAAACAGTTGCTGCCGCCTGAATCATTTGTCCCGTTTGCTCATCGACTACACCTTTGAGTGCGCCGTTATAAGATGTTTTTTCATCAACCAAGACTGGAGCGGCACGAGTACCACAGGTTTTATTGGCAGCTGTAATTGCATTATTTTTGGCAATAATATTACTTTTACCTAAACCTGTGACTTCATATAGGTTGTTTTCTTTTTGAATGGCAAGAGAATTATTTGGCGTGGTGGCACATGCGGTTAAAAGTGCAAAAACGGCAAGGCTAGAAAAGGCGACTATTTTTTTCATATCTACCTCGGGGCTAAAACGCTGTAGCGCGTATTGTTTGTTGATGATATTTCAATTCAAATGTGTAGAGATTGAAAATAACAATTTGATCTAGTTGAACATAATTTGGATGGTTTTAGATGTAGACACTGTATAGGCTGTGTTGATAATTCGTCATTCATTTATACACATCAAACCCAATCCATAATGTATTTTCATGCTCTTAAACTATAGATGAATGCGTCAAAGCATCATTGTTTAGATGTGCTGAGCAGGTTCATCTTAAAAGTGCAGACATATAGACCCTAATCAGAATCTTGCAAATAAGCATACGGAAATAGCGCAATTTTTTGAGTTTATGCTAATCTTAACCGAGCTTTTTGAAATAGTTATATAAGTCAATGACGGATACAGCGGTAGAAATCGTTCATCAAAATATTCATCAACGTCAGTCTACGGGGCAGTTAGTTGAACCTGCACCAAATACTGAGCAGCTAGAAATGGCTTTTCAGGCAGCTTTAACCGCACCAGATCATCATCGTTTAAAACCTACGCGCTTTGTGGTGATTACTGCCGAGCAACGTGCAGCATTTGGTGAGTTACTTTCTCAAGCCTTGGCAGACATGGGCGAAACCGATGCGGTTCAGTTGGAGCGAGTGAAACAGCATCCATTTCGTGCGCCACTTTTAGTGTTGGCGTTAACGCAATTTCAGGATCATCCAAAAGTGCCACGTTTTGAGCAGACTTTAAGTACAGGTGCTGCGGTACAGAACTTTTTACTGTCTTTGCAGGCGCAGGGCTTTGCCAGTATGTGGCGTAGTGGGGCAGTCGTTGAGTCGAACTTGCTGAAACAAGCTTTAAACTTAAATGCAGATGATTTAATTTCAGGCATTATTTATGTGGGAACAGCGGCTAAAGCCATTCCTGCACGCGCTGAGTTGAATACGCAAGCTTATGTTCGTTATTGGAACGCATAAGTCTTTATTTTTAGGATATAACAATAATGTCAGAGTTAAATTTTGCCGATTTGGTTGAACCTGTTGCAATAGATCGAAAAACTGCGTTACGTATTACAGTATTGGGTGGTGGCAGTTTTGGCACAGCAATGGCCAATACAGCAGTACGTAATGGCTGCGACACGATGATTTGGATTCGTGATGAAGCAACTGCCAAAGAAATTAATGAAACGCATATTAATCGACGTTATTTGCCAGATTTTCAGTTGGAGCAGGGTTTAAGAGCCGTTTCAGATTTGGAAACTGCAGTTCGTGACCGTGACATTATTTTAGTGGCTATTCCAAGTCATTCTTTCCGTGATGTGTTGCGTCAAATTAAACCTTTTATTAGTGCGCAAGCAGTGGTGTCTTTAACCAAGGGTATTGAAGCCAAAACCTTTAGTTTTATGAGCGATATTATCCGCGAAGAATTGCCTGAAGTGCCGTATGGCGTATTGTCTGGCCCAAACCTTGCTAAAGAAATTGTGGCGGGGCAGCCTGCAGGTACGGTCATTGCCAGTCATTCTGAATTGGTGCGTTATGCAGTGCAGCAAGCTTTACACAGTGCATTATTCCGTGTTTTTGCCAGCGATGATGTGAATGGTGTGGAATTAGGCGGTGCGCTAAAAAATATTTATGCTGTGGCGATGGGCATGGCAGCCGCTTATAACGTGGGTGAAAATACTAAGAGTATGATTTTAACCCGCGCTTTGGCAGAAATGAGTCGTTTTGCGGTTAAGCTTGGTGCAAATCCATTGACCTTCTTAGGGTTGTCTGGTGTCGGTGACTTATTTGCAACGTGTAGCAGTCCATTGAGTCGTAACTATCAAGTGGGTTATGCATTGGGCAAAGGCAAAACTTTGGAACAAGCCACAGAAGAATTGGGGCAAACAGCCGAAGGGATTAATACCATCGTGCAAGTGCGGGCGCGCTCGAATGAATTAGATGTGTATATGCCAATCACTTGTGCGCTTTATGAAGTGATTTTTGAAGGTGCGCCGCCTATGAATATTGCACTGTCTTTAATGAAAAATGGACATCGCAGTGATGTGGAATTTGTCTTGCCGCATCATCAAGTTTAGTTTTACATCCATAAAACTGCGCCACAGTAGGTAAAAACTTGCATGGAATATGACAGTTTGGTGAACTGAATTGTCATATTCTCAGGTTATACTGAGCGCATAATTTGAGTTAAATTGACACAACTTAATGTGTATCATCCTATAAGGAAATTCTATGCAACTGACTCTTGTTCGTCATGGTGAAGCCGCTCCTGCGATTATGGGCAATGATCATCAGCGTCCTTTGACTGAGCGTGGTCATATACAAGCACAAGAAACGGCAGACTATTTAAAAAATATCATTCAGCCCGATGTGTTTGTGGTTAGTCCTTTATTGCGTGCACAAGAAACCTTGGCACATTTGCAGCAATATTTTAAAGATGTGCCTGTGGTGGTCTGCAATACCATTAAACCTGAAGATGATGCAAAAGTTGCGGTGGAATGGTTGTCACAATTGCCGTATGAGTCAATTGCGGTGGTGTGTCACATGAATGTGGTGGCACACATGGCAGAAATTTTGACTTCAGAATCTTTCCATCCCTATCATTTGGCAGAAGCACGTATTTATGAGCAGGCAGTAATTGCTGCGGGACTTTCAACCCAAATCAAAAGTTTTATTCCAAACGCATAAAATAAATGTATAAAGTTAAATACAATTCAACGGTAGAACGATAATAATGCTGTATTTATGGATGCCAGAAGCCAATGGGGTTTGGCAATGGTCAAATGGGGAACACTGGACACAGGCAGATAATCTTGATGCCTTGATTCAGGCATTGCAATCTTTTCAAGGAAAAGATGCTGTGGTGTTTTTCCCAAGCCGTGATGTGCAAATTATGCAACAAACTTTACCTAAAGCCCAATATAAACAATTGGGTACCGATGGTGTGAAGTATTTATTAGAAGAATATACCGTATTGCCAATTGATGCGATGCAGGTGGTTCATCATTTTCAGCCACCTGAGCAAATAACCGTGCTGGGAGTTGCCAAGCATAGTATTGAAACCTATTTGCATGTATTAAGTTTGTTGCCAGTTAAAATCAGTGCATTGTTACCTGATTTTTTAATTTTGCCGCAACCTGAACCAGGGCAAACGGTGATTGGAAATATTTGCGGACGCTTGTTGGTACGTGAAAGTGAATTTTTAGGTTATTCAGTTGATGATCTGGCACTTTATCTAGATTATCAAACTGCAGAACGAAACTATAAAATCACCAACTTTAGTGCAGAACAAATGCAAAGTATTGAAGCATTTGCAACACAAGAACAATTAGAAAGCTTTCATTATGTAGTACCTGCATTAGTGAAAGCCAAACAGCATCCATTCAATATGCTGCCAAAATCCAAGCAAGACACGGGTGTTTCAGGTTATTGGAAAGCCTGTGCAGCAGTATTTCTTGGGATTTTAATTGTACAGTTTAGCTATGATGCACTGCGTTGGAGCAAACTTAAAAAAGTAGCAGATCAAACAGCGGTTCAAGCCATAGAACAATATCAATATTGGTTTGGTGCAAATAGTCGTATTACCGAACAAAATATTCAAAGCCAGTTTGAAAGTCAGGTACGCATGAGTAAAAATGCAGATACTCAAGCGCTGCAATTGCTCAGTCGTGTTGGCCCTGTGTTGATGCAAAATCAAATTGTGGCCAATCGTGTGAGTTTTGATGCCAATATGTTGAACATGGAATTGAATGCCAACTCGGCAGCGACCTTACAAGCGCTCACTCAGCAATTGAATCAGCAGGGTTTTAAGGTCGAGCTGGGTAATATTCAGCCGAGCGCGTCAGGTGCAGTAGGATTGGTGAAAATACAATAATGAAAGCCATGGAAAAAATGTCAACTTGGTTCGATCAACGTATTGAACTGATACAAGATTATCTAGATCGTTTAAATACACGTGAACGTGTTTTGGTGGTATTTACCACAATCTTTGTGATCGTTGCTGCTGTGGGTTCTGCGTTGTGGTATATGCATGCCGCAGCCGAAAAACAGCAAAAACGGGTAAATGACCTTAAAGATTTGGTGGTGGTGATGCAAAGTCATGCAGTCACCATGAAACCTGCCAATGATGCACAACTCAGTGCAGCCGATAAAATTCAGCGTGTGGCTCAGCAACAGGGTTTATCGGTTGCTTCGCAGCAAAGTGGTGACAAGATGCTACTGGTGGCGAGTCATGCCAATTATGCTGTGTTGGCAAATTTTTTAACCCAATTGGCGCAAATGGGTTTAAGTATCGAAAAAATGGAATTAATTTCTGAAGCAGGGCAGATTAAATTAACAGCGACAGTCCAGTAAAGGTTAAAAATAAAGTCCGAAACTCGGAAAATAAACCCATGTCAAGCATAGCGTTTTGACTGGGCTAAGCCTATAATATGGCGACTTAGAAAGCAGTAGACTTTTGCAGATATGTTGTATTCTCTAGCCCGCCCGTTGTTATTTTCTTTAGCACCAGAGCGTGCACATGAGCTGACACTATCACTATTGAAATCGAGCCATAAAATGGGCTTGATGCGTCAAAAGACTGTAGCGAAACCTGTGACTTGTATGGGAATTGAATTCCCTAATCCAGTAGGTTTGGCAGCAGGTCTAGACAAAAATGGTGCATATATTGATGCCTTGGCTGGTTTAGGCTTTGGGTTTATTGAAATTGGCACCATTACGCCACGTCCTCAAGCGGGCAATCCGCATCCACGTTTATTCCGTATTCCACAGGCCAAAGCCATTATTAACCGTATGGGTTTTAATAATGATGGGGTCGATCAGCTGATTGAAAACGTCAAAGCGGCAAAATTTAAAGGTATTTTAGGGATTAATATTGGTAAAAATGCCGATACGCCTGTTGAAAATGCGGTAGATGATTATCTGATTTGTCTAGAAAAAGTCTATAACTATGCCTCTTATATTACTGTAAATATTTCATCACCCAATACCAAAAATTTGCGCAGTTTGCAAAGTGGTGATGCGCTGACTGAATTATTGCAAACCCTCAAACAGCGTCAGTTGGAGTTGGCAGAAGAACATCAACATTATGTGCCGTTGGTCTTAAAAGTTGCTCCAGATTTAGACCCTGAAGATATTCAGTTTATTGCCAAGCAATTATTGCAATTCAAAATTGATGGCCTGATTGTGACCAATACCACTTTGTCGCGTGAAGGCGTAGAAAACTTGCCGCATGGCGATGAAGCTGGTGGTTTATCGGGCGCGCCTGTGTTTGAAAAAAGTACTGCATGTTTGGCAGCATTTTCAGCAGCACTGAAAGGTGAAATTCCTTTAATTGGTGTCGGTGGCATTTTGTCGGGCGAACAAGCGGTTGCCAAAAAAAATGCAGGTGCAAGCTTGGTTCAGGTGTATAGTGGTTTAATCTATGCAGGTCCTGAGTTGGTTCAAGATTGTGTGAACGCCTTATAACTTATGAATACCATTGATATCGTTATTCTGATTCTCTTGCTTATTGGAGGGTTGAACGGTTTGCGACAAGGATTTATTAAAGCCTTTGCGAACTTGGTAGGATGGATTTTTGCCCTAATTGTTGCGGCAAAATATGCAGTTGTCCTAGCACCTTCGATGACAGCACTCAGTAGCGATCCTGTGGTACAAAAAATTGCAGCCTTTGCATTTATTGTCTTGGTAATTGTGGTACTGACCTGGATTGTAACCGCTGTTCTAAATGGTGTTTTAAAGAGCTTGAAGCTTGGCCCATTAAATCGTTTGGCAGGCGGTGCATTTGGTACCTTGAAAGGCTTACTCATTGTCCTTATTACCATTCAAGGCATTGGTCCTTGGGTCGAAAGCTCGCCTTATTGGAAACAGTCTAAATTTGTACAAACTTTATTGCCGTATGCACCGTGGGCAACAGAACTGTCCAAAGACGCTGCCAATGAGGCTTTACAGCACATCAAGTCGAAAGATGCCGCGCCATCTTCCGACATCGCATCTGACGCAAAAGAAAATCGCTCTGGCGCAGATGGCTCAACGAATAATCCTTTTTATTAATCCCTAGCTGGTCTGCGAGGTTGCTATGTGTGGAGTTGTTGGTATAGCTGGTAAATCACCTGTTAACCAAATGTTGTTTGATGCATTAACGATGTTACAACATCGTGGACAGGATGCAGCTGGGATCGTAACTTGCCACAATGGGCGTTTGTTCTTGCGTAAAGATAACGGTATGGTGCGTGATGTATTCCATACACGTCACATGCGTGCGTTGCAAGGTAATTATGGTATTGGGCACGTGCGTTATCCAACTGCAGGTTCATCAAGCAGTGCCGAAGCGCAGCCATTTTATGTGAACTCGCCGTACGGGATTACTTTGGCACACAATGGTAATTTGACCAATGCCGAAGAAATTCACGAAGATCTGTTTAAAACAGATTTACGTCACATGAACACCGATTCTGACTCAGAAGTGTTATTGAACGTATTTGCACATGAATTGCAAAAACGTGGCAAATTAAACCCAACTTCAGAAGATATTTTTCATGTGATCAGCCGTGTGCATGAGCGTTGTAAGGGTGCTTATGGCGTTGTTGCTATGATTACAGGTCAAGGATTGGTTGGCTTCCGTGATCCAAATGGTATCCGTCCATTGATTTACGGTTCACGTGAAACTGAACAGGGCATGGAATATATTATTGCATCAGAATCTGTGGCAATTACTGCACTTGGCTTTAAAGTTGAACGTGATATTGCGCCGGGTGAAGCGATCTTTATTAATGACGCAGGTGAATTATTTACCCAGCAATGTGCCGCTAAACCTGAATATCGCCCATGTATTTTTGAGTATGTATATTTTGCTCGTCCAGATGCGACCATTGATGGTATTTCAGTGTATAAAGCGCGTTTGAAAATGGGTGAAAAACTGGCGCATAAAATTACCCAAGAGTGGGGCGAGCAACACGATATTGATGTCGTTATTCCAATTCCAGATACATCACGTACATCAGCTTTAGAATTGGCAAATACTTTAGGGGTTAAATTCCGTGAAGGTTTTATGAAAAACCGCTATATCGGACGTACCTTTATTATGCCAGGTCAGCAATTGCGTAAAAAATCAGTGCGCCAAAAACTGAACCCTGTAGAGCTTGAGTTTAAAGGCAAAAATGTACTGTTGGTGGATGACTCGATTGTCCGTGGTACGACCTGTAACGAAATTATTCAAATGGCACGTGATGCTGGGGCGAAAAAAGTATTCTTTGCTTCTGCAGCGCCAATGGTGAAATATCCAAACGTGTATGGTATTGATATGCCAGCCAAAGATGAATTAATCGCGTCTAACCGTAATGTCGAAGAAATTCGTGAAATTATTGGTGCAGACCGTTTAATTTTCCAAGATTTAGAAGATTTAAAACAAGCCGTTCGTACCCATAAAGTACCGCATTTAACTGAATTCGATTGTTCAGTATTTGATGGCGTGTATGTAGCTGGCGGAATTGACGAAGCTTATCTGAATGATCTTGAGCAAAAGCGCAACGACTTGGCTAAAAAAGGCAAAGATGGTTATATTGATGTCAATATTGATGCCGCGTCAGTAGACTTAACTGGTGTAAAAGAGAGTTAATTTTTTTTCTGATCAGCTCAGTGAGAAAAGCGGGAAATTCCCGCTTTTTTCATTTATGATGGTGGCTCAAATACAATGTAATTCAGGATGTTTACATTGAGGTCTGTGAGTAGTTACTTGATTAAAAACAAAAATATGATTTGGTCTGCAATTTTATGTTTGGTTGCAGTCGCTTTGACCCTGTTTATCTTAAACACAGTTTTGGGTCTGTTGGTCTATTATGTCGATTCAAGCCAATCCATCTATTGGCACAGTCTAAGCCCATACTGGATTACGGTCTTGGTGCTGATTATGACGGTATCCGTCATTTTGGAATTTTACGTTTTTCGCTCAGGTGGTCATTCTTTGGCAAAACAATTGGGTGCGCGTCGTTTAACCCAGTTCGAAAGTACCCCAGAAGAAAGTACCGCACTTAAACTGACCGAACAATTGGCCGATACCTTTCAAATCCCAGCGCCTACTGTATATGTATTGCCCGATGAAATTGGGGTAAATGCCCTCACTGCAGGCTTTAGTCATAAAGATATTGTGATTATTTTGACTTGGGGTGCTTTGCAAAACTTGGATGAGCAAGAGCTTTATGGACTACTCAGCCATGAGTTTAACCATATTTTAAGTGGTGAAACCATTGATAATACCAAGCTTAAAATCCTCTACAGTAGCCTAACCACGTTTAGTAAGTGGGGCAGTAGCATCGCCAAACTTGGCTTTGGACAACATCGTGATGCACCGCCACATAAGTTAGCGACTTTTTTTGTTGCTGTAGGTGGTGGTATCTGGTTGTTTGGTAGCTTGGGCGTGTTGATTACCCGCTTAATTAAATATATTAGTCTAAGCGGACGTACCTTTAAAAATGATTTAAAAACCAAACGTTTGATTCAAAATAATGCCAATATTCAAACTTTGCTGCGAATTTATGTGCATCATGCAGGGTCGCAAATTCATAGTGAATATTCAGAATCTATTTCCCACATGTGCTTTGCTAACTCGCTCAGTCCGCAAAGCTGGATGAACATTCATCCAAGTATTGAAGCCCGTATTTTTGAGCTTGATCCAACCTTGGTACAAGACTTACAGCTAGAAAATTTGAAGCGTTTACGCAATCAGCCTTTGTTTAGCCTATTTCGTTCGTTAGAAGAAATGAATGCTGAATATTATGCGCCGTGGAGTTCACCACAACCTTTGCCTTTGCTGCGCTTATCGCCAATTAGCTTTGCAATTAATGATGCAATTAAGCCCCTCAAGCCTGAAATTCGTAATAACATGCCGCGCCCAGAGTTGATTCAGCGTGCCTTACAAACGTCAACGGGTTCGCGTGAGGTGATTGTTGCTATTTTAATGATTCGCCAATATCGTGAATTTATTCCTGCTGAAGCAGAAGTCAGCCGTGCAATTGTAGATGCTTTATTAAATTTGGATGGGCGAGTACATATCTCGATTTTCCATGAAGCATGTAAAAATATTGGTGGTATGCCGCTGAGTATCGCACGGCAGTTTTTAACCAAATTGGCAAAAATCATTCAGGAAGATGGTGAAATTGGTTTGTTAGATGCTTTGCTGCTTGAACGAATCAAGTTTGAATTAAACTTACTGCCTTTACATACACCTGCAGCGTTACACGAAGTTAAACCGCAAATTGTACGTTTAATCGATGCTTTATTGCATGTGCAGCAAATTAATAGTGTTAATCAGTTAGATGTACGTGAACGTATTTTAGAACGTGTTTTAACTGCAGATGAATTGATTGATTATGAAGAAATTTCAGATGAACCGATTGATTTATCAGAAATTTTAAATGATATGGCAGGTTTGCTGCTGCGTGATCGACTGATGGTGTTAGGCATTGCTGAAATTTGTTTGTGGAATGACCGTATTATCACCCAAGATGAATTGGATGTTTTGGAGTTGCTCTATTGGCGTTTAGGTTTTAAAACCGAAGAAATTGTCGAGCAAATGCAAAAACAAAACAGTTTGATGATTGTGTGACACTGATTGACTAGGTGTGTTTAAAGCAGATTTTGAAAAAATACGAATAGGTCAGATTGGGTGAAAGAAAGCACAGCATTGTGCAGCCTTTCTAGGTAGAATAGGTGCTATCTTGCATGTTGTTCTGTGATAAATACGTGCAGCGAAAAATTAGATGGGTGATGATAAACATGATGGGGCATCAGCGTGACATTTTAGCCAGTTTGGGAATCGATATTTGGGTTTCCAGAATGGCTGTGTCTCAAACTTTGCCACAATCATCGGTTTGGCGCGACCAAGCTGCACCTGAAATACACAGCGAAATTATTGTTCCTGCTGCAGTACCTCAACAATTAAAACAACAACAGCCGATTATTCACGAAAAGCCTAAGCAAGAACCATCTCCGCAACATACGACAGTTGAAGCGGCCGCGCCAGAAGTTGTTCCTGAAGCGCGTGTCATGCTGCAAATTGAAGCATTTAGTATTGAAGCTTTGCAGTTGCCACATTGTGTCATTTTGGTAGAAAGCACCACCTTGAGTCAGGAACAGCAACAATTGTGGCGTAATATTCAACATGCGCTACAGGCCGAATATCACGTATTGCAATGGCCTTTTGCTTTAGAAGTATTACAAGACGGCATCGGGGTAGAAAATTATGTGCAAGGTTTTGTTGATGTCTTGAGCACAGATAAAAACATGCTGATTTTAGGTCAATTACCACATTTTAAATCTGAACAATGTTTGCATTTAGCCAGCTTGCAAGAGATGTTAGATCAACCGCTGTTGAAAAAAAGTCTGTGGGATGCGATACAAATCACATCGTTACAGCCTAAAGCCTAAGTCAATTCAGATATTTAAAACTCTACATATACAAGCAATTGTAGACACGAAACAGGGATAATCATGCGTAAAAAAGTGGTAGTGTTTAGTCAAATTGATGCAGAAATTTTAAGTAAGCTAGAGCAAGATTATCAGGTGGTGCAGGTCAGCCCGAAGTTGGGTGACGTGAATCAACAGTTGCTTGAGCATGTGCAAGATGCCGATGGCATGATTGGTGCAGGGCGCTTGCTTAATCAAAGTAACTTACATACTGCGACTAAACTCAAAGTGATTTCGAGTGTAAGTGTCGGTTATGACAACTATGATGTAGATTATTTAACCCAGCAAAAGATTAGTCTTTGCCATACACCGCATGTCTTGACTGAAACCACAGCGGATTTAGCCTTTACCTTGCTAATGAGTGCCGCACGGCAAGTTCCGTATTTAGATCGATGGACCAAACAAGGGCAGTGGAAACGTACCGTAGGTGCAGCGCAGTTTGGACGGGATATTTATGGTAAAACCATTGGTATTGTAGGTTTGGGGCATATTGGTGCTGCTATCGCACGTCGAGCATTTCATGGTTTTAATATGAAGGTGGTGTACCACAATCGTCGTGAAAAAATGGAAGTGGCGAAGGCATTTAATGCAGAATATTTAAGTCTGGATGAATTGCTGCAACAGTCTGATTTTGTGGTACTGGCAGTCGATTTAAATGCAGACTCTAAAGCCTTAATTGGTCAGCGTGAACTTGATTTAATGCCGTCTCATGCAATTTTGGTCAATATTTCGCGTGGTTCGGTCATTGATGAGCAGGCACTTATTCAGACCTTACAAGCAGGCAAAATTTTTGCCGCAGCTTTGGATGTCTATGACAAAGAACCACTGCAAGAATCACCATTATTTGAGTTAGATAATGTCGTGACTTTGCCGCACATTGGTTCAGCAACTGCAGCAACTCGTCGACAAATGGCAAACTTAGCCTATAAAAATTTAGTTGATGCGCTGGAAGGACGTCGCCCGCAATATGTTGTTAATCCTGCTTGTTATACGTCTTAAAGTTAAAGATGATTTGGTAAAAATTGATAACACATCATTGCAAATGCGTTCATTTTTCAATGTTATAGTGAATCATTATGCAAAATATGTATTTGAGATCATCCATTGAAACATCTATTACTGATCTGCGGTTTGAGTTTTGCCAGTATTGCGACAACCCAAAGTGCCAATCTAACCACCACACCACAATTTAATGTGCCTGAAATAGGCAGTGGTGTGGGATTAATTGATCAGCAAAAAGAACGCAGTATTGGTGAAAAAGTCTATCGGGAAGTGCAGCGTAAAATGCCTGTCACGCAAAACCCGTGGCTGGAAGATCAATTAATCAATACGTTTTCGCATCTACTCAGCCAAACTCAATTGGGGCAACCCATTGGGCTACTCATTATCAATGATCCACAAATTAATGCTTTTGCTGTGCCGGGTGGTTTATTTGCGTTAAACACAGGTCTTATTAATTCTGCCCGTAATATGGATGAAGTTGCGGGCGTGATGGCGCATGAAATTGCGCATGTGTCGCAACGTCATTACAGTCGCTCTCAAGAGGCATTTAAAGGACAGGGTTTGTTGGCACTCGCTGGGGTTGTGGTTGGGGCATTGGTTGCCTCACAAGCCGATGGTGATGCAGGCGCAGCGGTGATGATGGGTTCTCAAGCCGCTTTAATGGATCAGCAATTGACTTATAGCCGTAATCAGGAACGTGAAGCAGACCGTATTGGCATGCAATATATGTATAGCGCAGGCTATAACCCACAAAGCATGGCAGACTTTTTTGAGGTGATGCACCGTACTACGAGTCGAGTGAGCTTCTTACCTGACTTTTGGTTTACCCATCCCTTAACCACAGAGCGGATGAGTGAGGCGCGTTTACGTGCCAATCAATTGCCACCAGTGCCAACCTCGCTGCGTGATGAAGACTTTGAGATTTTAAAGTTATATAGTTTGGTGGTTTCGCAGCAGGCGACAGAACAGCAGCTTAAAGCATTTGCAACCCGTAACCATTTTGCGGCGAATTTGGCTTTGGCGTATTTTTATAGTCAACAGGGCGATTTTGTTCTGGCACAGCAGAGTATTGATCAGGCTAAAAGTCATAATCGTTTACATAATTTATTGACACTTATTCAAACTGACATTTATTTAGGGCAAAATAAAATTGATTTAGCGCATAAGACCATTAGTTCACCTGCGCGCATTATGCCAGAAAATCGTGCCCTAAATTTTAAGTGGGCTGAAGTGTTGATTCGTCAGAATCAGTCAGCACAGGCGCAAACGATTCTGCAAGGTTTTTTAAAGAAAAATCCACGTGATTTATCGGCATGGAATTTAATGCAGCAAGCAGCAAATGTAGATCGGGCATCGCCACTGCGCACGGTAAATGTGCTACGGTATCGCGCAGAGGTGCAATATTGGTCGGGCTGGGAAGAAGAGGCGATTAAATCGTTATTACATGCACAACGCTTAGCTAAAGATAATCAAGCTATGTCGGCAAATATAAAAAACCGCGTGACCGAAATGCAAAGAGAACGACAGTTAAAAATATAACTTAAAAGGTGTAAGTTGAACCAATAACAATAAATACAAGGAGTTTAAAATGATTGAGGGACAATGTTTATGCGGTGCGGTGTATTATCGTTACCATGCCGAAATTGAAAAAACAGTATTGTGCTTTTGCCAGCATTGTCGTCGTGCACAAGGGGGGATTTTAGGTTGGAATAGCCCAGTTTCCCGTGAAAAATTTGAAGTGGTACGCGGCTTAAAATATCTGAAAGAATATTTTCATAGCCCCAATAAGGCGCGAGTATTTTGTCAGGAATGTGGGAGTCCAATTTATTCCTATCGACTCGATTTACCCGATATTATTCGCTTGCGTTTAGGGACTGTGACGCAGGGTCAAATCCCCGAACCTTCTGAGCAGGTTTTCACACAATACAAACCAAACTTTCTGACAATTGCATCGTGTGAGTAGTACTTGACGGAGCATACAGTGCTAGAATGAAACCGAAATTGCGTGATGTTGTTGTTGAATGAAAATGAAAAAATATATTTATTTATGCCTAACTTTGGGGATGTTATTACCGACAGTCTATGCTGCGAGTGCGGAGCAATATGTGATGGCGGTTGAAGAAATTAATGCACAATATAAGCAAGATACCCGACAATTTTTACGTGGCCTAAACCCACAGCAGCAAGGCTTTAGTGCGCAGCAACAACAGCAGTTTTGTGGTATTGTGAGCCGTTATGTAGATCGTTTATATCAGGCAGCGGATGAAAATCGTGCTTATTTAGACCATCGTTATCAAAATATTAATAAACAGGACGTCATTCAGCAGGTGAGTTCATCTAAAGAAATGCAATTACTTAACAAGTATCAGGTAAAGTGTGATTTAAAATGAGCTGTTTTGGAGGTGAGTGCAAAAGCATATCAACCTTCAACATAAACTTTATCCAGCCAATGATAGAGATAGATAAGCAAAAAGATCAAACAATGTTGATGGGAAAATATAGCTATTCACTATGCAATTTAAAGATCAGCTCAGAGAACCTGAGAGACAGAATGTTTCAGCATAACTATACTAATTAAATTCAATCAATATTTTGAAGAATATGGTTTAGGTCATTTAGCTTAATTTAGCTTTAATTTTTGCAGATACTTGTGCAGGATCGGCGCGCCCGGCTATGAGCGGACGCAGAGAGTTCATCACCTTACCCATATCTTTCATGCTAGTAGCTTGTTGCGCTTCAATTGTTTGCGCAATCATGGAATCAAGTTCTTCCTCAGTCATAGCTTCTGGTAGAAATTGAGATAAAACCTCAATTTCGGCTTGTTCCTTACTAGCTAAATCTTCTCGGCTAGCGCCTTCAAAGGCTTTAACCGATTCTTTACGTTGTTTAATTTGTTTCTCAATGACCGCAAGAACCTGAGTATCGTCAAGCTCTTTGCGCTCATCAACTTCAATTTGCTTAATTGCCGCCTGTAGACTACGAATTACCGTTAACTTATCCATTTCTTTCGCGCGCATAGTCGCTTTTAAAACGTCAGTGATTTGGTTTTTTAAAGTCGTCATTATTTAATCCAGACAGGCAATCACAAATTAATTAGTAAAGGCGAGTAGTACGTACTGATTCACGCGCCAATTTCTTTTGGTAGCGTTTAACAGCAGCAGCTTTTTTGCGCTTACGTTCTTGAGTTGGTTTTTCGTAGAATTCACGCTTACGTACGTCAGCTAAAACACCTGCTTTTTCGCAAGAACGTTTGAAACGACGGATAGCTACGTCTACTGGTTCGCCTTCTTTCAATTTAACTTGTGGCATGAAGAATCCTCATTAAGTTATGGATAAGACCTGGGCGAAATTGCCCACGATCACAAGTGAAGGTCAGTATTTTACTCATTTACATCTCATATCACAAGTCTATAATAGGTTTCGCAATAGAATTGATACAGGTTATAGGCAATTTAATGATCGTTTTAGGCTTAGAAACATCTTGTGATGAAACAGGACTCGCCCTGTATGACAGTGAGTTAGGTTTACGTGGACAAGTGCTGTACAGCCAAATTAAATTGCATGCTGAATATGGCGGAGTGGTACCTGAACTGGCTTCACGTGACCATGTGCGTAAACTTATTCCATTAATGAATCAATTGCTTGAGCAAAGTCAGGTCAAAAAATCTGAAATTGATGCAGTGGCTTATACTCGTGGACCTGGCTTGATGGGGGCACTCATGACAGGCGCATTATTTGGGCGCACTTTGGCATTTGCCTTAAATAAACCTGCAATTGGGGTGCATCACATGGAAGGGCACATGCTTGCGCCATTGTTGTCTGCCACACCGCCAGAATTTCCTTTTGTAGCGTTATTGGTTTCGGGTGGTCATACTCAGCTTATGGCCGCCTATGGTATTGGGCAATATGAACTGTTAGGCGAGTCGATTGATGATGCTGCGGGCGAAGCCTTTGACAAAGTCGCAAAAATGATGGGCTTGCCGTATCCAGGCGGGCCAAATATTGCCAAACTGGCGGAACAAGGTAATCCATTGGCATTTGAGTTTCCACGGCCAATGTTGCACCAAGGTTTGGAGTTTTCATTTAGTGGTTTAAAAACTGCAGTTTCAGTGCAAATGAAAAAACTAGGTGATGAAAACCGTGATGCGGATATTGCAGCAAGTTTTCAGGAAGCTGTGGTGGATACGCTAGTCAAAAAATCAGTGAAAGCCTTAAAACAAACACGTTTAAAACGCTTAGTGATTGCAGGTGGAGTAAGTGCAAATACGCGTTTACGTGAGCGTTTAGAAGCAGATTTAGCTAAAATTCGTGCAACGGTTTATTATGCAGAACCTGCATTGTGCACCGACAATGGTGCAATGATTGCTTTTGCGGGCTATCAGCGTTTAAAAGCAGGGCAGCAAGATGGTTTATCGGTTACGACTACACCACGTTGGCCAATGACGGAGCTTACCAATCCAACTGCGGGTTAAGTTGTTCGTAGCATAAAATCAATCAGAGGCAATAATCTGCCTCTGACTTTTATGCTAAGTTTTTACATTAATATTAGAAACGAATACTTAAAACTTAGCGAATTGCGTCCATTAAACCTTTGGTAAGATCTTTCATCATGCCTTGCATCACAGCATTCCCCGCATTGTTGCAGTTTTCTAATTTTTTACCTTCTAGTGATTTACCTTGATTGGCTATTTCTTCGCACTTCTGCAAAACTTTTTTAGCCTCATCTAAGTTCTCGGCATAATATTCTTGCGTTTTCACTTGTGTACATGCTGTAAGCGTTGTGATTAAACTTACCGTTATTAACAAATTTTTAAATTTAAACATTATTTTTTAACCGTTGTTTGTTTTAAAGAGATTACATCTTAAGCGAATAATGGGTTCAGAAAATAATACAATGGACTAAAGTTGATCTTGTTAACTAAAATTAAATAATTGTAATATAAGTATGTTTTAATAATTTTTCTGAAATTTTATAGTCATATTCTAACCCAAACTTTATTTCACGTATTGGTTTCAAATAGAACTTCTTTATTTTTTTTGTGCACTCATCCTACAATTTATAGAAATCCATAAAGTAGCTGACAGCAGTATTTAAATCTGTGAATCCTGTCCAATTGTTGTGTTTTCAACTTTAAACTATGATTTTTGGTAGATATTTAATATAAAACCAATTGAGATAAACATGCGATTTAAAAATACATTTTGCATTATTTGTGTGATGGGGATGATGGTATTGACCGCTTGCGAGGGCGCTGAGTCAATACAGCAAAATATAAATAGTACAGAAAATCAGCCGAGTTCAGTGACAGCCCAACAGGTCGAAGTACCGACTCGTTTGACTACTGCAGCAACTCATCCTTCGGCTATCACACCTGAAGCGACAGCACCGCAAGAAGTATATGTAGGAGAGCCGACTGTGGCAGAAATGCAGGCGCATGGCGAAGAATTTTATAAAGACACATTGGCACGGATTGCTGCAGAACAAGGTCAGTAGTCGCTCAGTCATTTAGCGCGTTTAAATAGAGTGGGTTGCTGACTATCTTCTATATGCAAACAACCCATTAAAATATTTAAAGTGCTTTAAGTTGCTGCGAGCCAATCCAGTGTTTAGAAAATTGATAGGCAGCACGCCCTGAACGCTGTCCACGTGCCTGACACCATCTTAATGCTTCTGCACGTACTTCGGCAGTCATTGGCATTTCGGCTTTGTGTAAATAATGCTCCACAATTTCTAAATATAGATTTTGATCCATTGGATAAAACGACAGCCATAGACCAAAGCGATCAGACAGTGAAATTTTCTCTTCAATTGCTTCTTGAGGATGCAACTCAGTATATTGCGGTACATCTACACGAGTGACAGGTGTATTTTCATGCATAAATTCAGGTAATAGATGACGTCTGTTACTGGTTGCATAAATAATAAAATTACTGGAACCTGATTGTAATGAACCGTCTAAAACACTTTTTAAACTACGATAATTTTCATCTTCTGCGTTAAAAGCTAAATCATCACAGTAGACAATAAATTTTTCAGGACGATGCTGAATGATTTTTTGAATTTCTGGCAATTCAGACAAATCATCGCGTTCAATTTCAATTAAACGTAATCCTTGATTGGCATACTCGGTCAATAGGGCACGTACAATAGATGATTTTCCCGTACCGCGTGAGCCTGTAAGTAACACATCATTGGCAGGTAAGCCATTTAAAAACTGCAAGGTGTTTTGAATGACTTTTTCTTTTTGCTTTTCGATGCCTTTTAAATCATCTAAATCAATTTTTCTTGGTTGTTGAATCGCTATCAATTGTCGATCTTGCCATTTGAATGCGATGGCGGAAAAGTCGGTTTCTTGTTTTAAAGCAGGTAAACTTTGCTGTAGTTGTTGGAGTACATGAGAAAGTGATAATAAGATGTTGTCGGGTAAATCTAGGTTTGCCATGATAATTCAGCTTAAAAAATGCAGATCAGATTGCTACACTTTAAGACTAGCGCAATTGACCTAGATTTGACAATCAAAGTGTGAATCGAGTCATTGACGCGTATTACAATTTTTTAGATATTGTTGTGTATAGTAGGCATAGGCAAGCGTAGTGCTGCGAATAAACCAACGGATTGAGGAATGCTATGTTATTTAAAGATTTCACCGAAGATGTTAATCCGCATCAAGCCTATCGCATAAAAAAACTCAAGCGCCAAATTCAAAATGCCGAATCGTATGAAGAATGGAAAAGTATTGCCATTCGTATAGATGAAGAAACTGGTGCGCAAGAATGGAAATATGACAACAGTTCGCCATATTTTGATGCGGAAATTATCTCGCATCGTTTAAATTTATTACGCCGTTATCGCACCACCGAACGCAGTCACGATTTAATTTATATTTTGCGTGAAGGTTTAACTTTTGACATAGCCAATATTGCCCATCCGATGTTGTTTACTGCAACCTATGTGGGTACTAAAAAAATTATTGAAGATTATGTGGATGAAGTCAGTAAAAGTTTGGCTTTTGTCGCTTCAGATGAATGTCAGGCTTTAACCAAAGTAGAAAAAATAGAGTTTTTTCAGCAATGCCAAACTGCATACGGACAACCTGCCTTGATGTTCTCTGGTGGGGCAACGCTAGGTTTGTTTCATACAGGTGTTTGTAAGGCCTTACTTGAACAGGATTTAATGCCTAAAGTGCTGTCGGGTTCGAGCGCGGGTGCAATAATGACTGCAATGCTAGGCATCGCAAAACCTGAAGAAGTACAGCATATTTTGGGTGGTGAGTCATTTTTCCACGAAGCATTTCAGTTTAGACAAATGCGCGAAATTCTTAAAGGCAATGGTGGAATTGCCGATGTGCATTATTTAAAAAAATTCCTGATCAAAAACTTGGGCGATACCACGTTTGAAGAAGCTTTTCAAAAATCAGGTTTGCATATTAATGTGGCGGTTGCGCCTTATGATGCATCGCAAGACTCACGCATTATGAACAGCTTCACTGCGCCAGATTTGTTGGTTTGGAGTGCGGTGTTGGCCTCGTGTGCTGTGCCAATTTTATTTCCACCAGTACGTTTAACCAACAAGCGTTATGATGGCGAACACACTCCATATATGGGTAAAACCCGTTGGGTGGATGGCAGTGTGCGTAGTGATTTCCCGCAGGAAAAAATGGCGCGTTTGTATAATATTAATTACACCATCGCCAGTCAGGTCAATCCGCATGTAGTGCCTTTTATGCAGGATGATATTAAGCGCTATCGTAAAGATATGCTGAGTTGGCCAGAACGGATTATTCGTCGTCAGGGCAAAGTCATTAGTCGTGGGGTAATGGATTTTGTGCGTGAGCGAGCAGGAGCTGTACCGCCTGTGCGTCGTTTGCTAGATCATGGCTATGGTATTGTCGATCAACGCTATTATGGTGATGTGAATATTGTAGGAAGCTATAACCTGCGTCATTACAGCTATATGTTGCAAAACCCGAAACCACATTTATTTAAAATTTTACAGCGTGAAGGCGAGCGTGCGACTTGGCCGAAAATTTCATCAATTGAAACACATGCACGTGTCGGTAAAACTTTGCAACATTGCTTAGAGTTATTAAATGTACCACAAATAGAGGTATCCACCGAAGTCGCAGCAGAAATGCGCACTGGCGCAAGTGTTGTTTAATGTTTTAAATTTGGATGTTCAACAGTTAGATACTGCGCAGTTCGAGCT
Source organism: Acinetobacter sp. ANC 5045 (assembly GCF_004331005.1). Classification (NCBI taxonomy): domain Bacteria; kingdom Pseudomonadati; phylum Pseudomonadota; class Gammaproteobacteria; order Moraxellales; family Moraxellaceae; genus Acinetobacter; species Acinetobacter sp. ANC 5045. The sequence continues at coordinate 29,777 of NZ_SJNS01000008.1, read as the reverse complement.
GCGCAGTAAAGCGCAAAGTTTGCAATATGGTCGGCATATCTATCGTTTTGAACATCAAGGGCAGTTTTATTGGCTGAAAGCCCAACAACAAGGTGTTCATGCGACAGTAGAGCAGGGTTTTGCACAAGAATGGAACTTTTATAAACAGTACGCGCAATCATCATATTTATCTTTTTTATTGCCATGTGAATTGATGGATGCTGCACCCATTCATATTCAGTCGCAGGGTAATTCACATGACATTTCATCGCATTATTCACAGGTCTATTCACGTGCTTTAATTTTACCTGAAGCGCAAGCTGTTTTTGTGATGGGTAATTTACCTGAATATACAGAAGCGATTAAACACATATTTTTGCGTGTCTTTGAAGCAGTGGAAGCATTACATCAATTAGGTTGGATTCATGCTGACTTAAAAGCTGAACATATTGTGCAGTTGGATGGGCAAATCAAACTGTTAGATTTTGAGCAAGTACAGCAAATTGCAGATATTCAATGTCAGGGGATGACTGCAACGCCACGTTATATGGCACCAGAATTATTTCACGGACAGCTCAAAACTGCACAAAGTGATATTTATGCTTTAGGCATTATTTTTTATGAATGGTTAACGCAACAACGCTTGCAGGCAAATAGTTACCACGATTGGGCGTATTTACATTGTCAAAGATTGCATATCCAACTTTCTACGCATCTACAAGCATTTTTACCACTGCTGAATCACATGTTGGCAAAGTCCTATTCGCAGCGTGCAACGAGTATTGCAGAGTTGAAATTATGGCTTAGTGGCTGAATATGCTTAAGAAAAAATCAAAAAATAGTTTTTTGTTTTTTATTTAAACAGTCATTGTGCTTTTTTATAAAAAAGGCTTGTCATCAGGAAGTGATCTCTATAATATACACAGCCATCGGGGACGTGGCGAAATTGGTAGACGCACTGGATTTAGGTTCCAGCGCCGCGAGGTGTGAGAGTTCGAGTCTCTCCGTCCCCACCACTTAAATATCAAGTCAGCTTGATTTTAAGTTACAGAGGATTGGTGTAATGGTAGCATGACGGTCTCCAAAACCGTTCGTCAAGGTTCGAATCCTTGATCCTCTGCCAAATTAAAATCCAACAACTCAGTTGGTACCCGATGTTGGGGACGTGGCGAAATTGGTAGACGCACTGGATTTAGGTTCCAGCGCCGCGAGGTGTGAGAGTTCGAGTCTCTCCGTCCCCACCATACATTAAAGAGCAAGGCAATGACCTTGCTTTTTTATTGCCTGTTATTTTAGCTTTAAATCATTGCATCTCTTTGACAAGGCTTAGATGTATTTTAAGATTTAAAGTTCAGTATAAAAAAAAGCCCATAAACAGGTTATGGGCAAGATCATCTTTAAGTGTTGATGAAATACGATTTGAATTTTTATTTTTGCATCCTATCAAGTTCAACCGTTATCGCATACTTATCTATATTGTATAAGTACTTATGCTTTTAAATGGTCTTCAAATTCCTCGCCTAATTTCATTGCTAAAGCATTACCAGAAAGCTCGCAAGTGACCAAACCATATTCTTTTTGAAAGCTAAATGTGAAACCGTGACCATCCGCCAAATTTTTGACTGAATAACCTAATTTTTCTAACCAAATACGAAACGCAATTAAATTTTTTGCTTTAACAACTTTTTTCACGAGAGAACTCCTATCCATTTATTTAATTATTAATAGGGATATTTCTTGAATTTTTAAAGGGCAGAAATGTATTTCTTTGACATTTTTTTCACTGATTTTTAGAAATCTAAAGTCCTTTTAAGCAATTAGAATATTTTAAAAGAATTATTTATTTGTAAATTATTGATATTTATTATTTTAACTGAGGTGGCGTAATTAATTTTAAGGTCTTAGATATATTGCCAAAAGATGACTTAGAAATATTTTGTTAATGATTTTTAGTTTTAGGCTGTATTTATTTTCAGCATGAACATATGGGGATTATCCATTTTTCATGCAAAGCTTTAATTTAGCGCAATGCATATCAGTGTGGAGCATGTCGGCACCAAATGGACATTAGCTTATACTATGGTTGAGTTTGAAGATTTGGAAAATAAACATGACTGCACAAACAATCCAACAGCAGGCTGAGTACATAGTGAAGCAGATGCAAAATCAAGGGCTAGAGCCTTTTGCTGTGATGCTTGGGCATGAAGATTGGTTACTGTTTTCCTCGCAATCCAAAGTGGCTTATACGCCTTTTGGCAGCGCACGCCGTTATCAGCCTGCATTGTCCAATTTACTTTTGGTGCGGGTCGATGAAATGAATGCTGTGCGTGTGGTGACGCAAACTCAATTAGATGAGTTTGCTGCCAGTAATCAGATTTTATAATCCGAGAGAAATATCAGATGCTTTATGATCAAAGCATCAATTTAAAAGTTGTCTTTGAGTTCACGTAATTTCTGAAATTCTTCGACACTTTCGGCTCTTAAAAATGGATTGGTTTCCAGTTCTAGTTCGATGCTGCTTGGCAAAGTGGGTTGATTAAGCATGCGTAAACTTTCAATTTGTTGATAACGCTCTTGAATGGCAACATTGTCGGGTTCTACATGCAGTGCAAATTGTGCATTCGCCAATGTATATTCATGGGTGCAATATACTCGGGTACGCGGAGGCAGCGCTGCCAAGCGGTTTAAAGATTGATACATTTGCAAATATGTACCTTCAAAAACACGCCCACAGCCCATCGCAAATAAAGTGTCGCCACAGAACAATACATCCAACGCATCTATAAAATACACAATATGCCCCAAGGTATGTCCCGGAACGGCAATAACATCGACCTGTAAATCATGAAAATTGATATGGTCTTGGTTTTGTAAAGGATGCGTGATAAACGGAATTTTGCTCAATTCTTCACGTGGCCCATAAACAGGTAAATTACGTTCTGCAATGAGTTCAGGCACACCGCCAATATGATCTTGATGCCAATGCGTCAACCAAATTTGCGCGATCTCTAAACCATGATTTTGGCAAAAATCTTCAACAGGTTTGGCATCGGTAGGGTCAACCACCACCACTTGTTTGCTGGCACAATGTTCAAGCAACCAAATATAGTTTTGTGATGGTTTTTGCGCATCAATAAGATGGACTTGGTAGTGCATGCTCAATTCCTGAAACTTAATCGCTTGTGGCTATTACAGCATGCTTTTGCGGGCGTGTAAAAGTGTATCCCCAAGTGTCTGAGTATCGCTTTGCTATGTGACCACTTGATGATGAACAAGAGATGTAAAGATAAAATAGAAATAAAAATCAAATCCATAAAAAATGCCGTGATCAACACGGCATTTTAAAACAGAGATTCGGTTTGATCTTAGCGGATTTTTGCCAAGAAACGACCTAAACGTGTCATTGCTTCACGTAATTCATTTTCTGCAGGCAAGAACACGACACGGAAATGATCAGGCGTTGGCCAGTTAAAACCTGTACCTTGAACCAATAAAACTTTTTCTGCTTTGAGTAAATCGAGCATTAACTTTTCGTCATCTTCAATTGGATAGACGTTTGGATCAAGTTTCGGGAAGCAATACATTGCACCCTCAGGTTTGACACAAGACACGCCAGGAATGTCGTTCAGCATTTCCCATGCAATGTTACGTTGTTCGTATAAACGACCACCCGGACGAATCAAGTCATTGATAGACTGATAACCACCCAATGCTGTTTGAATCGCGTACTGCGCCTGATGGTTGGCACACAAGCGCATAGACGCCAACATGTCTAAACCTTCAATGTAGTCTGCAGCGCGTGATTTATCGCCTGTAATCGCCATCCAGCCTGAACGGAAGCCCGCAATGCGATACGATTTAGACAAGCCATTAAATGAGATACAGAGTTGATCACCCGCTAAAGCTGCAACCGCAACATGCTCAATGCCGTCATAAATAATTTTGTCGTAAATCTCATCGGCAAATAAAATTAAGTCATATTTTTTTGCCAATGCTACAATTTGTTCCAACACATGACGTGGATAAACCGCACCCGTTGGGTTATTCGGGTTAATAATGACAATACCGCGCGTATTTGGCGTGATTTTGCTTTCCATATCGGCAATGTCTGGATACCAAAAGTTTTCTTCATCACATTTGTAGTGAATAGCAGTACCGCCCGATAAATTCACTGCCGCAGTCCAAAGCGGGTAGTCAGGCATTGGTACCAGCATTTCATCGCCATCGTCCAACAAGCCTTGCATCGCCATAACAATCAGTTCAGACACGCCGTTGCCAATATACACATCATTGACATGCATATCGAAAATGCCTTTTTGCTGATAGTACTGACAAATCGCTTTACGCGCAGGGAAAATCCCTTTGGAGTCGGTATAACCAATCGCATTAGGCAAGTTCAATGCGACATCATTAATAATTTCCTGTGGCGCTTCAAAACCGAATGGGGCAGGGTTGCCAATATTCAGTTTAATAATTTTATGACCGGCCTCTTCCATTTCATTGGCCGCTCGTAACACAGGTCCGCGAATGTCGTAGCATACATGCTCAAGTTTTGATGATTTTTTTATTTCGCGCGGAGTCGTGTTACCTAGTACGGACATAGTTCCATCCAATGATTAGAAGATAAATAAATTATAGATTACTGAAATATCACAATCTATGCTGAAATTTAGCTAGATATTTTGCAAGGTCTAGCGTAAAAATGGAAGTACTGAAGCATGACACTGAATGTCAAAGATTTAAAGGAGTTAGTGATGGGAAAACTCAATAAAACAGACCGAGAATGGCAAAGAGAGTTATCACCAGAGGAATTTCGGATTACACGTCAAAAAGGCACGGAGCCTGCTTTTACGGGGAGATATTGGAATACTAAACAAGAGGGGATTTATACCTGTCGTTGTTGCGGTACAGCGCTATTCTCATCTGAAACAAAATATGACAGCGGTAGCGGTTGGCCAAGTTTCTATCGTCCAATCCAGCCTGGGGTGATTGAAGAACATCAGGATGGTTCGCACGGCATGCAGCGTACTGAGATTGTTTGTCATCATTGTGACGCACATTTAGGGCATGTTTTTGATGATGGTCCACAGCCAACAGGATTGCGCTATTGTGTCAATTCGGCTTCTTTAGAACTCAAAACACAAGAAAAAAATGATGAGGGAAATTATCCATGACCAACATTTATCAGTTTGAAGCTGAGTTGTTAGATGGACAAAATAAAGCCTTTAGCGATTATGAAGGGAAGGTTTTGTTGATTGTAAATACAGCCAGCAAGTGTGGTTTTACGCCTCAATTTGCGGGTTTGGAAAAGTTATACCAACAATATAAAGACCAAGGTCTGGAAGTTTTGGGCTTTCCGTGCAATCAGTTTGGTGGGCAAGATCCAGGCTCCAATGAGCAAATTGGGAGCTTCTGCCAAAAAAACTATGGTGTCAGTTTTCCAATGTTTAGCAAAATTGATGTGAAAGGTCCTGAAGCACATGCGATTTTCCGTTACCTGACCAATAACAGTAAAGGTATTTTGGGCAACGGAATTAAATGGAATTTCACCAAGTTTTTAATTGGCAAAGATGGCAAGGTGTTGAACCGTTTTGCTCCGACCACAAAACCTGAAGATTTGCAGGCGGAAATTGAAAAGGCTTTACGATAAAGGCTTGCGCTTGTGCAAGTAAGATAATTAAGGCGATCAGATGATCGCCTTAAATTTAATTGAAATCATTAACTTATAAAATCGCTTTAAGACGTTGAATTACTTGTTCACATTGCGCCAAATCTGCAACCAAAGCTAAGCGAACATGGTTTTCACCCGGGTTACCTTGTGCGGTTTCACGAGATAAATATCGCCCTGGTAGCACTTTAATATGGGTTTTTTCCATCAACATTTTGGCAAAGTTTTCATCATGATCGACTTTGAGCCAGTAATAAAAACCTGCATCTGGTTTTTTTAATGGCAGTAAATGCCCAAGTTCCATTTGAAATAATTCAAACTTGGCGCGATATTGTTGACGATTATCTTCAACGTGCTGTTCATCATCCCAAGCTGCAATAGATGCCAATTGATGTTGAACAGGCATTGCCGCACCATGATAGGTACGATATTGCAAATAAGGTTTTAATAAGTTGGCATCGCCCGCAACAAAGCCTGAACGCATGCCGGGTAAGTTTGAGCGTTTAGACAAAGAATGGAATACGATGCAGTTTTTGTAGTCATCGCGTCCAAGTTCGGCACAGACTTCCAGTAAACCTGTAGGAGCTTGGTCAAACCATAATTCCGAATAACATTCATCAGATGCAATGACAAAATTATATTGATCTGACAAAGCTATTAGCTTTTTAAATTGTTCTTTTGAAAGGACAGCACCCGTTGGATTTCCTGGTGTGCAGACAAATAATAAAGCGGTTTTTTCCCAGACTTCTGCAGGTACGGCATCAAAATCACCCAAGTAATTATTGTCTTCGGTGCAATTGATGAAATAAGGTTGGGCACCTGCCAATAAAGTTGCCCCTTCATAAATTTGATAAAACGGATTGGGCATCACTACATAGGGTGCATCTTCACGTCGAATCAATGCTTGTACGAAGGAAAAAATCGCTTCACGTGTACCTGAAACGGGGAGAACTTGAGTGTCTGGGTTAACTTGTTTTAAATGAAAGCGTTGTGTCAGCCAATGGGCAATGCTGTGACGTAATTCAGGCAGACCTTTGCTGTTCGGATAAGTCGATAAATGCTGAAAATTATCAATAATGGCTTGTTTGACAAATTCAGGTGCAGGATGTTTAGGTTCGCCAATAGACAGTGGAATTAACGGCAAATTTGCAGGTTGTACGTCCTGAAATAGTTTGTTTAGCTTTTCAAAAGGGTAAGGATGTAATAAGGACAAACTTGAGTTCATGGATGTTCCGTAAATTGAAGTTAATGTTGACCACAGACCTGATTAGAGGCCTCATCTAAAGCAGCTTTGAGCTGGATGGCAAAGGTATCTGCTTCAGACTTTGTCATTGGGTTGCCATCTTTTTTGGTGACGAAGAAAATATCTTCGGCACGTTCGCCCAGGGTGGCAATTTTGGCGGAGTGAATATCTAAGCCTTGCATCATAAACAAGCCGCCAATTTTGGCGAGTAACCCGGGATGATCTAGTGTGGCAATTTCGACCATGTTTTGATTCAGCGCTGCATTGAAAGTCACTTCTACTGTATTTTCAATGTCAAAATGACGTAATTGACGCGGAATGCGGCGTTGCATCAGACCCGGATATTTATCTGACTGGCTCAAGGCATTCACTAAAGCCTCAACCACCATTTCTTCACGTTCAGGGTCTGTTAAGAGTGTGCCAAAACGGTCTAAGACCACGTAAGTATCCAAACTAAAGGCTTTGGTCGCAGTAATAATTCGTGCATCCTGAACGTCAAGGTTCATGCGGTCTAAAATAGCGACAGTTGTGGCAAATAGGTTGGGTTGGTCTTGCGTGTAAATAAAGATTTGTACTGCGTCTTGTGCTGATTTTCGGTGCGCGCGCATGAGCACTAATGGTGCAGGATTATCGCCATGCTCCAAAATCGCGCGGGTATGCCATGCAATTTCATCGGCAGATTCTTTAATAAAGTATTCATCGCCCAGTTCTTGCCAGACTTTTTCAACAGCACTGAGTTCAAAATCATTGACCAGTAATTCGCTGGCAGCAAATTTGGTGTCTTCAATCAGCATTTGATAATCGACGGGACGCCCAAGTCCTGAGCGAATGACATCACGCGCTTGCGTATAAAGTTGGCGCATTAAGGATGCACGCCATGAGTTCCAGAGTGTTGGATTAGTCGCATTAATATCAGCAACCGTTAAGGTATAGAGATAATCTAAATGCTCCATATCTCCCATTTTTTCGGCAAATTCCTTGACCACATCGGGGTCAGAAATATCTTTTTTCTGTGCTGTGACTGACATCAACAAGTGATTTTTGACTAACCATGCCACAAGGTTACATTCACGTTCAGTAAATCCGTGTTTACGGCAAAACTCGATAGCATCTATCGCACCAAGTTCACTGTGATCACCACGACGACCTTTAGCAATATCATGGAAAATCGCAGCCAAATAAATAATGTCACGACGGGCTAAACGTTGAAATACCGAGCTGACCACAGGAAAATCTTTCACAAATTCAGGTTCTTTGAAGCGGCTTAAATTGCGGAGTAATAGTAAAATGTGCGCATCGACTGTATAAATATGGAATAAGTCGTATTGCATTAAACCTGTAATTTGACCAAAAGCGGGGATGTAATTGCCCAATACACCTAAGCGTTTCATAGTCACCAAGGTATTATACAAGCGGTGCGGTGAGCGCAAAATTGCCATAAACAGCGCTTGATGCGTTGGATCATCACGGAAACTTTGGTCAATACGCTTGGCTGCAAGTGTCAGCAGGCGCAGTGTTCGTGCGCGAATTCCTTCAATTTCAGGACGATTGGCCAATAAATAGAAAATTTCTAAAATTGCGCTTGGTTTTTCTGAGAAAATTTTGTGGTGCTGCACGGCAAGTTTGCCATCGACCAGTTTAAAATTTTCATTAATTTCTTCAATGTTACGTTCATAATTAGGCAAACGCGGGGTAATGACCGACTCATTAAAATAGGCCAGCAACATTTCATTTAAAGTGGAAACTTGCTGTGCAGAGCGATAATAACGCTTCATAAATTGTTCAATCGGGTAATTTTGCGGTTTACCTTCTTCTCGAACATAGCCAAAAGTTGCTGCAATATCTCGTTGATAATCAAACAATAAACGGTTTTCATCACGTTTGGTTAAACGATGGAGATGATGACGGATTTCCCATAAAAAGCTTTCGGCTTCTTCGAGTACACCCAATTCAAATTCTGAAATAAAACCTAAATGCACCAAGTCGTAAATACGATTGACGCGAAAATGGCGTTTGGCAATCCAGCCAATTTGGTTGATGTCACGAATACCGCCCGGAGCATTTTTAATATCGGGTTCTAAATTACTTTCGGTGTCATTGTGCTGCGCGTAACGCTTGCTTTGCTCCTCCATTTTGGCATCAAAAAAGGTTTTATCTGTCCAAGTCTGCGAAACAATACGACGCGGCCATTTGGCAAGCTGCTGATTTCCTGTAATTAAACGCGCTTCAATCAAGGCAGTTGCAACAGTTAAATCACTGGTTGCCTGAATCACACAGTCTTGAATAGTCCGCACGCTGGTGGCAGGTTTGAAGTTGCCAACATCCCATAAAGACGAAATAAAGGTCGAAATAAGTTGTTCTTGTTCTGCTGTAATTGCATCTTCCGATAACACCATAATATCGACATCTGAATAGGGCAGCATTTCTTTGCGCCCATAGCCACCTACCGCAAATAGGCTTAAATCGGTTTTGTCTAATTCAGCATGTTGCCATAAGAAAGTGAGCGCTTCATCAATCAGGTTAGAACGCGCCAAAATCACTTCACGAATGGATTGTCCATTTTCAAAACATTGTTGTAGCTGATTTTCGACATCGGTGCGCCATTGGTTAATGGCCTGAATGTCATGGTTGCTTTTTACATAATTCAGCAAGGGTAATGTAATGATCATGGACAATTCCGTTATGCAATGACGAGCTTAATTTTGATTTTCGTTTAAATGAACACGAACAGTGTCCGCAGTCTGCTGAGCTAGCTCACGCGCTTGCTCTGTGGTTTCTGCTCGCGCAGTGGCAACGCCCATACGACGACGTTCAAAACCTTCAGGTTTGCCAAATAAACGTAAATCTGTATCGGGATGTGCTAATGCAAGATTCAGGCCAGAAAATGAAAGATTTGTTGCATCGACACCTGCATAAATCACTGCACTGGCTGCAACGCTATGGCGTGTGGTATTGACAGGTAAGCCTAAAATCGCGCGGGCATGTAATTCGAATTCACTTTGGAATTGTGAAGCCAATGTCACCAAACCTGTGTCGTGTGGACGTGGAGAGACTTCACTGAACCAGACTTTATCGCCTTTCACAAACAGCTCTACACCAAAAATACCGCAACCACCTAAGGCAGTAGTCACTTTGTGTGCAATTCGTTTGGCTTCAGTCAAGGCAGCATCACTCATGGCTTGAGGTTGCCAGCTTTCTACATAGTCGCCTGCATCTTGACGGTGACCAATTGGGTCGCAATATGAAGTTTCAATCGCACCAGTTTCTGGATTTTTAGCACGTACGGTTAATAAGGTAATTTCAAAATCGAAGTCAATTTGTGATTCAACAATCACAGTGCCTTGATTGACGCGTCCGCCAGTCTGGGCATATTCCCAAGCTGCATCAACTTCATCAAAGCAGGTGACACGCGATTGTCCCTTGCCTGAAGATGACATCACAGGCTTCACAAAGTTTGGATAACCAATGTCATCACATGCAGCGCGGAAAGATTCGAGTGAATTGGCAAAGCGATAAGCGGATGTCGGCAAACCTAATTCTTCCGCAGCTAAACGACGTATGCCTTCACGGTTCATGGTCAAATTTACCGCTTTGGCAGATGGAATCACTGTTGCAATATTTTGCGCTTCAATTTCAAGTAAAACTGATGTCGCAATCGCCTCAATTTCAGGCACAATTAAATTAGGTTTAATTTTTTCAATCAGTTGTTTTAATTCTGTGGCATCTGCCATGTTTAAAGTATAAGCATAATGTGCGACTTGCATGGCTGGCGCATTGTCGTAGCGATCGGCGGCATGTACTTCTACGCCTAAGCGTTGCAGTGAAATTACCACCTCTTTACCGAGTTCCCCTGAACCCAATAGCAAAACCTTGAAAGCAGAAGATTGAAGGGGAGTACCAATGGTCACGCTCATGTGAATCGTCCTTGCTAAAGTGGGCTTTTAGCATAGCAGAACTGTTCCATGAGTTAAGCCCTGTTTGCAATAAAATCATGATTTTGTCATCTCGTTGTATTGCATTCAGTGCTTTATAGTAATTAGGGCTGAATCCTGAAATAGCTCATTTGGGCGATCCAACCTCTAAATTTCAGCAACATTAGAACGAAAATGGCACATAGGTATAAATTAAACCATAGGTGATGGCTGCGGTAAGCGTTGCAGGTACGATTTTCTTAAACTTAAAATACAAACCTGTGAGCACTAAAAAGCCAATCAACATCGCAAAACTTTTATTGGGTGTTTCAAGCAAAGGTGGCAAGGTTGCAACCACGAGCATAGAGCTAATTGCGGCTATACCAATGCTGCCCAAAGCGATTTTAAGCCATAAAGCACCACGTTGCTGTGAGCCTTGTTGAAACTTTTGAATCACAAAAAATGGCCCAAAACGTGAGGCGAAGTTTGCGATACCGACCATAATACCGACCAAAATAATTTCTAAACTCATGATTTTGCTCCTGTATGTTCAGGGTCGGGTTGTTTTAAAACATAGTGTTTAAATAATCCCGCCAAAATACCTGAAGAAATCCCAATAAAAATTGCAGCAGATAAGTCAATAAAATAACAAGCTACGGCAGATACTAGAATGGTGATTCCCACGACAAAGGTGTGTTTCTTTTCAAATGCTGCCAATAAGAAGCTAAGGAATAAAGCGGGCAGTAAAAAGTCGAGCGCCGCTTGCAAAAACTGTGGCATTTTAGTGACTTGATCGGCAAATAATCCGCCTAACAAAGAGCCTAATGCCCAAGACAACCAACTAAATAAACTCAGTCCAAGCATCCATGATTCAGACCATTCCTGACGGCGCTGTGACAGTTTAATCATGCCTGAGGCAAAAACTTCATCGGTCAGACCCCATGACCAAATTGCAGTTTTTTTGAGGTTTAAACGATCTTGAATCAGGTTTTGTAAGGCCGGGCCGTAAAGTAAATGTCGAATATCCAAGGCGATTACCGTTAATGCGGTCATCCAGATTGAAGTTCCACTGCCCAATAAGGCAACGACTAAAAATTGACTCGCCCCTGCATACATCGAGCAAGATAAAAATAAGGCTTCCCATGCGCTAAAGCCGAATTGAGTTGCAGAAACACCAAAAGCAAAAGAAACAGGCAGATAGGTGAAAATAATCGCCTGACTATCTTTTGCACCTTGCCAAAAACTTGCTGCGGGCGCAGTTTGAATATTGTGTACGGACACGACACACCTTGTGGGAGAAAGTTGAACGATGGGTCAAATGAAGATTGTGTATTATACTTGAATTCATTAGCATGATGCCGAATTGTTTGTATGGGCGAACCGATATGTTGAAATTGAAAACACCTGTAATCCTGCTTGCTTCAATGTTATGCAGTAGCCTGTTATTGCAAGCGTGTAGCAATGACAACAACCCGCAAAAAACAGTAGAAATTAAGCCTGCGCCAAAACTCACCAATGATGCGACTGTGTATGCGCAAGCCGCGTGGGAATTAATGAATGAAGTTGAGCCGTACGTGTATCGTAAACAGCGTAACTTAATTGAAGATAAAGTCCGCAAACCTGCCCGTAAATTAAGTACCGACTGGCGTATTAATGTCAAAATGACCGACTCTGTAACGGAAGGGAAATATGCGCTGTGTCGTAAGGCCTTGACCAGTTTGGAAATTTGGGCACGTGCGACGATTGACAGTTCAAGCAGTCTTGCACAAAAACAAGCCGATTATGAACGTGATAAAAAACAATGTGCCGATGCTTTGGCGCATCCTGAATTGGGTAATACCGACCCGAAACAAAAGGGCAATGTGGTGCAGTCTTAGTTGAGATTATTTTGCATTGATGTGATGCAGAATCGCCTATAAAAAAACCTCGATGCTTACATCGAGGTTTTTTTATTGAATCAATGCTCGGCTGTAAGCATTGTTCTAAAACTAAACATAAAAACAATTAAACATTAAAACGGAAGTGTAAAACATCACCGTCTTGTACGATATAAGTTTTACCTTCCAAGCGCCATTTACCTGCTTCTTTTGCACCTGCTTCGCCGTTGTATTGTACGAAATCCTCATAAGCAATACATTCTGCGCGGATAAAGCCTTTTTCAAAGTCAGTGTGAATTACGCCTGCTGCTTGTGGTGCAGTTGCACCTACTTTCACTGTCCACGCGCGGACTTCTTGTACGCCTGCAGTAAAGTAAGTTTGCAGACCTAACAGCGCATAACCTGCACGAATCACTACGTTCAGCCCTGGTTCTTCCATACCAAGAGCTTCTAGGAATTCTGCACGGTCTTCATCTTCAAGTAATGAAATTTCGGCTTCAATTTGGTTGCATAAAGGCACCACAATCGCATTTTCTTCTGCAGCAAGTTTTTTGACTGCATCTAAGTGCGGGTTGTTTTCAAAGCCATCTTCTGCCACGTTCGCAATATACATGGTTGGTTTTAAGGTTAATAAACCAAAACCACGAACCAATTTGCGTTCATCGTCATCTAAATTGGCTGCACGTGCAGGCTTGCCATCATCCAGTAAAGGTTGGATTTTTTCTAAAACGGCTTTGGTCGCTACGGCTTCTTTATCGCCACCTTTGGCAGATTTTGCTAAGCGTGTAATGGCTTTGCTCACCGTTTCTAAATCGGCCAACGCAAGTTCGGTATTGATGGTTGCAATGTCATCTAATGGGTCAATCTTACCATTTACGTGAATGACGTTTTCATCTTCAAAGCAACGAACTACATGCGCAATCGCATCAGTTTCACGAATGTTGGCAAGGAATTGGTTACCTAAACCTTCACCTTTAGATGCACCTGCAACCAAACCTGCAATATCCACAAATTCCATCGTGGTGGGTAATACACGTTGCGGATTTACGATTTCCGCCAATTTGTCCAAACGTGAATCTGGCACAGGTACAATGCCTGTATTTGGCTCAATGGTACAGAACGGGAAGTTTTCCGCTGCAATTGCAGCTTTGGTTAAAGCATTAAAAAGCGTAGATTTACCAACGTTTGGCAGGCCCACAATACCACAATTAAAACCCATGAATAACTCACAACGTGTTATTTAAAAATTAGGCACGATTTTACATGAAAGGGCAGATAAAGTCAGGTCATCGGACAGATGTTTCTCCAATCTAGCGTGCTTGATGCTGTACGTTGAATTTCTTTTCGGAATTGATTTTGAATTGCTGACTGTTTCGCCTGAATTTTGAATAAAAAGTACATTGTAATTATAAGAGGCTATGACTAAAGTATGACAAGCACAGTATTGATACTGCTTTGGATATCAAAATTTTAAATATGGAGATTTTATGCGCATCTTATACCAGTTTCCTTTGTCTCATTTTTGTGAGAAAGCTCGCTGGTTATTGGATCATAAAGAGTTAGATTATGATGCGCAAAACTTAATTCCAGGCGTGCATCGCGCTTTTGCCCAATTAAAAACAGGGCAAAATAAATTACCTATTTTACGTGATCAAGACCGCTGGATAGCAGATTCGACTCAAATTGCTTTATATCTAGATGATATTTACCCCGAACATGCCTTGTTACGCAGTGATGCCGAACAATATAAACATGCGTTGGCCATAAATACTTTGGCTGATGAATTGGGGCAGCATGTGCGTCGATGGGGGTTGGCGCATGCATTATCTGAAAGTGAAGAACCTTTGGAAATTTTAATTGGCGAAAAAGGCTATTTGCGTCAATTTTCTAAATATTCCAAGCCAATTATTAAAGCCTTGGTGTCTAAGGGCTATCAGCTCGATCAAGATAAAGTTGCAGAATCCAAACAGCGGATGGATGAATTAATTGTCATTTTAAATCAGCATTTGATTGATAATTACGGGCGTTATTTTGTGGGTGAGCGTTTAGGTTTAGCCGATATTTCAGTGTGTTCGATGCTTGCACCTATTTTGGAAATTTCTGGAACGCCGTGGGAAAAAGAACATGATGAAGTGATTTCTGAAGAATTTAAAGATTATAAAAAATATTTGCTGGATTTACCTTTAGGGCAATATGTTTCTCGTATTTATCAAACTGAGCGTAATGCACGTGTAGATTGGCGCGGTATTTAAATGTTATCGCCTCAGATAAAATACGCGCAATCTGCGCGTATTTTTTGGATACTGATGTATAAAAACCTAAAACCAAGGATTAGAACAAAGAATTTAAGTTATTCAAATCAAAAGTCTGTACCAAATTTGGCAGGGTAGCTAAATCAAATTGAGTGTCTGATGTGCCACCAGTTAAATTGCCAAATGCATCGCCTAATGCAGGGACTAAGCTATCAATATTGATCTCTGAACTGGTTGTAGATGACGCACCTTGCAGTAAGTCGCTGATGTTAAAATCTGAACCAGAAATTAAGTTGTCAAAACCATCACTCAAGCCATCTAAGCTGAAACCACCAGTTGTATCTCCAGTCAGATTATTTAATAAACCACCTAGATCAAAGTCACTTGCAAGCTGACCTTCAGGATTAAGCAACGCAAGAATTGGTTCTAGAGCAGCGATATCTAGACCACCTAAATCACCACCGATGTTACCGCCAATTAAGCCGCTTGCCAGTTGCGCAATTTGTGCAATATCAAGATCGCCATTGCCTTGCATTAAACCGCCTACTAATTCAGCAATGACCGCGATATCCATACCGCCTAAACCGCCACCGATATTGCTGCCAATCAAGCCGCTTGCCAGTTGAGCAATTTGCGCAATATCAAGATCGCCATTGCCTTGGATTAAACCGCCTACAAGTTCAGCAATCACTGCGATATCTAGACCGCCTAAACCTCCACCGATGTTGCCACCAATCAAGCCACTAACCAGTTGAGCAATTTGAGCAATATCAAGATCGCCATTGCCTTGGATTAAACCACCCACCAGTTCAGCGATAGCACCAAAATCCATACCGCCTAAACTGCCAGTATTGCCGCCAATTAAACCACCAACCAGTTGTGTGATTGCGGCCATATCGAGGTCACTATTACCCAAAATCAAACCGCTGACCAATTGAGTAATTTGAGCAATATCAAGATTACCCGTATTACCACCGATTAACCCACTCACTAATTGGGTGAGTTTCGTAATATCTAAATCACCTGCATTGCTGTCAATCATGCCGCTGAGTAAATTGGTGATGGAAGCAATATCGAAGCTACCGCCATTGGATTGTGTCAGTTTGCTAATTAAACTGGTGATATCTAAGTTGGTATTCGAGCTTGAAAATTGGCTGATTAGATTGGTTAGGCTAGAACTATCTAAGCTGCTGCCAGAGAGTAAACTTTTTAATAAAGAATCTAGGGTAGGTGTGGTCGAGGTCGAACTAGTCAGGCTGCCAAGCAAACCAGAAAAGGTATTGCTTAAAGAGCCACCACTTAAGAGTCCATCGAATAAAGAGCTGGTCTGAGTTTCTACGGTAAATACAGAGCTAATTTTATTTTCAGCAAGCTTAGAGATTTAAAAGCCATGACGATTCCTTGTATTTTTATTGGTTTTGTTGTGCTGCATTGTGCTTATTGTCGAGCGCATCTGTTTTAATACATTTCTATACACTTGTAAAAGATAGACGGTCGGGATTGTGAAAATGTATGAGTAGATTCGTTGTTTTGTTGAGTTTTTTAAATTTAAAAATTTGAAAATCAATAAATTAGAAAGCTGTTCCGTTTGTCTGTTAAGTTGTTCAAAACGATAAGCGGTGATCTGTTGAATCATAAACATTTTGCTTTAATAATGGAAAATAATTTTCGATAAAGATGCTTAGTCTGCAAAATAATTTAAGTATAATGGCAGCATGAGTTTAAATTTTATCAGATTAGATTGAGTGCTTGAAAATGGAATTAGATCGCTACGATAAGCATATTTTAGAAATTTTAAGCAATGAAGATGTCAATTTGAATGAACTTTCCGAGCGGGTTAATCTGTCGGTAAGTTCGGTGCATCGCCGTATTAAAAGTCTGATCGATCATAAAATTATTTCAGGTTTAAAGCGTGAAATTAATTATCAAAAACTGGGCTTTAGTTTGCATGTGTTGTTGCAGGTGTCTTTGAGCAAACACGATACCGATATTTTTGCCAAATTTTTGGATGAATTGGAAAGCATTCCTGAAGTGATACGTGCATTTTTGGTGACAGGACAGACTGCAGATTTTATTGTAGAGGTTGTGGCACGAGATATGGAAAATTACAGCGAAATTTTATTAAAACGGATTGGTAAAATTGAGCATGTGGCAGGTTTGCATTCTAGCTTTGTGATTAAAGAATATGATGTTTTAAACTGTCATGGTTTATTAAATAAAGTTTAATTTATTAGAATCTTAGAATTATTTTGACTGGATCTATAAAAAAACGCACGAGAACGTGCGTTTTTAGGAATTGCAGTTAGACCGATTATGCGTCTAATTGTGCTAAAACTTCATCAGAGAATTCAACGTTGGTATATACGTTTTGAACATCATCTAAATCTTCAAGCATATCAATCATTTTCATAATTTTTTTCGCTTGATCGATGTCTGTAATTTCTGCTTTGGTCGATGGACTCATAACCACTTCAGCATTGTCAGATTTCAAACCTGCTGCTGTTAGCGCATCTTGAACTATACCAAAAGCTTCTGGCGTAGTAATAACCAAAATGCCATCTTCAGACACTTCAATATCTTCTGCGCCAGCTTCTAAAGCCACTTCCATCACTTGATCTTCTAAAGATGAATCTTCAAATGAAATTTCACCACGTTTGGTGAATAGGAATGCTACAGAACCATTGGTGCCTAAGTTACCGTCAGTTTTAGAGAAACAGTGACGTACATCTGGCACGGTGCGGTTTAAGTTGTCTGTCATGGTTTCTACAATAACCGCAACACCACCTACACCATAACCTTCATAGGTTACTTCTTTAAGATCGTCGTTATCTTCACCGCCTGCACCACGCTGGATGGCACGGTTAATGACGTCACGTGTCATGTTAACTGAAAGTGCTTTTTCCACAACAGCACGTAAACGAGGGTTACTTGCCGCATCTGGACCGCCGAGCTTTGCAGCAGTTGTTAATTCACGAATAAATTTGGTAAACAACTTACCACGACTAGCATCTTGTTTGGCTTTACGATGCTTAATGTTGGCCCACTTGGAATGACCCGCCATGCGAACTATGCTCCTTACAGATTGGCAGTATGCCTATCAAAATTGCGCCCATTCTAACATAAGCCCTTTTTTTAGATAAAGGGCAGAGTTTTAGGTTTTTTAAGTGTTGCTTTGAGTTGTTTTTGGCTCAGGAATGACAATATCTAAGCCCACTTGTTCTTTATATAATTGTTGGATAAGTGCCATATCGTGATCTAAATCTGTCGGATAGATTTTGCCAAAAATCCCACCTTGTTTGGTTTGTGAGTTGGCATACATTAAAACGATAGGCACATTGGCTGCTTTGGCAATATGCCAAAAACCTGTACGAATTGGCTTGCGGGCTTCACCTGTTTTTGCGCGAGTTGCTTCGGGTGCGATGACCAAATTGAAATGTTCATTTTGATCAAAAAGTTCGACCATTTGCGACACAATATCTTTGTTAGATTTACGGTCTACTGGAATACCGCCGACTTTTTCTAAAATAGGTTTAAGTGGCCCTTTAAAAAGCTCTTTTTTGATTAAAGTATGAATTTTAATATCATAAATTTGGAACAGAGCAAGCGAGAGGATTGCATCCATCATTGAGGTGTGTTCAAAACCGACGATCACTTGTTTATTTTCGAGGATGTTGGGTTCTACCTGATATTGCCATCCTGCAAGTTTGAATGCGGACTCGCCTATAAATTTTTTCAACATAGATTTAACAGCTGATGAATCTGGAAATGCATAATTTCTGCTTGTTTTATATAAGAGTCAACAGAAAATTGTTTGAAATATAGCAATCTCAAGTGATGCAGTTGATATAGCGTTATATCTTTTATTGGTTTTAACTCTAAATACTTTGTTTTTAATATTAAAAATATATGAATTGAGAGAAATTAAGTCTTAAATTGAGCAAAAATGCACTATTCAAATGATTTGTAAATCATTAGACTTTGGTCGTAATTAGCTATGATTCTATTCATCATTTCACTATTCCACGCATCATGGAAGGATACTAAAGTGGCTTATTTGACGACTTTTCTTGTGGCATTGACTGTGTTGTTATTGGTCTTGGTATGGTCAATGTTTGAGTTGTTTTTAGAAGTGCGTAAAGAGAAGCGTTTAAAGTTGCATCGGGCAATGTTTCGGAAAGTGAAGGTGTAGTTTTTATATTTCAATAATAATCAAATTCGTCTGCTGACTATCTATACAGCAATTTCTGAAAATGGCTTGTGTTTTTAAAAAATCTTCGCTAGTATTCTTTGCGCTTGAACTTGTTGAAATATAACAAATTCAATTATAGGGCCTATAGCTCAGTCGGTTAGAGCAGCGGACTCATAATCCGTTGGTCCCCAGTTCAAGTCTGGGTGGGCCCACCATATTAAACCTCTTAGATCATTGATTTATGGGGTTTTTTATTACCTGTTGTTTTTAGACCATCGGATTTTTCGGTCTATTTTGTGGTCCATCCGTTTGATAGTCCGTTGGTCTGTATCCCACATGTAAATTTATCCCCCACTTAACGTTTTCTAGCACTTCGGCTTTCCACTCGATCTACGATGAAGATGAATCTTCTGCGATCTAGGTCATCGAGGCGTAAAGCGTGTGGAAAACGAAAAGGCTTGGGGGAATTTGGACTTTTTGTTGTTTGACCTTTTCCCCCTATCTGCATAGGGGATTTCTGATTGAGGTATGGGGAGTTTTTAATAAACAACTTGATCTGCTCTAGAATTGGAGTGCATCATAATTACATGTACAATCAGAATTAAAGTCGTTCTGAAAATATAGCTAATGATTAAAGCACTTAAATCTAAAGAAAAAGCAAAAATTGTAGTTCATCGAATACTTAGTGATAAGCAGCCAATTGATCAAATAAAAAAAGAATTGACTAATAATGATGAATCTGAATGGTTTCGGGTCAGTAAATTAGCATATAAAAATTATTATCAAGAACAACGAAAGCAAAGAGAGATAGATGCTAGATCACCTAATGTTGCGTGTACAAATCTTGACGAGATTAAGGAAATATTAGATTTAAACGGTAAGTTAATTGAGCATGCATTATGCATAACAACACAAGTAACGAAACACGATCTAAGAACCATTATGGATTTAAGTCAAGACATTCCTAAAAATGAGCACAAAATAAGTGATTATTTAGGCAACTTAACGATGGAGCCTAGATGGAGATCATTACAGAAAAAAGGTAGATTTGAAGATTTCCCATTCAATGCGTTTTCTAGAATAATAGAAGCTTCTGTCCTTTCATATTATAGTCAGAACTATATCTCTTCATTTCTCACACTAGTGCCAGTTATAGAGGGGACTCTTTTACGTTGGATGGGATATAACGGTAATGGGAAAAAACCTGAATTCGAAGACTATAGAAAATTTTTTGAAAATTTCCATGTACGTCAACCATGCCCAGGGAATGTATTATTTTACGAAATTTATTCAAAAGCGGCTCTAAGTATTCTCACGAATCATTTTTATAAACCTTCGGATCAAGGAAATGCATATTCAAATTTTAACAGACACTTAGCAGCACATCTGTTAAACGACTCACCGTTTGCAACTAAAGAAAACTGTATACGCCTTTTTATCTTATTAGATATACTTTCATTATTATATTTTTATGAAAATAAAGGGTTGGATCGTCAATTCTATTTAACACCAGAAGACATAGGCTCAACTTTTCATGTTTATACATTATGCCAGCACTCTAAAAATAACATTCATGAACTTTTAAATGTTTGATATTTATTGTATTTATATAAATTTTAAGCATATATTATCTTCATGGTCTTTAACCAATAAAGGAGTGACCATGAAAAAGCACTATCCAAAACTCGAATCTGTATCTAAAGTCATCGAGACTCTTCCACATCCCCAATGTAAATCTATAGCCAAAGCGATTCGTGTCTGCAATGATAAAAAGACAGACTTACCAACAAAGCTTTGTGCTGTTGCTCTTGTGTTTATTTGAATGGGGAAATCGATGATTATCTTGCAACAATGGTTGACTAAGCAACGTCAGGCAAAAAATCTCAGTTTGGAACAATTGGCAGATCGGTTAAATAAACCATTTACCTATGTTCAGGATGTAGAAAGCGGAAAATATCAGTTGGATGTTGTGGAGTATTTATTCTACTGTAAGGCTTTAGACATTAACCCTAATCACGGAATTGAACTGATTCAATCAAATCTAACCTCAATCTAGACGCTCAGTCTTGAGACTCTAAGAGCATCTGTTCAATCAAAAGCAATCCATCTTGTGGATTCACACCTAGCTTACGGCAATACCAAACATATTCAACCACGTCTAAACGTCGTTCACCTTGTTCAACTTTCTGAACAAACGAGTGTGGTTTATCCATGCGTTCTGCTAATGCGCGCATAGAAAATTTTTGGTCCTGTCGTGCTTGCTTCAACCAGTTCGTCAAAGCCTTCACTTCATTTGTATAGATGCTTGTTGTCATGGGCATATTATCGACACATTGCCTCAATGTACCCAAAACAGGTACAATGTGTTGATTTGAACTCGTAAGTTGAGCTTAAGCTATTACTTTATAATCATATTTAAAGGAAATTGTATGGGGTTTTCTAACCTAGTCAGCTCCGCTTTAACAGCGGTAGCAACGTTATCAGGTAATCCTGATATACAACGTGCAGCAAACTCTGCCAATGATCTAGTTGTGTCATATCAAACGCAGCAACAGCAAGCAATGGCTGAACGTATATTGAAATCTCCTGATGGGATTATTCCTGTCACAGAAAAAGGAGTCACTGTTTGGCGAGCATTGCAATATAACGAGAATGGAGAAGTTGTTGGCTTTTCTGACTTTAGCAGCAAAGAGGAATATTTATTGTTAAAGCAACAAGAACTCAAAGCTCAGCAATTGAGACAGCAACAACATCAAGCTGAACAAGCGGAAGCTCAACGTAAGTATGCAAGTCAACAGACCAAGAAACAAGGTGACGTATCTATCTCCGATATTGATGCCTATGGACAAACACTAGGCGGTTTAGAGCGAGCAGTCATGGCTTGCTCAAAATATCGTGAAAATACGCCCCCTTGGAATGACTGTATTTACCGTCAAGTGAATTAATTAGATATAGGAATCATTTATGAAAAATATCAAACTTCTATTCTGCCTTTTAGCAGGTTTAGCTATTTCTAATGTCGCATTAGCAAAGACTGAACAAGTCATTCTTAAAAAGAACATCGTTTTTAGTGGTGAAGCAATAATTATCCAAACAACCAAAGGTGAAGTTATATTGAATGCTTATATGCTATCAGACAAAGTAGCAAAGCAAATGAAACCATTTAAAAAGGGTCAATGTCTACAGATTCAATCTAAAAACGGATTTTTCAAAGATACCAATGATGGTCAGTACATTCAAAGCATTCAACCATGCGTGAAGAAGTAAAAGCTCTTCAAAAGAATAGGATTATTTATGAAAAAAATACTGTTTGTAGCATTATTGGCTGTTACTGGATTCACTTATGCAGCACCGAATGTATGGCAATCTGACTATGCTCAAGGCTTCTCTGAATATTCAATTCAAGATGTCAAGGGCAATACGCTTTGGGTGACTTGCAACGAGGGTGCGGGAGATATGTTTGATCATTCTGTACGCTTCCAAACACCGAAGAATAGCTATGCAAACTCTGATTCCAAATATCCTTTAACTTTCTTATTGGATGGAAAAACCAAAGTGGCTGCATCTGCTTCTACTAAGTGGCGCAATGGTGCAAATGCTTGGTATGAACTTTCACAAGGAATTTCTAAAGCCAAAAAAATTGATGTGTACCTAAACAATAAAAAGGTCACAACATTTACCCCTAATCAACAAAGCATCAAATCTGTAGCGAAACATATCGCTGCATGTGAAGCAATGTTCTAACCCACAATTTTAAATTTAGGTCCCGATGTGCTCTTGCAGTACATCGGGATTTTTTATACTTAAAGGAAGCCATTATGCAACCAAGAATTTTTGACAAAATGAACCAGACTCTCATTAAAACATGGAGTTGTAATAAGTTATCGGACAGAGCTAAAGGTCAGCTTAAATATCAACTCTGGCAAGATAATGACGATCAAAGCTTTGGTATCGCCCTAAGTGAAAATGAATCATCAGGTGGATTCAGTACAGAATTGATCAAAGTTGAGCAGATCATTTTAACCTTACAGAAGCTTTATCACTCAGCAAAGCCATTCCATGCTGTTGCATTGAAAGAATTATTCGTAGGCAAGTCAGTCAACAATGCAAGTTTTCTAGGAGCTGCTTTAGTTGATCAAGGTGTAATCCGACTGCATCCACAAACTGCACGATTACTTGAAGTAAATAATGAATATGAACTTTGGCCACTTTCATTTGATGATGCTGTACAACAAAGTTCATCACCCTCTGAACCTTCTCATGATATTAAACCTGCAAGTGGGAAACGCGGTCCTAAACCAAAGAATCAACAATCAACTCAGATTGATGACTCAGATGTCTTAGCCAATGTGGGGGATGAAAATGCAGTACATCAAGAGCCAATCTGACTTACAGCAAGTATCAGATGATTCAATTCGAGCAAGTATTTCACTGCACATGCAGACACTCGAACATCAGTATGATGAACCTTATCAAGCCACCCTGTATGGGTGGTTTGTTATTTGTGAAGATGACAATGATTTAACTGAGCCTTTTCCTGAGCTCAGTTTCAGCCTATCTGAAAAACTGTCATTAGGTGAAGTTGAATTTGTTGAGAAAAAGCATGATTGGTATGAGGTGTATATCATGCTGAACGACAATGAAGGCATTTTGATCTATGTACCGACTGAGATTTTAGAGCGCCATAAAATCAATCAAATCTAAACCTCTTCACAGACCACCACCCACACAATTTTCTATTAATTTTTATGTGAGACTTATTTATGACAAGGCAACGACTATTCGCTTTGGGTCAAGTTGTGTCTACACCCAATGCTTTGGCTTTTGCAGAGAAACATCAAACTGATTTACTCCAATTACTTTATCGTCATCAAACGGGTGATTGGGGCGATTTAGAAGATGAAGACAAAGAATCAAATGAGGAAGCATTAATTAATGACACTCGGATATTCTCTAGCTATTCGATAGCTGAAGATAAAATTTGGATCATCACGGAAGCTGATCGTTCTTTAACGACATTCTTGATGCCAAGTGACTACTGACTTAACCGTAAAATAGACCCCAAGACCGTTCTGGCCTTGGGGTGATTTTGTATCGTTTTAAGTGAGACAACCAATGATGCTTTACACAAATAACCTGTCGGACGTTCTACTAGTCCTTAGGTTTAAAATCTGTATTTTCTTCAGTATAAAAACCTTGAAGTCTAACTGAAGATTGAACGATTTTTAATTTGTACTGTGACATATTAACTTCATCACGAAATTTTTTAAAATAACGATTAAATGTTCGGTTGGTCTGATTTTTATATTTTGAATATTCCTTATAAAATCTTTCGCGTAAATCAGGTGTTGAATCAAAACCATCATTATTTAAAGTAAAACTCAAAAATAAATTTAGATGTTCCTGTTGGTTATTTAATTGTCGCCAATTTTCAATTTTCACCTTGTTAATTTTGTGATGAATTAAAACCTTGTCTGGATTTTTTATTGCAAACTCAAAATTACTTTTATAGCGATATGCAGTCGATTGATGGCATTTATTTACTTGCTGTATCTCAGCGATAGAAATCTCAGGATTCTCTTGTAAAGCATCATAGATATTCTTTGGGAAATATATTTTCTTCATGAAATTGATTAATAAATGAGCACTTGATTCACCTATATTTTACCTGAAAAGTGGTACTTTGTAAGCACCAATCCTTAGGACATATCGAATGAGAATGGATGGTATAAACACAATAAAATGTTTAATTACAAATACTTAAGTTAAATTAAGGCTTGTTTTCAATGACCGTTTTGCTATTCTTATTTGGCGGGTGAGCACAGGGAGCAAAAAATGCCTCAGATTCCACCTCAAGTAATTAGCGCAGTTTATAGCTGTCGTTAAAAATTTCTAAACTACATAGGTAAATGAACATGACTACATTCGATGCAAATACAAATGATCAAGGCCAAACTGATTTTGTTGCTTCTTTAGATCAATGCGAAAACGATGTTTTTCAAAATGATTCACATTTTGATATTTATGATGACTCTATTAATTACGATGATTTTGATAACGTTCTTGATATTCAAGAACGAATTGAATTCAGTAAAGTACAGGCTTATTTTAACGAGCGAGAAATTGATCAATCTCAGATTTTAAAATTAGATGAATCATTGACTAATATTCAAGAGAAAAATGAGTTTGATAAAGTTAATGCGGAATGCAATATTATTGTTGAAAAGGATAAAATTGCAGATTCTAAATTCTGTGAATTTTTATTTAATGCTTATTGGCATCTTGCCACACAATATGTTGTGAAAAATAACATTGGCTTATTGAAAGTTAATGAAGCCAAAGATAAATCAATCTGGTGTAGTGGCTCTTGCAACTCATCAAGTCAAAGCATTCCTGACTCTCTTGATTCTTTAGAATTGACTTTGTCCAGATTGAAGCCAGCGAAAATCGTTTATCTACAAAGCACAAATTACGCGAGTGATATGTGTAACGATTCTGTATTCGGGTTTGGTCTTTATTTGTTTGATGAAGCCAACAACCTTATTACTAAATTGGTTTACAAGTTTTTTGATGAAAGCATCGCCCCTGAAAATGCTCGTAAACTCAATACACCAACTACTTTTGAGCAGCTAGATGACAGCTCAAGACCTTTCTTCTAAGTCGTAATTTCATCGGCCTAGCTTAACTATCTAAACGCACTTATTTTCTGATTCTCTGAAACATGGTCTCATGATCAGGGGTAAGTGCGCCTTTTTTCTACAAAGAGAGCCATATGAACACACCTTTCCCACTTAAATCATCAACGAATTTTGGGCTGTCACAGTTCTTCAATATCGAACAACTCACGCTACCAGAGAATAAATCCAAAGTCGAAATCTCGGTTCCCAACGTGAAAGGACTAAAAGTTGTTATTTCTAATGCAAGTAAGACTTTTATGTTCAGAGCTGTCTTTAAGGGAAAAAAGATCAGCACGACATTAGGTAAATATCCAGAATTTTCCGTACAGCAAGCAATTAGTCTTGTAGATAGCTACCAAATTATGCTGAGTAAAGGTATTAATCCTCTTGAGGAGAAAGCACGTATTGAAAATATCCCTAAGCTTGCAGATTTCTTTTATAAGGTCTACATGCCTATGGCGAAGTTAAATAAAAAGTCTTGGAAGGATGATGTTTCAAGGTTCAAGAATCACATTGAACCCACTTTAGGCAATATCCAGTTGAATCAGATTACAGCAGCAATGCTCAGTGATTTGATGCTTGAAATCAAAACCGAAGATCGTGCCAACGCAACAGTCAATCGAACACGAGCACTATTAAGTAGCATGTTCAATGTGGCTTTTGAACGCGAGATCATCGAGCAGTCTCCGATGAGCCGTGTAAAAAAACTGGTTGAACAGAATCAGATTGAACGTTATCTCAGTGATGATGAGTTAAAACGTTTAATGCATGTTCTAGCCAATCATCACGCTCATGACATCGATAACCAAATCATTGTTGGTATTGTGGAAATGCTGTTATTGACTGGAGCTCGCAAAGGTGAAGTGTTGAATCTCAAATGGAGTGATTTAGATGAGAACAACCATCTTTGGAAGCTCAATGAGAATAAATCAGGTAAACCGCGCATCATTCAGCTCAATAGCGAAGCTCAGCAAGTGATTCGCAAGATGTCACGAAAGTATCTGTATGTGTTTGCCAATCCGAAAACTGGACTACCTTTTAATGATATACGCAAAACTTTTCAGAAAATTCTAGAAGCTGCTCAGATCGAAAACTTTCGTATCCACGATTTACGCCACAACTTTGCCAGTATGGCCGTAAACAATGGTTGTGACATTTATGTGGTTCAACATTTGTTAGGCCACGCTTCTCCAACTACGACTCAGCGTTATGCACATCTTCGCCAAGATACGTTACGTAATGCCTCTGAAATGCTCGCTGAACGTATCAACAGCGCTCGTCCAAATATCTAAATCTTAATTTTTAAAATTGTCAGGGCATATCGCAAATCGATATGCTCTAAGGAGTTCTCATGTCTAAAACCACCTTACAGCTCAGCATTGGCCAATATTTAGCTTCAATTGGTATTGAAGTCGAACCGAATCAATCTACTTTCTTAGTTGCTCCAACGGGTGCAGGAAAGACGACTCTCACTATGGAGGAGTTAAAAGCTCGATTTAAACTAGTACTCATTCTAGTGCCTACTCAAGCTAAAGTTATGGAGTTACAACACGAATATTCAGGAAAAACCAATATTATTTCTGAGTATTTGTTTTTTTGTTCAAATGAAAATCCTGATGAAACTATTCGTAAATTCAAAGGTGCCATTGTTGCGACCTATGACAAATCCGATAAAATCTTTCAATTACTGAGTAATTCTCAAAAGAAAGAAGCTCTACTCGTCATTGATGAAGCTCATAAATTATATTCTGCTGGTTCATTTAGGGATGAGGCTTTAACGCCTATAATTTGGCATCTACAAAAACGTTCGATTCCAACAAGCTTATTCTTAACTGCAACTAAAACGACAGAGCTATTTGATCAGCTTAAAATAGAGATTGATCAAGAAATTTTTGTGAAGCATAAAAATCCTCCTGTGCGTGATATCCGTGTTACCTCTTTACCAAATGGGGACCAATACACAGCAATCGCTATAATTGAGCAGAAAGTTAGAGAACTAATCAAATCATCGGATTCATCAAAAGGAAAATGCGGAAAAACAATTATTGTACGTGTCAACTCTAGGGATAAATGCGAGAGCTTTAAGCAATACTTTGAGCAACGCTATAAACTTAACTGTATTGTGGTACATAGTAAAACCAAAGGTTTAGCAGATGTTAAAGAGATTTTTGAAACACAAAAAATTCCAACTGGTGTAGATATCGTATTTACAACCTCAATCATGGATGAAGCTGTCAATCTGAATAATCCTGAGATTGAAATTGATTCAGTATTTGTTTTAGGTAAACAGGCTCATGTTGAAGAATTGGTACAATTTATTGGTCGATTGCGCATTGCAAATGTACCTTGCCACATCTTATTGCACACTGGTTTGACTAGATCTGATCAAGACCCTGAAAAACTACACCGTAAGCACCAAAAACGCTTGGATGACTTTATTACTCGTGTCAATGATATTGCTCATGCATTAGCAAGTTTAGCTGAAGACTATAAGTTTGATTTCCAAGACAATGAAAAACCAAGCATTTATGATAAAGTCAATCGAATGAATGAAAGTTTCAAAGATTGGTTTGATTGTAAACTTTTTGCCGTATATCAAGGTAAATCAATTCAGAATACGGCCAGTCTTGTTTCAGCCTTGTATTTAATTGACACAAGCTACTTTTATAGTAGCTATGAATATATGGTGTGGCGTATTAAGCAATTCTTGCCGAACTGTAAAATTCAATTCTGCGAAGATACAACAGCTACACCTAGTAATATCACTCATTTTTTTGATGAGCAAAAAGTTAATGCTGACAAGGCTTATGCTGAAAGTATTAACCCTGCGCTCAAAATATTCCTTGAAAACTTTCAGAAAGGTCATCAAAAACCTGAATCTTTAAAACAATTCTCTACTAAGTTTATCGAGCATAAACAGCAAGATGAGGATTACATTGATAATTTAGCCTATTACTATAATGATCAACTAGCTTATCCTGATAAAGTTGCGCAGATTCTGAATGAAACTGTCTATTTAGCTCAGCATATTGGCAATATACATGATATTCATCAGATCCTTACTCAAAAAAGATTTAATGAGATTGTTAAAGTAACTGCTGCATATAAAGACAATGAGTTTGTGCGGAATCTAACTCATAAGTTTTACAAGCTTAATCCCGAAAGATACTTAACCAATCAGTACCAACTGAAAGGACCACAAGCAAGTAAATTGCTGTGTAGTACTATAAAGGCTGTGCAGAAACAGACAAACCTTCCAATGAAATCCATCATTAAAGCTTATCTTATTAAGGGGATGACTCATGATCCTATTTCTGATTCATTTGAAATCGAAGAAAGCAAAGCACTTAACTATCTTGCAACATATTTTGATGTCAAAGATCGTAACAAAAACAAGCCTGAACGACGCTATCTTGAGTTTCAAGGGATTGCTCTAGGTGGTTTTGAATATTTGCATCTAAAAGATTGGCAAAGCAAACATCTTGCGCCTAAAGAGCCATTTATTATGGATGGTAAAACCTATGATGCTTATACAGGTGCGACCAATATGATACGTAAGGCTACTCAGGAAGAGGTCGATGAATTGTTTGCTTAAGTTGGCCAAATCAGCTTCTTAACTTGATTCCAACTTTCGCATAGGCCAATGTCCACAAATAAGTTACTTTCAGCTCTCACGCTTTCATAGGAGGCTCTATCTGAAAGTAACTTATTTCTGCACGATGTAGCAGAATTTTTGTGGGGGGATTTTTTTCTAGTGATGGAAAATTTTGGGAGTATATTATGTTCCATCGTATTGTGTGGAAAGCATTAGGGGGAGTTTTGTTATTTTTATCATTTAAGTTGACAAAAATAACTAATCATGCGAAAAAGTTTTTTTAGTTAACAGATGTTCACACATGCCTCGAATTGTTTCTGTACCACTTAGTTTAGAACAGCGAGAACGACTCATTTTTCTGGCCAAGCATGCAAAACATTGGCGTG
>NZ_SJNS01000007.1:0-127790 GCF_004331005.1 Acinetobacter sp. ANC 5045 | reverse complement strand
AAAGAATTGTTGTTTACGTTGTAGATGCTTAAAACACAAATCATTGACATAATTCCAGACAAAATTTACTTCGGATGCTAACTGATTTAGCACCTTGCAATGTTTGTCTTTTATGCGTAATTTGAGTGTCTTCATCCAATTATTTTAACAGTATTTTTCTTAATAGTGACTATAGTACAAGTATTTAAAACGACATTTCGTGTCGTTCATATGGTTTACTCCAGTCGCTTATATCCTCGTGCTGAACCACGAGGTTTTTCGCTCCAGTGGATAAATACTTCCGTGGCTTTGCACGTAAGTTCACTCCTTACAATCAATATTATGAAACGCAAGATCAAAAATACTCACACTTTAAATCAGAAGAACTCAGCGCATGGCTAAAACAATGCCCTAGCCAAATCCTGAGAAATTCAGCAAGCAATTGGAAAGAAACTCTTGATAGGTTTAAAAGTGGCATTTGTGGTCGTCCGAAGCGTAAAAAGAAAACAGATAAAGGCTCAATTTACCTCACCCGTGAATTGTTCAGATTCGAGCCTGACCAGTTTGGCAAACTGCATCTATTTATTGGTACGAAAACCAATAACATCGGAATTTTAAAGTTTGGGATTCATGCTGATTTTAACGAGCCTAAATCCCTCTACATCCGTAAAGAACGTGGTCAATACTTTGTGTCATTTTGCTATGAAGATGATCAGGATATTCAAGTAATCAAGCCCGAAGAACATCTAGAATATCTACGTGGTATGACAGCAGAACAGCTACAAGACATTGTGGTTGGTATTGATCGTGGCGTGGTTATCCCTGTTCATGCAGAGCATAAAGAATTTGATTTCTCCAAAGAGCAGAAGAATCACCTATCTAAAGCGGATCGCTATATCAAACGCCTGCAACGGAAACTATCACAACAACAAAAAGACTCTAACCGCAGAGCAAGAACCAAACATCGTATTGCGGTGCATCATGCAAAGAAAGCTAATATCCGCAAGGATTTTGCCCACAAAACTAGCCATGCATTGGTTAATGGATTTGGTAAAGTTTTTGTATTTGAGAAATTAAATACCAAGCAGATGACTAAGAAGCCTGCACCGAAAAAAGATGAGTTAGGTCGTTTCATTCCAAATAAAGCCAAAGCGAAAGCTGGCTTAAACAAGGCGATCCTCAATGTAGGTTGGTACCAGATCGCATCGTTCCTGAAATACAAAGCGGAACGATTAGGAAAAGCAGTTTTTAGTATCCCTGCTGCTTACACCAGTCAAGAGTGCGCTTCATGCGGTCACACTCACCCCGACAATCGCAAGAGCCAAGACAGGTTCAAATGCGTGAATTGTGGACACATTGACAATGCAGATCATAATGCAGCAATGGTGATTAAACAGAGGGCAGTAAAATTAATCTTAGACAGTGGAACACTGTTGGATGACAATCACTTGTCATCTAGTGGGCGTGGAGGTGTTCGTAAGACGAAAAAGAGTGTTAAAGCTTTTTCTCGCTGTACCGATGAAGCGTCAAAAGAGAAGTGTGCAGCTTAGGCTGCATCACGGAAACTCGGTTGCTTTAGCACTGAGTAGTTCATTTCAGTATGATCAACAAGGTGCTGTGGGTTCTCGTCACTTTTTATCCATCATAAAGTTGGTAAAGCAGCAGCCTTACTACCTCAAGCTGTAGTAAAATAGAAAGACTCTTAAACTATTTTGCAGTGATACAGATCTTGCAAACAGTATTATTTCGCCAGAATGAATTTCAGATTCATTTCAGCACAACCAAGTTGGAACTTTATAATGCCTGACTATCGTTCAAAAACATCGACACACGGAAGAAATATGGCGGGTGCACGCGGGTTATGGCGTGCAACGGGTATGAAAGACGAAGATTTCGGTAAGCCGATTATTGCGGTGGTCAACTCATTTACCCAATTTGTACCTGGCCATGTGCATTTAAAAGACCTCGGTCAAATGGTGGCAGAGCAAATTCAGGCGGCAGGTGGTGTTGCCAAAGAATTTAACACCATTGCTGTAGATGACGGGATTGCCATGGGTCATGACGGCATGTTGTATTCATTGCCATCGCGTGACTTGATTGCCGACTCGGTAGAATACATGGTCAGCGCACACTGCGCCGATGCAATGGTGTGTATATCCAACTGTGACAAAATCACACCAGGGATGCTGATGGCTGCTATGCGTCTGAACATTCCAGTGGTGTTTGTGTCTGGCGGCCCAATGGAAGCAGGTAAAGTCAAAATTCGTGGCAATGAACACGCGATTGACTTGATTGACGCGATGATTGTGGCGGCAGATGACAACTATACGGATGAAGAAGTTGCTGAATATGAGCGTTCTGCATGTCCAACTTGTGGTTCATGCTCAGGGATGTTCACTGCAAACTCAATGAACTGCTTAACAGAAGCTCTAGGTTTATCTTTACCGGGCAACGGTTCAATTGTAGCAACTCACGCCAACCGTAAAAAACTGTTTGATAAAGCAGGTCAGTTGATTGTGGAATTGGCCAAACGCCATTATGAACAAGACGATTACAGCGTATTGCCACGTTCAATTGCAACCAAAGCATCTTATGAAAATGCTATGACGTTGGACATTGCCATGGGCGGTTCAACCAACACCGTACTGCACTTGTTGGCGGCTGCCAATGAGGCAGGTGTGGATTTCACCATGGATGACATTGACCGTTTATCACGTAAAGTGCCTGTACTATGTAAAGTAGCGCCTGCCAAACAAGATGTTCACATGGAAGATGTACACCGTGCGGGTGGCATTATGTCTATTTTAGGCGAGCTGGATCGCGCAGGTTTATTGGACACTTCAGTAGGCACAGTTCACGAAGCGACTTTAAAAGATGCTTTGGATAAATGGGACATCATCCGTACCGAAAATGAAGACGTTTACCAGTTCTTCCGTTCTGCACCGGGCGGCGTACCCACCCAAACAGCATTCTCACAAGACCGTTACTATTCACGTTTAGATGGTGACCGTGACAATGGTGTGATTCGTAATGCAGAACACGCTTTCTCTAAAGATGGTGGTTTGGCGGTACTTTACGGCAATATTGCTTTAGATGGCTGTATTGTAAAAACTGCAGGGGTGGATGATTCTATTTTGAAATTCAACGGCACAGCACGTGTTTTTGAAAGTCAGGATGCTGCTGTAGACGCGATTTTGGGCGGTAAAATTACAGCGGGTGATGTGGTGGTGATTCGCTACGAAGGCCCACGTGGTGGCCCAGGTATGCAAGAAATGCTCTATCCAACCAGCTATTTGAAATCGAAAGGTTTAGGCAAAGAATGTGCCTTACTGACCGATGGTCGTTTCTCGGGCGGTTCTTCAGGTCTTTCAATTGGTCACGTTTCTCCAGAAGCGGCTGAAGGTGGTGCGATTGGTCTGGTTGAAGATGGTGACCGTATCGAAATTGATATTCCAAACCGCAGCATTCACTTGGCGGTAGATGACGCAACCATGGCGGCACGTCGTGAAGCGCAAGAAGCTAAAGGCTGGCATCCTGCAGAAGAACGTCCACGTAAAATTTCTAAAGCGTTGAAAGCCTATGCTATGCACACTACCAGTGCGGCAAAAGGTGCGGTACGTGAAATCTAAGCAGTACTTAGCAATTTAAGCTGCCACAAAAAAGCACTCCAAAATTGGGGTGCTTTTTTATGAGCCTGCCAATGAGCAATGTCAGTATCGCAGCAAATTTGAGCAATGAAATTAGACAGGCATTTTCGTTTACATCCTGCCCGCTTTCGATACAATGAAAAATAAAATAAATCGTCATAATGAACACGACATTTCACCCATCTTGCTAAGGAATCAGCCATGAGTAAACAGAATATCCGCGAACATTCAGCCGAAGTCTATGAAGGCATTGAAAATGCACCTGCACGTTCCATGATGCGTGCGGTGGGTTTTAAGGATGAAGATTTTACTCGTCCATTTATTGGAATTGCATCGACTTGGGCCAATGTCACACCATGTAATATGCATATTGATGGCTTAGCGCGCGAAGCAGAAACAGGCGTGAATCAGGCGGGTGGTAAAGGCATTATTTTCAATACCATCACCATTTCAGATGGTATTTCAAACGGCACCGAAGGCATGAAATATTCATTGGTTTCACGTGAAATTATTGCCGACTCAATTGAAGCTGTGGTGGGCTGTCAGGCCTATGATGGTGTGATTGCAATTGGTGGCTGCGATAAAAACATGCCGGGCTGCATTATGGGACTGGCGCGTTTAAACCGTCCGGGCTTGTTTGTTTATGGCGGCACTATTAAACCGGGTGCAGGACATACCGATATTATTTCGGTGTTTGAAGCCGTGGGTCAGCATGCCAAAGGTGAAATTAACGAAATTCAGGTCAAACAAATTGAAGAAGTGGCTTTGCCAGGTGCAGGCTCTTGTGGTGGCATGTACACCGCCAACTCTATGGCATCGGCCATTGAAGCATTGGGCATGAGTTTGCCGGGGTCTTCAGCACAAGAAGCTGTTTCTCAAGATAAAATGGATGACTGCCAACGCGCAGGCGAAGCAGTGATGAATTTGTTACGTCTGGATATTAAACCACGTGACATTATGACCAAATCTGCCTTTGAAAATGCCATTAAAGTGCTGATCGCTTTGGGTGGATCGACCAATGGTGTGTTGCATTTAATTGCCATGGCACATTCTGCAGGGGTTGAACTGACACTAGATGATTTCGTGCGTATTGGTCAGGAAACTCCAGTGGTGGCCGATGTACGTCCATCGGGCAAGTATTTAATGTCGGAGCTGATTGCCATTGGCGGAATTCAACCATTGATGAAACGTATGTTAGATGCAGGCATGCTCGATGGTTCTTGCTTAACGGTTACAGGTAAAACTTTGGCAGAAAACTTGGCCGATGTTGCTGATTATCCTGAAGGTCAGCAAATTATTTTACCGTTTGATGCACCAATCAAAAAAGATTCGCACTTGGTGGTTTTAAAAGGCAACTTATCACCTACGGGCGCAGTGGCAAAAATTACAGGCAAAGAAGGCTTGTATTTTGAAGGCCCTGCACGCGTTTTTGAAGGTGAAATTGGCGCGATGCGCGGCATTTTAGATGGTGAAGTGCAAGAAGGTGAAGTGGTGGTGATTCGTGGTGAAGGCCCTAAAGGTGGCCCGGGTATGCCAGAAATGCTGAAACCAACTTCTGCAATTATTGGCAAAGGTTTGGGTAATTCAGTCGCGTTAATTACCGATGGACGTTTTTCGGGTGGCAGTCACGGTTTTGTGATTGGGCATGTGACCCCAGAAGCGTATGAAGGCGGGCCAATTGGTCTGGTGAAAAATGGCGATAAAATTTCGATTAATGCCGAAACCCGTGAAATGACTTGGCATGTGTCGGAAGAGGAAATGGCAGCACGTAAAGCGGCATGGGTCAAACCAAAGCCAAACTATACCCATGGTGCATTGGCGAAATTTGCTAAATTGGCATCGGGTGCAGAAAAAGGTGCAGTGACTGATCTGAATTTAGAGGTCTAATTGATCATTTTTATATGAATTGATATAAATCCTTGTGTACTATTGAAGGGCGAGCGCACATGATTTGCATGTGGCTTGTCCCCAAACCACAAGGATTTTTTTAGAGGCTGATCTCATGTCACTGTTACGCCGTTGGTTCGATCCGATCCGATCGAGTTGGTTTTATCAAAAACCATCTCGGCAAGCGGTGTTGCCCACGGAACACGGACTGAGTGTGCATTTACGTCTAGATGATGTATATAGCTATTTGGCGGTACAGCAGTTACCGCAATTAGAAGATATTCTGGCCGATGAATTAAAACCTTTAAACGTGGTGATTTCGCGGCAAAGTGGCGATGCACCGAACCAAATGTCGGCTGCAGAGTGGCAAAATTACTGTATTCAAGATGCACAAATTCTTGCCAAACAGCATCGTTTTAGTTTTCACGATACCCCTGAGCCACCGACTGCAGAGGCCTTAATACAGGCAGAAACCATTTTGCGGCATACCCCGTTACGTGGTCAGGATTTCTTGTATTTACTCGAAGATGTGTTCCATATGCTGTGGCAAAAGCAGTCGGGTAAATTACGCACCTTATATGCTATGGCCAGCCGTCATCATCAAATTCAGGATTTTCCTGAACGAATCTTTAATGATGCACCTGTATTGGCCAGTTATTTTGAATTTGGTGGACGTAAATATCATGCCGTAGATGATTTATTGCGTCTAACCCGCCGTTTAAAACAACAAAAATTACTCACCGATAATCCTATTTTCTTGATCAATCACATTGAATGGCGAGAACATTTAATTAGTGATGCCGAAGAACTCAATGAAATTCAGGCACTCGACCCTGAACTGGATTTGTATATTGCACTGGAAGACCCGATTTCTTGGTTGTTATTGGCGTATATCAAAGAAGAATTAGCTGCCTATTACAATATCCATTTGAATGTGTATCCCTTGTCTTATCATGGACGCGACTGGTTTGACTGGAGTTTGGCGACGCGATTATCTAAACGTACTGATGTTGCGTTTACGCCGTTTTGCCGCCCGACTGAGCAGGCGACTTATCAAATGGCACAACTGTATTACAGTGCGCCTGAAGAACAGCGTGTGGATGCCATGTATCGCATTTTGCAGGCGGTATGGACGAGGGGACAGGATTTATCCTTTAAAGCGCATTTTGAGCGTATGCAGCGTGAACTGGAGTTAGATCAACTGACCACAGCCGATGTGACCGAGTTGCTCAAAGAAAACGATATGCTGTGTGAAATGAAATCTCAGCCCGATTTTCCTGTGTTGGAATTGCGCATAGATGGGCAAAGCTACGTGTTTAACAGCTTATATCGGGTGTGGATGATTGAAAGTATTTTCAGTAATGTGTTAGAAGAAAAGTATAAGAGTGAAAACGAAACCGAAACTGAAAGTGTAGCCCAAGCCCATGAACAATGAAAAAGTAAACTCATTACAACAAGCACGTGACAAAATAGACCAAATTGATGTGGCTTTAATTGAACTGATTGCATCGCGTCAGTTTTATGTCGATCAGGCCATGCGCCATAAACAGACTGTGGAAGATGTACAGTCACCGCAGCGCGTGAAAGAAGTGATTGAAAAAGTCCGTACTTTGGCTGTGCAACATGCAGTCGATCCTGACATGGTCGAGCGTTTGTATCACGATATGATTCAGCATTTTATTCAGCGTGAATTAAAAGAATTCCGTCCTTAATTGATCTATCCCTAAGTTTGGGCGATGCTTCAAACGCAGCCCAAACTTTGCGTTTTTGCGGTAAAACCGCGTATTTATATGCCATCTTGGTATTCAAAGCATAATTTTTAAAAATAATTTGCTTATTTTTTCTGCAGGTGGTTTTAAGCGCAAAGCCTTGCCTGTCTTGGCTTTGCTGGGTTTTTGAAAAGTATTGGTAAAAAAAAGAATATGATTTTATTACATTTTTTAACATTGTAAGTTTGCTTTATTTTAAAAAGTATATATATTGTATATACATCTTTTGCAAAGCAGTCTTTATTTTGGAGAGATCAGCAATGAACGAGCAAATCAAAAAAATAAAGACAGGCAAGAAAGATGGACAACTTTTAATTCGTATTAATAGTACTGAACGTGATGAATTTATTCGTTTATGTGAAGAACTTGATACTAGTGCTGCTCGTGAATTAAGAAAATTTATTCGTAGTTTTGTGAAACAACACAATGGCAACGAATAGCCTTACTAAGGAGTAATACCATGGCTAAGCAAGTTAAATCTTTGAAGCAACAAATCAAAGCACGTTTGAAAAAGATTTCAAAACATAAAGGCAAATTGAAGCAACTTAAGCAAGAGCTTAAAAAACAGAAATAAGCCAAGTAAAAGCATTATCTCTTAAAAACGGTTCATTCTAGACAGACCGTTTGAGGTAAAAAAAGACCGAACAATCACTGTTGTTCGGTCTTTTTGCATTGTTTCGGCATTTGCTTAGGTTCAAGCAAATGACCGCAAGTTCTGATTAAGAGGGATCACGCAAACTAAAGAACCAGTTCAGGAACAAGGCTGCAAAAGTTGCTGTCCCAATCCCGCCCAAGTTAAAGCTGCCCAATTGCAACGCAAAGTCACCCGTTCCTAAAATAATGGTCACGGCAGCCACCATCAGATTTTTGTTTTTAGAAAAATCGACTTTGTTTTCAATCCAGATTTTCGCGCCAGCAATGGTAATCAAACCAAATACCACAATCGAAGCGCCCGTTAAAATGGCGGTAGGAATGGTATGGATGATTGCCCCAAATTTTGGTGATAAGCCAAGGAAAATAGCAAAGACCCCCGCCACCACAAAAATAATCGTGGAATACACGCGGGTAACAGCCATCACCCCAATGTTTTCACCATAGGTAGTCATACCCGGTGCACCGACACCACCTGCAAGGGTTGTGGCAACACCATCGGCTACAAAGGCTTTACCAATGTGTGGATCGAGGTTTTCACCAGTCATGGCACCTACTGCTTTAATGTGTCCCAAGTTCTCTGCCACCAAAATGAAGGCAATTGGGGCAATAATCAGCATGGCATTCACATCAAATACAGGCGCATGAAAGTCTGGTACGCCAAACCAAGCGGCTTGCTGAATCGGTGCGAAGTTAATTGGCGTCCCCCAACCCATGACATTGGTGACTACAAAATAGATCAGATACGATATGAGCAAGCCAATCAGGAGCAAGAGGCGTTGCAGTAAACCTTTGGTAAATACGGCAATCATGCCCATACATAGCACAGTCACCAAGGCCATCCACATATTAAATGGATTGCCTGCAACCGCTTTGACCGTGACAGGAGCAAGGTTTAAACCAATGATCATCACCACCGCACCTGTCACCACAGGTGGCATTAATTTTTCAATCCAGCGGGTGCCAGTAGCCATCACCAAAAAGCCAATCAAGGCATATAAAATACCGCAGGCAATAATCCCGCCTGCCGCAACCCCAATATTGGCATTTAAACCGCCTGCTGCGCCTGCATAGCCTGTGGCAGCAATCACCACCCCAATAAAGGCAAAGCTTGAGCCTAAATAACTTGGAACACGCCCACCTGTCATGAAAAAGAACAGGATGGTACAAATCCCTGACATTAAAATGGCAAGGTTCGGATCAAAGCCCATTAAAAAAGGTGCAAGTACAGTGGCACCAAACATGGCAAATGCGTGTTGTATCCCCAATACAACGGTTTGTGCAGGCGGTAGATACTCATTGGTACCTACAGGACGTGCATCAATGCTGCCTTCATAAGGGCGCCATTTGGGAAACCAATTGGACATAAAGTAAGCACTCAAAAGCTAAATTGAGCACATCATACTCTTGTATTGCCTAAATTTTTTAAAAATTTTGCCAGAAAACAGATCAGCTGCTTATTTTTAGGATTAAATTTTACTATTTGATAAAATTTACATTTAATATAAATAAGTAATTTTATTTATAAATTTAAAGAATGTATTGCAGTCACTTAGTGATAGTCGCAGTTTAAAAAAAATTGTATGACCTGCGATTTTTGTTTGTATTTTATACAAAATTAATATTCATGATTCAATATCTTGCTGCACATTATTACGTCCACTTTGCTTGGCTTTATACAGCGCAGCATCAGTACGCTGAATTAATTCATGTTGATCTGCATGATAAATATATAAGGCACTTAAACCAAAACTTGCGGTAATTTGAATCTCATGTTCTGCATAGGCAATACGATGTTGTTCAATGGCAATTCTGCAGCGTTCCAGTACATTTTGGGCAATTTGCGGTGAGGTATTGGAGAAAATAATCATAAATTCTTCGCCACCAAAACGTCCGATAATATCTTCACTGCGTAGATTTTTTTGCAAAATTTTTGGAATTTGCTTGAGTACCTGATCCCCTCCATCGTGTCCATAGCGATCATTTACTTGCTTAAACCAGTCTAAATCGAGCAGGGCAAGGCAGATGTGTTCTTTGTTTTGCCCCGCCAATTGTTTTTGATTCACCAGTTGGTTGAATTTTATGCTTAAACCGCGTCGGTTGAGAGTTTGGGTGAGTGGATCAAGCAGAATTAGTTGTTGCTGATGTTCTTCACGAATCATCCAGCGTCCCAAAAAAGTATTAAATAAAATGGCCAACAGAACACCAATGATGGTGCTGCCAATCAAGTTATTGATGAGCATGAAATTTTGGAATTCCG
This sequence comes from Acinetobacter sp. ANC 5045, assembly GCF_004331005.1. NCBI lineage: Bacteria > Pseudomonadati > Pseudomonadota > Gammaproteobacteria > Moraxellales > Moraxellaceae > Acinetobacter > Acinetobacter sp. ANC 5045. The sequence goes on along the minus strand of NZ_SJNS01000007.1, from coordinate 117,597 downwards.
CACTGGTAAACGTATAGGGCTGAAAAACGGGCGCATAGGGGATAATATTGCGCAAGGTCAGCAAAGAACCACCGTAAAATACCACCAAGCAGGGAATGGTGCCCCAAAAGATAATGCTGCGTTTAAACAACAATAAGCCTGTAAAAATGGAGCCAATGGTAAATACGCCTGTGAGTACCGTCATTTGACCCAGAAAATAGCCAATACTCATGAGTGAGCTGCTATAAAAGCCTAAACACAGAATTGGAAAATAATAGAGTGTGGTCTGATTTTCAGGAATACGATAGCTGATGACATATAAAGACCAAGGCAATCAGCAAATACAATATTAAACAACCCAATACCCATGGCAGCATGTATGGGGTAAACAAGGGTTGGCTTTGACTGAGCCAAAGTACCACTAAAAAGAGTAAATGAAAGAAAAAAACCAAGCCACTGACGACACGTGATTTTTGGATGTTATTTAAACTGAGGAGATTTTTATACCCTTGAAAAAATTAAAAATTTTTAGCTTTAATAAAGTCGTCATTGTAGAGCTTTCTGGCATAGGCAAGTCCAAACTCTTATTTATTGTCTAATCTAAGCATAATTCAAATAAGTTGAGACAGAAATCATAAAAAATGCCAGTTATCATGTTTTTTTATGATTTTTTCTACTTAGCCTAATATGTAGTCATCCGTCCCAAATCATGTTTAAGTGAGTGAATGAGCCACAAGCAGAGCATGACTCTGCTTGTTGTGCTATTCGTTAGGTCTTAACCTGTATTGCGTAAGCCTGCTGCAATCCCTGCAATACTCACCATGAGGGCATGATCGACAGGGGTATGTTCGGCATGCTGTTCTGCCAAATACAAACGACGACGTTTCATCAATTCTGCCTGTAGCAAATGCAGTGGCAATAAATAAGGTTTACGCACCCGCATCGATTGATCTAGCACATCATTGCTGCTGAGCAATTGCGATTCACCTTTAAGGGTCAGTAGGGTCGTCACAGCATCACGCAGACGTTGACGGAGTTGCTCACCGAGTTGTTTTAAGTCTTCGTCATCGGTCAGGTTAGATTCGTAGTACAGGGCAATATTACTGTCGGCTTTAGATAGCACCATTTCTAGCATATCAATTAAAGTCTGGAAATACGGCCAATCGCTGAGCATTTCATCCAAAGTGGCTTTTTGTCCCTGATCGAGCGTTTGGTTAATTGCTGCGCCTGTCCCTAACCAAGCAGGCAGCATTAAACGGATTTGTGTCCATGCAAATACCCACGGAATGGCACGTAAGGATTCAATTCCACCGCTCACTTTACGCTTCGCAGGACGTGAACCGAGTGGCAACATCTGCAATTCCAGCTCTGGCGTAACGGTGCGTAAATATTTCACAAAATGTGGATTTTCACGCACGGTTTGGCGATAGACCTGCACCGAAAGTTCGGTCATGTTATCCATCAACTCGCGCCATTCTGCTTTCGGCACAGGTGGTGGCATCAGCGTCGCTTCTAAGGTTGCAGCGGTGTAGACTTCCAGATTTTGTAAGGCAACCCCTTCAAGTCCAAATTTAAAACGAATCATTTCACCTTGTTCGGTGACGCGGATTGCACCTGAAATAGAACCCGGTGGTTGTGAGAACAATGCTTGTTGTGTTGGTGCACCGCCACGGCTGATGGAACCACCGCGACCATGGAATAAAGTCAGCTGCACAGCATGTTGCTGCGCTACCGCAGTCAGTTCTTCCTGCGCGCGGTACTGCGCCCAGTTGGCAGACATGAACCCTGCATCTTTGGCGGAGTCTGAGTAGCCAATCATCACCTCATGTTTGCCCTGAATATGCTGTTTGTACCAATGCATATTAAATAGGGTATTCATGGTTTGGGCAGCCCCATCCAAGTCTTTCAGGGTTTCAAACAGCGGCACCACACGCAAAGGATGCTGAATGCCCGCTTCTTTTTGCAGCAATAACACTGCCAATACATCACTTGGATATTCCGCCATGGAAATAATATAAGCGCCCAAACTTTCCTGCGGCTGTGCAGCCAAAGTGCGCATGGTGGCAAACACTTCTTGCACATCGGGATGTTGAATCAGGCTTTGTGCAGGTTCTTGCATGAATTTTGGCAATAACGGACGTTTACTTTGTAGCTCTTGAAGCAAGAAGTTCTGACGCGCTTGTTCAGTCCAAGTTTCAAAATTGCCCAAACCTAAATATTCGGTAATGGCAGAAATGGCTTGACGATGACGTCCCGATTCTTGGCGAATATCCAGTTTTAGTAATTCAATGCCGAAACAATTCACACGATGAATTAAATCCAACAATTTGCCGTTCGCAATGTCTGATAATTGGCAAGCCGTCAGCGAGCGATAACACAGCAATAAAGGCTGTAACAGTTCGTCTTTGCTTTTGATGACCAAACTGTCATCAGCCTCTTTGCCTTGCAGTTTCGCTGCTAACCAGTCGCGGGTGGCTTTTAGGCGTTCTCGGGTGTCGCGTAAATATTCACGGTACGGCTCGGCATGGAAATGTCCCAAAGCATCTGCCAATTCTGGGCTGCATTGCTGAATGGAGAGTTCCCAACGCAGGTTTTCGATATCACGTAAATACAGTTCTGCTGCTTTCCAACGCGATAGCCACAATACTTCTTGAGTGACTTTATGGGTGACATTCGGGTTGCCATCGCGGTCACCGCCCATCCAAGAGGCGAAACGCACAGGCGCAACACTCAGCGGCAGGCTTTGCCCACAATGTTCCTGCACAATGCTGTCTAACTCACGCATGAATTTAGGCACCGCATTCCACAAGGTTTGTTCGATGGTGGTAAAGCCCCATTTGGCTTCATCGACAGGGGTTGGGCGATGTTGGCGAATTTCATCGGTTTGCCAAGCCGAGCTGATCAGCTGTTTTAAATCTGCCAAAACTGCCTGACGTTCACGTGGTGTCAGTTTTTGCTGATCCATTTTAAACAAGCAGTCATTAATATCGTCATATTTTTGAATGAGGGTACGACGGCTGACTTCAGTTGGATGCGCAGTTAAAACCAACTCAATTTTCAGTTCACAGACTTGTTGAAAGAGTGTTTCTGCAGAAATTTGGTTGTCTTTAAACTTGATAAATAAGTGATCTAGTGGGTTTGGAGAAACGCCATTTTCATCAAATTCGCTTTGGCGACGGCTCCGCACCACATGATATTGCTCGGCAATGTTGGCAAAGTTCAAAAAGTGGGTAAAGGCACGGGTGAGCGGTAAGATTTCGTCATCTTCTAGACTTAAAAACAGTTGTTCGAGTTGTTTTTCAGCTTCGGCTTGTCCATCGCGCGCGCCTTTAGATAAAGCACGAATTTGTTCGACCTGATTAAACAAATCTTGTCCTGCGTGTAACTTGAGGGTCTCACCCAATAAGTTGCCAAGTAAGCGTACGTCATCGCGTAGAGGAGCATCAATTTGTTGAATCATTCGTTGTTCTCCATGTTCTGTGTTTTTCTACTCTGTTAAGACTATACCCCGATTTAGATACAATCCAAGCGGGCTATCTACAAAAGTTGCATGGATTTTGCGCATCTGAAGTTATAGTGCCAAGTGGCAGTATTTAGGAGAGAAATACAGGACGGAGATATGAGTCAGTTGATCATTCGTATATGTGCAACGTGAGAGTTAGATTTCGCATGATGAGGCTGCAAAATTAGCTTGCTCAGCCATAACGCAGCATAAAAATACCAATCGCATCTTCAATAATCTTTTGAGATTGTGCAGCATCGGGCACGGCACGTACACCGAGTAAAACTTCATGGTGACGTAAACCATGCAGTAAGGAAACGATCAATTCAGTTTGCGTTTTTGGTTCATCGGCCTGAATAAACTGCAATTCTACTGCTTGGCGAAAGAAGCTTTCCCACATCGCGCGAAGTTTGGCATGTGAGGCATTGTAAAACTGCAATGCCAACGGATTTTGCTCCGAGGCCAGTTCCATCAGCAAATGTTCTAATTTAATCGCTTCAGGCATATTGACCAAGTTCAAGGACAGTTTACAGGCTTGGTATAAGGCCTGCTTAAAATTGCTATGTGCAGTCAAGTCCAAAGGTTGTGCTTTGAGCAGACTTTCACAGGTTTCTTCAATGGCACAGGAAAATAACGTGGCTTTGTCTTGAAAGTGGTTATACACCGTTAATTTGGTCACGCCTGCTTCACGTGCAATCTGATTCATACTAGAACCATGAAAGCCCAACTTTAAAAACAAGTGTTTTGCCGACATTAAAATGCGTTGGCGTTTTTCTAAATCTTTTGGTCGTCCGACATGAATCTGCACACGCTCATCCTAATTTGCATCAGTACAACTGGAAAATGACGCTTCAGTTTTAATTAATGTACCCAGTGGTATATTAATTAAAAAATAATCAATTTAATATAGGGGTTTGCACGCACTTCATAAATGGCTTGCGCTGTCGCAAACATAGACGAAGTGTCAGCAAACCCTACCGTATTCTGCCCTAATAAAAACGTTTAAATAAGAGCACGCTAGATGAAAACGACTCAGAATCTCATTGGTAGCCTGATGCTGCTGTGCTGTATCACCCTAATGGGATGCAGCAAGCAAAAAACCGAGGTGGAACAGGAAGTCCCTTTAGTGATGGTGACTCAGCCCAGCAGTTTACATCTTGAGCAAAAAAGCTATGCAGGCGAGGTACAAGCACGTCAGCAAACTGCTTTGGCATTTCGGGTTGCAGGGCAAGTTACACAGCGTTTTGCCGATGTGGGAGATCGGGTTAAGGTTGGGCAAGTCTTAGCAACCCTGGATGTGCAAGATGCAGCATTACAGCTCAATGCCGCACGTGCGCAACTGGAAAGTGCGCAATCTGCTGCAAAAGTTGCCAGTGATGAATTGCAGCGTTTTCAGCAATTGTTACCCATGAATGCAGTCAGCCGCTCGCAATATGATGCAGTCAAAAACCAGTATCAACATGCCATGGCGCAGTTGAAACAGGCGCAGTCCAATTATGCAGTCAGCAGTAATCAAACCGACTATAACCAGTTACGTGCCACAAAAAATGGTGTGATTACTGAACGCAATATTGAAGTTGGGCAGGTTTTAGCGGCAGGGCAGGTCGCTTATCAATTGGCGATTGATGGGGAGCGTGAAGTCGTGATTGGCGTGCCTGAACAAGCGGTGGGTGAAATTCGAGTCGGGCAAGAGGCAACGGTAAGTTTATGGTCACAACCCGATACCCGTTTTGCAGGTACGGTTCGAGAAATTTCCCCTGCGGCAGATCAGTCGCGTACTTTTAAAGTCAAAGTGGCGTTACGCGAAGGCAATGCACAAATTCAATTGGGGCAAAGTGCGCGGGTATTTCTGACTCGCCAAGCCAATCAAGGTTTATATGTACCTTTATCTAGCGTATCGGCAACAGGGCAACAGGCTTTTGTTTTGGTTTTGCAGCCGGATTCAACCGTTCGCCAAATTCCCGTTACCTTGGGCGCTTATGGACGGGACAGCGTGCCTGTACTCAGGGGCTTGCAGCCGCAAGATTATGTGGTGATGGGTGGGGTACATTTACTGCGTGATCGACAAAAAATCCGCCCGATTAACCGTGACAATCAAGCTGTACAGGCAGTCAATCCAACCGCTCAGGCAGCTTCTGCGGCTACACAGACGGAGCGTTAAAATATGAATTTTAACTTATCCGAATGGGCGCTGAAAAATAAAGGTCTAGTGGTCTACTTGATGCTGCTGTTGGGCATTGTCGGGATTTTTTCCTATTCCAAACTGGCACAAAGTGAAGATCCACCGTTTACTTTTAAAGTGATGGTGATTCAAACCTATTGGCCGGGAGCGAGCGCCAAAGAGGTCTCGTTACAAGTCACCGACCGCATCGAAAAAGAATTGATGAGCACGGGCGACTATGAACGCATCATGGCTTATTCGCGTCCGGGCGAGTCCATGGTGACTTTTATTGCCAAAGATTCCATGCGTTCTAGCCAAATTCCAGATGTTTGGTACAAGGTGCGTAAAAAGGTAAATGATATTCGTCATGAATTGCCGCAAGGGGTACAAGGCCCATTTTTTAATGATGAATTTGGCGACACTTTTGGCAATATTTATGTGCTGACAGGCGCAGACTATGACTACGCCACCCTCAAAGAATATGCCGACCGTTTGCAGCTACAATTACAGCGAGTCAAAGATGTTGCCAAAGTTAATTTGGTCGGTTTGCAAGATCAAAAAATTTGGATTGAGTTATCTAACACCAAAGCCGCACAACTCGGTATTCCTGTTACCGCGATTCAGCAAGCCTTACAACAACAAAACAGCATGGCAAGCGCAGGTTTTTTTGAAACCCATTCAGACCGTATTCAGGTGCGTGTCAGCGGTGCGTTGCACAGTGTCGATGAGTTGAAACAAATGCCGCTGTTGGTGAATGGCACCACCATTCAACTGGGCGATGTTGCCGAGGTCTATCGTGGGTTTAGCGAACCTGCTCAACCGCGTATGCGCTTTATGGGCGAAAATGGCATTGGCATTGCGGTGTCGATGCGTAAAGGCGGTGATATTCTGGCTTTGGGTGAAAATCTGGAAACTGAATTTGCCCGTTTGCAAAAGACCTTGCCTTTGGGCATGCAACTGCAAAAAGTTTCTGATCAGCCTGTTGCGGTAAAACACAGCGTCAATGAATTTATGAAAGTGTTGGCTGAGGCGGTGATTATCGTGCTCTTGGTCAGCTTCTTTTCACTGGGTTTTCGCACGGGCTTGGTGGTGGCATTTTCCATTCCACTGGTCTTGGCGATGACTTTTGCAGGTATGCATTTGTTTGATGTCGGACTGCACAAAATTTCACTCGGTGCGCTTATTTTAGCCCTCGGATTGTTGGTGGATGATGCCATTATCGCCATTGAAATGATGGCAATTAAGATGGAGCAAGGCTATAGCCGCTTGCAAGCCGCAGGTCATGCGTGGCGAACGACTGCTTTCCCTATGCTGACAGGGACATTGATTACCGCGGCAGGTTTTTTACCCATTGCCACAGCAGCCTCAAGTACAGGGGAATATACCCGTTCAATTTTCCAAGTAGTCACCATAGCTTTGGTGGTGTCCTGGTTTGCTGCCGTGCTATTCGTGCCGTATCTGGGCGATAAATTATTGCCAGATTTTCAGCGTCATGCACAGCGAGCGCCGTGGTATCAACGTCTTTGGGCGCGTGTACGCAAACAAGCTGAACCGCAGCCTGTGCTACAGCACGTAGGTGAATTGCACGACCCATATCAAACCCGCTTTTATCAAGTGTTTCGTGGATGGGTTAATACTTGTGTGCGCTATCGAAAAACCGTCATTGCAATCACAGTTGGCATATTTGTACTGTCAATTGCGATGTTTAAATTGGTACCACAGCAATTTTTCCCACCTTCCAATCGGGCAGAAATTTTAGTCGATTTAAAACTTGAAGAAGGTGCGTCTTTAACAGCCACAGAAGCAGCCGTTAAAAAAGTTGAAAAGTTCTTGGCGCAACAACAAGGCATCGACAATTATGTAGCCTATGTTGGCACAGGTTCGCCGCGTTTCTATTTGCCTTTAGATCAGCAATTACCGCAGGCCAGTTTTGCCCAATTTGTGGTATTGGCATCGTCTTTAGAAGACCGCAATGAAATTCGCCGTAATTTATCTGAACAAATTCGCTTGTTATTGCCAGAGGTGCGTACTCGCGTGTCATTATTGGAAAATGGCCCACCAGTGGGTTATCCATTGCAATTCCGCGTGTCAGGAGAAGACTTGGCACAAGTGCGACAATGGGCACAGCAAGTCGCAGCCACCATCAGTGCCAATCCAAACAGTACCAATGTGCATTTAGATTGGGGTGAGCCGAGCAAAGTCATTCAATTGCAGATTGATCAAGACCGTGCCCGTCAAATGGGGGTGTCGAGTCTGGATTTAGCTAACTTCCTTAATAGCTCTATCAGTGGCGCGGCTATTAACCAGTATCGTGAAAAACGTGAACTGATTGAAATCCGTTTACGTGGTGATCAAACCGAGCGCCTAGATGTCGCATCTTTAAGCAGTTTGGCTATACCGACTTCACGTGGAACATCGGTGCCGTTGGCGCAAATTGCACAAATTGAATACCGTTTTGAAGAAGGCTTAATTTGGCATCGTAACCGCTTGCCGACCATTACCGTACGTGGTGATATTCGTAGCAATTTGCAACCTGCAACGGTGGTGGCAGAACTGTCTGAACCGATGGCGGCCCTGCGTGAAAAGTTGCCAAGTGGCTATTTAATTGAAGTGGGCGGTACAGTTGAAGAGTCGGCACGTGGGCAAAAGTCAGTCAATGCAGGCATGCCAGTTTTCCTTGCAGTGGTGATGACCTTGTTAATGATTCAGTTGCGTAGCATGTCTCGTGCGTTCATTGTATTTTTGACTGCGCCGCTTGGCATTATTGGTGTGGTATTGTTCCTGTTGCTGTTTAACAAACCCTTTGGTTTTGTGGCGATGCTTGGCACGATTGCCTTATCAGGCATGATCATGCGCAATTCCTTGATTTTAATTGATCAGATTGAGCAGGATATTCGGGCAGGAGAGTCGCAGTGGGATGCGATTATTAACGCCACGGTACGCCGTTGTCGTCCAATTGTCCTTACAGCATTAGCGGCTGTTTTGGCGATGATTCCACTTTCTCGCAGTATTTTCTTTGGCCCGATGGCTGTGGCAATTATGGGCGGATTAATTGTGGCGACCTTATTAACTCTGTTCTTTTTACCTGCGTTATACGCCCAGTGGTTTAAAGTGAAAAAAAATCCACATAATCTGTAAAAGTGACATAATAACGGGTGCGAAACTTGGAAAATTTCAATATAGTAGCACCTTATATTTTTCAGCCTTTGCATACGTTACAGCATGCGCCAGATTAAAAAATAAAGCATGGCACAGATGGGGTTAAATCACATTATGAAGCAAGATAACTTGGTAAAGTTTCGCCGGTCTGTCGCGATCTCTTACGTGTTTATGTTTTTTGCTTTATTTACTGTGGTGAGTGGTGCATTGGCGTATTGGTATGCACGAAAAGTGATTGTGGTCGATAGCACTGAAGTCTGGTTACAGGCACAGGCTTTATGGATCATGCGTAATGTGGTGATTTACAGTGTATTGGCATTGTTTGCTGCATTGTGGTTTATTCCATTGGCCTTCTTTCCTTGGGATGCCTTTTTATGGGTCAAAGCCTGCACCGTAGCAGGTGTGGTCTTTGCCGTGATTGCCTTCTTATTTTTAATCAATGCTTGGATTAAAGGGCTATCCAAATTTTTGAAAAATAAAGCTGTGTTCTAATGGCTTGAACTTCATCTAAAGCACTTCAGCTAAAATTTTTAACAGCTTTCCCTTGTAAAACTCAGTTTGACCCCAATTTCAGACTTCAGTTAAGTTTTAAATAGAATTCCGTGAGGAGCATCGCCAGACATGGCTAAACGTGATTATTATGAGGTTTTGGGCGTCTCTAAAACCGCTAGTGATGATGAAATTAAAAAAGCCTACCGTAAGTTGGCGATGAAATATCATCCAGACCGTAACCCGGACAATCCTGAAGCTGAAGAGAAGTTTAAAGAAGCTTCAGAAGCGTATGAAGTTCTGTCAGACAGCGAAAAACGCAGCATGTACGACCGTATGGGCCATCAAGCCTTTGAAGGTGGTATGGGCGGTGGTGCTGGCGGCTTCGGTGGTTTCAGTGCGGAAGATATTTTCAGCCAGTTTGGGGATATTTTCGGTGGAGCCTTTGGTGGGGGGGGGCGTGGCCAGCAACGTCAACGCCGTGGTTCAGACTTACGCTATGTGATGGAATTGACGCTTGAAGAAGCAGTCAAAGGCGTTAAGAAAACCATCACCTTTACAGCACCTGCGCCATGTGAAGCTTGTGATGGTAAAGGCTCGGAAAATCCAAATGATGTTGAAACCTGTCCAACCTGTCATGGTGCGGGTCAAGTACGCATGCAGCAAGGTTTCTTCTCGGTACAGCAAACCTGTAGCACTTGTCGTGGTCAGGGCAAAATTATCAAGAACCCATGTAAAAAATGTCATGGTTCGGGTGTGTCAGATCGTCAGCAAACCCTTGAGGTGACCATTCCTGCTGGCGTGGACAATGGCGACCGCGTACGCTTAACAGGTAAAGGTGAAGCCATTCGTGATGGTCAATCGGGCGACCTATATGTAGAAGTGGTGGTGCGTGAGCACGAAATCTTCCAGCGTGATGGTGCTGATCTGTATATGGATGTGCCTGTTAGCATTGCCGATGCTGCTTTAGGTAAGGAAATTGAAATTCCTACTCTAGATGGTCGCGTGAGCCTGAAAGTACCTGAGGGAACACAAACGGGTAAATTGTTCCGTTTGCGTGGTAAAGGGGTAAAACCTGTGCGTACCAGTATGCAGGGCGATTTACTCTGCCGTATTGTGGTGGAAACACCTGTGAATTTAACGGCACGTCAGCGTGAATTGTTAAAAGAGTTGCAGACGACGATGGAAGGTGAGGGCAGTCAGTCATCACCAAAGAAAAAGTCTTTCTTTGATCGTTTATTTGATTAAGGAAACCTAGGTTAGGTATGTCAAAGCACGACCTGATCTAAACTCAAAAATAAAGGCGATCTTGAAGATCGCCTTTGTTGTATCTGCTGTACTCTTATTCGACTTCAGGTACATCAATCTCTAAAACATCCACCATTTCAGTCGTTGCTGTTTTAACGACAGTTTGTGGTTGAACGGTTGCAACAACCACATTTTCCGTTGGTGCTGTTTCTTCTAGTTCAGGTGCATCGACTTCAACAGCAAGCGGTTCTTGTAGTGTCACGCTAATACGGACTTTGGACAGGCTTTCTAGCGTATCCCCTTCTTGAAGTGCAGGCTCTGCAAATACGGATGCTGTGCTCATACCCAACAATAATGCCAATACAATTTTCTTCGAATGCATGTAAATCCCCTTTAATTTTTGCAGTTGTTATCATTCGTGCAGGCTAGTCTGCGCATACAAGTTTGCAAATTTGTGAAATAAAAATAAAAAATGAGCATTTTCAGATAAATTTTTAGCATCGCTTTGATAAAAGTTTGCCAGTGGCATTTAAAGTGACCTTTAGCATACTGTCACAGTTGCTTTCCGATAAAAATAAACCCAGAAACTTGGCAGACAAACTTAGCCTAGGCAGCGAGTTTTGCTATAGTAAGCACAATTGAGAATCTATTTTAGGAATATGCTATGTCAGCAACTCCACGCATTGGTGTATTAGGCGCAGGCGGCCGTATGGGCCGCATCTTAATTCAAGCCGTTCAAGAAGCAGGCTACCAATTGGCAGCCGCAGTAGAACGCCCAGAAAGCAGTCTCTTGGGGGCAGATGCGGGAGAGCTGGCAGGTGTGGGTACACTCGGTGTGAAAGTCGTGGGTAGCCTAGAACAAGTATTAGCTGACTGTGATGTCGTAATCGACTTTACCGCACCAGCCGCCACTGCACAGCACTTAAAGCTTTGTCGTGAAGCAGGCGTGGCGATTGTGATTGGCACCACAGGCATGAATGATGAACAAAAAGCACTCTTAGAAGAATCGGCTCAACAGACGCCTGTGGTATATGCCGCCAACTATTCAGTTGGGGTAAACGTATCTATTAAACTGTTGGAACTGGCAGCCAAAGTCTTTGGTGATAGTGTAGATATTGAAGTGATTGAAGCGCATCATCGTCATAAAGTCGATGCACCATCAGGCACGGCATTGATGATGGGCGAGGCCATTGCAGCAACCTTAGGTCGTGATTTAAAACACGATGCTGTTTACTGCCGCGAAGGACACACAGGGCCACGTGAACGTAAAAGTATTGGTTTCCAAACCATTCGTGGTGGCGACATTGTGGGTGAACATACTGCGATGTTTATTGCCGATGGCGAGCGTGTGGAAATTACCCACAAAGCCACCAACCGCATGAACTTTGCTGCAGGTGCCGTGCGTGCTGCAGCGTGGGTGGTGGGACGCGAAGCGCGTAAATACGATATGAAAGATGTACTTGGATTTAACGATATTCAGGTTTAAAAACTGCGCAGGAATCCGAAATAGATAAAAATGACTTGAACAATTTTCAATCTGCCGCTAAAACTAGGGTCTGATGTCATGGATGATGACGCATCAGACCCGATCTAAAACTAAAATAAGATGCAAAATAAAATGAAAAAATCTCTGCTGATGCTTGGGTTAAGCACCTGTATTTGTGCGGCCTCTGCACAAAATATTGAACATGCCAAACTCAGCATACATAAAAACAATATTAAAGTCTGGACCTTTCAACAACAGTCTAGCCCGGTGTTTTTATATAAGGCCGAAACCACCTTCAATGTACCTTTAGAAAAAGCTGCTGCCTTAATTTTAGATGTTGATCATGCCGTGAAATGGGTGCCTTATGTTGGCAGTGTCAAAGTTTTGTCACGCGATGACCAAAAAGGTGAGTTCTTGCTGTATATGGTGCTGGACTTTCCTTTTCCGCTGAAAGACCGTGATTTAGTGGTCAAAGGCAAAATGAGTAAAGATGCGCAAGGTATTATTAGTATTCAAAATAAAGCCATTGAGGGCGGCTATCCACTGAACCCAGATTATGTACGCATTCAGGATTATGAAGGCGACTGGACATTTCAAAAACTGGGCAATCAAAAAGTCAAAGTCAGTACCTATGGCTACGCCAACCCTGAAGGCTCGATTCCTTTAAGTTTTGTGAATATGTTTGTGCAGCAGCAACCGTATCAAATGCTGCAGAAAATGAAAATTGAATTAAGCAAAAGCCGTAGTTATAAGGCGTTGCCTGAAATTTTGCGTTAAATGGTTGAGTTACGCTGAATTCTTTTGATTTTAGAAAAATGGATGAAATCGGTGTCGATCTCATCCATGATGTATTTTCGGTCTAGTGGGTAGACTTAATAAGAAAATAATCCTTTTTCTAAAGGAAACTCAATTCCAATCGATGCACCACCATCATTGCCATGGACATCTGAATCGCTAATCCAGCCATTCAGTTTAAGTGGAATATCTGGGCGTAAATAGTGTGTCCAAGTCAAATCCAAAGCTTTTAACTGATCTTTTTCTGGGAAAGCTTGGTTGGTTGCGCGGTTTGATTCATTCAATTTGGCAAACATTACACGTGCATTCACGCGGTTGATACGATCAAAACGAATATCACCACCGAGTGAAATCATTTGTCCATCACCACCCATAGCATGTGCTAAAGGATAGCCATGTTGATAGAAACCATTGGTATAGGTGCTGTGATTATAAGTAACGCCTAATGCTTTACCGTTGGTACGGGTGTCAGCCCATTCGGTATACAGTTGGAATGGCATATTCTGATAGCTTGATGAATAATCTACCCCAGCCAAATACATTTTTTTAGCGGGTAAGCCGCCTGCTTCATCTTCACCTGCGTATTGTGCATAAACACCCATTGGCACTTGTAGCAATGGCTGTAGGTTTAAGCGTGCATCAAAGCCTGCCACTTGGTTAGAGGGGTCCGGTTCGCCAGTACCACCATTATCTTTATTGCCAACAAAAGCATCCCAAAGTGAGTTCAAGCTTTCTGGACGATCTTCACCCCCCCATTGAAAGGCACGTGAAGCACCCAATTCCAAATAAGGCAGCGGTTGTGCAGTGACACGTAAACCAATCAATTTGGCATCGGGTACAGCATCATAATCATGCAACTGACCTGCAAAGGCCTGATATTGCCATGGGCCAATCCATGACAACCATTTGTTGCTGAAGGCTTGTTGTTCAGCACGCTGCATGGTTACGCCGTAAACTGGGCGGCTAGCATCGCCACGAATTAAACTGCCGTCATGTGCAGGCCCCCAGTAGGTTGGAATTTGCCCAGCAATGAGCCATTGATTCCAAAGTTTGGCTGCAATATACGAACCTTCAACATTGACATCTTGATCGTTGTCAATTTGTGGATCTTTTTCTGCATTGACCCTAATTTTAGCATCCCAGTTTTGATTGCCTGCATTGAGTTCCAAACCTGCTTGATATTGTGCTTTTTGTTGGTCGCCAAAGGCTTGAGGAATATTCTTTTGATCTGTTTCTGCAAAAAGCGAGGCTTTGAGCAGTTGGTTATTAGCATTTAAATCTGCCACAACTGCATCGATTACTTTTTGTTGATTGTTGTTGCTAATCTTGGCTTGAGAAAGTGCACGTTGAATTTCATCACCACTCATAGGCCAAGTTGACGTACTAATTTGAATGACGCCTTGCTGATTTAGCCAGTTTAAATCGGTACGTAAGTTTTGGTCATTTAAGACAATGCCTTGGGCAAAGGTTAAGGATGAGCTTAATGCCAGTGTCGCCAGCAGCGCTTTGGGTGCAAACATTCTTATATATTCTCAGCGTTTATAAACTGTAACCAAAATAGGTTTTTGAGTGGATTTTTGCAATGTGAATTGTTGAGTATTGTTGTAAATTTCAAAAGAAAATTCTTCTGTAAACGGTGGAGGCTAGCACAAGCAAGGGCTTTGTAATGAATGTTCCTCACTTTTTAAAGGGAGGCTAGGAGGGATTATTAGCGTGTTGACTTAAAATCACATTTTCAATGGTTTGGACGACTGCATCAAGTTCATGCAAAATTTGTAAATTGTTAAATCTTAACACCGTTAAATTTAACTGTGTTAAAGCCTGATCACGTGATAAATCATACTTTAAGCCTTTTTTGTTCAAATGTTGGCTGCCATCGCATTCAATAATTAAACTTGCCGCAGGACAGTAAAAATCTACAATAAAATTCAGAATAGGCTTTTGCCGATAAAACTGTAAGCCCAAGAGTTGTTTTTGACGCAGTCGTAACCAGAGTTTCTGTTCTGCTTCGGTCATATTGTTTCTTAACTGTCGTGCGTTATATTTTAAATTTTTGTTATAGGGTTGCATGGTTTTTTATTCTTTGTTTTAAAAAGTGGTATATTTTTAATTAGCTTTCTTGTGACATACATAGCTCATCTTTTTAGATTTTTTTAATCCCCCTTTTTGCGCCATATATGGCTCACCTTTTTCAAAGGGGGAAGCTAGCACGAGCATATAGTTCACCTTTGCAAAGGGGAGGTTCGCACAAGCATGTTTCCCATAAAATTTCTTCCAACACGAAATTTTAGCATTGCTTTAAATTTTCGCACTTGAAATCAATTTTATAATGAACAACCCTCCCTTTATTAAAGGGAGGCTAGGAGGGATTTTGAATGTTGGTGGTTTGCGGCTCACCTTTTTAGATTTTTTTAATCCCCCTCCTTGCGCCATATATGGCTCACCTTGACAAAGGGGGAGGCTAGCACGAGGTATAGCTCATCTTTGACAAAGGGGGAAGCCTAGCAAAAAGGGAGGTTGAGTAAATAGTTTAATCATCATCCTTATTGGCTTTATAGGCATAAGCATAGTTATAACCATAGCCATAACCACCAGCTTCACGTTGAATATCATTCAAAATAAAGCCGTTTACTTTCACGCCAGCCTGTTCAAAGCGGTTGACAGTCAGTTCAAGTTCTTTCATTTGAGTTTTGCCATAACGTGCCACAACCAAATTCACACCTGCATATTGTGAAATAATAATCCCATCGGTTACCGCAAGGACTGGTGGGGTATCAATCAGAATATGGTCAAACTGACTAGACAAGTGCGTGAGCATGTCTGCAAATTTTTGCGTACTTAACAACTCTGACGGATTGGCAGGACTTTTGCCACGACTCATGATGCTTAAATTTTCAACTTCAGTACTACGTACAACACTGCCTAATTCTTGTTGACCATTTAAATATTCAGCCAAACCAGGTTGCACATCATAGTTGAAGTATTTATGCATATAACCGCGACGTAAATCGGCATCAACCAATAATACGCGCTTATCACTTTGTGCCAAAATAGTAGCTAAGTTAGTCGAAATAAATGATTTACCCAACTCTGGTGCAGGGCCAGAAATCATAATGATATTGTTTTTGGCACTGCTTAAGGCAAAGTGAATGGCAGTACGCATGCTACGCAGGCTTTCAATGGCAATATCATCACTGTTTTTAACCGCAAGAATAGGAATATTCTTTTTCTTTTTCAGAATTTTAATACGACTTTCTTGTACAGGTGAACGTGGCACAGTGGCGTAAACAGGTAAATCCAGTTCATTTTCAATCTGATTCGAGTCTTTAATACCTGAACGCAACATATTACGCAGTAATGCCAACAATGTGCCCAGAAAACCACCCAAGAAAACTGACAAAATCAGAATTTGTAATTTCTTAGGTTTAATTGGCTCAATTGGTTCTACAGCAGTATCTACAATACGGACGTTACCAATTTCACCTGCTTTGGCAATACGCAGTTGTTGGTAAGAGTTAAGTAAGCCAGTATACAGTTGTTGTTTCACCTCAACTTCACGGAACAGTTGTAAATATTGGCGTTGTAGTTCAGGTAAGCGTTTAAGTGTGCCGTCTAATTCAGCAATTCGTTTGTTAATCGCACCCAATTGAGCATTCATTTGCTGCATGACAGGGTGTTCATTGGTGTATTTGGCAGCAGCTTCAGCCACTTTTTGCTCTAACTCTGCTTTTTGAGTTTCCAGGGTAATACTTTGGGTTAAGTACAACTCAGACTCTTTGGTCACATCGACCGTATTAAACTGTTGGCGGAAACGGTTAAATTCACGTTCTGCCACGTCTAGCTGTTGTTTAAGTTCTGGAAGCTGGTCTTCCAAAAATTTTAAAGTCTGTGCAGTTTCTGCGGTACGACGTTCAATATTCTGTTGGCTATAAGCGGCCAATATTGCATTCAACACTTGGGTAATGTGTTGTTTGTCTTGCCCTTGGTAATTTAGTCCCAATACACCTGTCAATTTACCTTTTTCTGCCACAGAATAGTTGGCAGTTAAGGTTTTCATTGCGGCAGGTAAGCTTTGTTTTTCAATATTATAAGTGGTATCAAAGCTGTCTTGAGTAAAAATGGCAACTTTCCAAACCCCAAATTCAGACTGTAATTGACTGACTTGATTTAAAGGCGCTGAAAAAACCACTTGTTCGGTTTCCTCATCCGTCAGGCTGTATTTGCCTTGTGCAAATTTGAGGATTAAGTTTTTATCTTGAAAGTATTGCGGAATATCGAACTGGCGAATATCAAAACTTTTTTGATTATCTTTAAACAGCACCGATTGCGCTGAATATTCACTGTTATATTCATGCTTGGCCAATAAACGATTCCAGAAACTATCTTCCGTACCCGAAACGCGAATATTTAAATTCAGATGATTAATAACGTTACCCAACACCAAACGTGATTTTAAAATTTCAATTTCAGGTTGTGCTGGTGAATTTTGATCTAAAACTTTAGAAAGCTCTTCACCTAATAAGGCTGTCGATGTTCCACGTGTTTGCTCAATTTGAACGAGAGCATCGACTGCATAGGTGTCTGGTGTAGTTCTTAAATACAGTAAAGCGCAGACGATACTGAGTAGAACGCAAAGAGTAATCATTTTCCATTGTGCGATTAAGGAAAAAAATAATTCCTTTAAATCAATGGTGTCTTCGGTGTTGGCGGTTTGGCTCATAGTTTAAATATCAAAAAAGTAGAATTTTAAAAAAGCGAGAATATCAAGAAACTAGATATATTTTTTCCAGTCGGCAATGCAGGCTTGAATTAATGTGCAGGTTTCATCAAATATGGCTTGATCGTGCTGATATGGGTCAGCGACGTTTTTACTTTGCCAGTGCCCCAATCTAAAGGTTTTGCCTTTGGCAAAGGGCCAAGTTTGTTCCACATGCTTTTGTTGATTTTGGCTCATAACCAAAATCAGATCGGCTTTTTTAATCAGCTCTGCATTGAGTTTTTTTGCTACGTGTGGACTCATGTCGATGCCGTGACGTTGCATACATAAACGGGCTTTATCATCGGCTGCATGACCCACCAAGCCTGAAATACCCGCAGATTCAATATGTAAGTGTGGATATTGCTCTTTTAAAAAGTATTCTGCCATGGGGCTACGGCAAATATTGCCGATACATACCACCAAAATGTTATTAATTTTCATTAGTTCCCCAAACGATCTAGGTTATATAAAGCATTTGAGAATGGAATAATTTGATTCACCACACGTTGCCAGCGTGCCAAGCCTGATGCATCGACATAGACAATATCATTGCTGCGCATTTTAAACTGATTGGCTAAGCCAAAGTCGGCAATACTGGTTAAATCCATGTGATAGACTTCGGTATGTGTTGCATTGGGCTGACTGCGTACCACATAAATTTTACTACGGCTGGCAGACAGTGGGTTTAAGCCCAAGCTTTCACCCAATACATCGCTTAAGCTCATGCCTTGTTCACGCATTGGTAGGGCTTGATTATTATTAGATTCCCCCATGACATAAATTTTTTGATTCTCACGTGCATTTACATAAATGGTATCATTGGGCTGAATCAATAAATCGTGTAGAGAGTAGCCAGACTTTTCTAACTCTAGAGTATTTAACTGGTAGCTTTTCCCATCTCTAATAAGCGTTAATGAGGTTTTATTCCCTGTTTCAGTGTTAATTCCACCCGCTATTCCAATGGCGGCATAAAGACTAATAGGCTGATCGTTCAAAAAAAATCGACCACTTTGTTGCACATTTCCTTGAACAGAAAAATATTTACCTTGGTAAGATAAGACCCGCACAATCACGTCTGGGGTTTTTAGGTAACGTGCCAATTGCCCGCGTAATTCATGGTTGACTTGTGCTAAAGATTTCCCTGCAGCTTTGTAACGCCCGATAATCGGAAACTGAATATATCCACTTTGATCAATCTGATAACCATTTGCTTGCGCGGATTGATTGTTGCTAATACTAGATGATTGAGGGGTGATTTCAGGATATGCCCATAAATAAATAGAGAGAATATCGCCTGAACTTAAAGTGTATTGACGCTGTCGTGTATTAAATAAATGCGCATAGTCTTGTTGAATATTGTGTACGGCAGGCTGCACCGCAAGCATTGAGTCTTGGGTGAGTTTAATCACATTGACTGCTGTACCCAAGTCGGTGGTGTAAACCCCTTCACGAGGTAAGTCGTAGGTTTGTAAACCAGAGGTGACAGCGCACCCCGTAGTGACAATGCCACATGCCAATAAAACAGCCAGTTGAAAGTGTCGCACGCGAGATTCCATTATTAATTTTTTAAAATCTTTTAAAATAAATTGTTGTCATTTTACCGAACTTGTAAAATAGGTACATAGCAATTTGTAATCATTTTGCATATTTGGTCAGAACCTTAAAGCAAAACAAGATAAACCTTAAAAATTATGAATTTATTTTAAATAAAAAAAGTGAATATTCACAAAAACTATACATTGCGATCTGTTTCAAATAATTTGAGCACAAATCACAATAGAAATTTCATGAATTTCTGCTAGTATCCTTGCCGAAAGATCCATTCTTCATAAAATACAGATATAAATTTAAAGGCGCTCAAATGCTACAACTCTCTGAACTAAAAATTGCCGTTATTGGTTTAGGCTATGTCGGTTTACCTTTGGCAGTTGAATTCGGAAAAAAAATGCCAGTGGTTGGTTTTGATATTCACCAAAAACGCATACAAGAATTACAAAGTGGAGAAGATCACACTTTAGAAGTGTCGCCAGAAGAACTTAAACAAGCGACACATTTAAGCTATTCAGCCAATTTAGATGACTTAAACAGCTGCAATTTTTTTATTGTAACAGTGCCAACCCCTGTAGATGCAGTCAATCGTCCTGATTTAACTCCTTTAAGAAAAGCCAGTGAAACATTGGGTAAGGTGTTAAATAAAGGAGATGTTGTCGTTTATGAGTCTACGGTATACCCAGGTGCTACAGAAGAAGTATGTATTCCAGTCTTAGAACAAGTATCTGGCTTAAAATTCAATCAGGACTTTTTTGCAGGCTACAGCCCAGAGCGGATTAACCCAGGCGACAAAGTAAATACCCTGACGAAAATTAAAAAAATTACCAGTGGCAGTACCCCAGAAATTGCTACTCTTGTAGACCAAGTCTATGCCAGCATTATTACTGCAGGCACACATAAAGCATCAAGCATTAAAGTGGCTGAAGCAGCCAAAGTCATTGAAAATACTCAGCGTGATTTAAATATTGCTTTGGTGAATGAGCTTTCGGTAATTTTCTCACGTATTGGTATTGATACTTTAGATGTGTTGGAAGCCGCAGGGAGTAAGTGGAACTTTTTACCTTTCCGCCCAGGTCTAGTGGGAGGGCATTGTATTGGGGTCGATCCGTACTATTTAACCCATAAAGCAGAGGAGGTTGGTTATCATCCGCAAGTGATTTTGGCGGGTCGCCGTATTAATGACAATATGGCACGTTATGTTGCACGTGCCACCATTAAAAGAATGGTGAAAAATAATATTGATGTGACCAAAGCCACTGTTGGTATTTTAGGTATCACTTTTAAAGAAAACTGCCCAGATATTCGTAACAGTAAAATTGTAGATGTAATTAAAGAGTTCGATCAATGGGGCATTAAGGTTGCAGTGTGTGACCCTTGGGCCGATGCCGAAGAAGTCAAACATGAATATGGAATTGACTTAGTTCAGGTAGATGCTGAACACCCTGTGGACAGTTTAGTCGTTGCTGTGGGACATAATGAGTTTCGTGCTTTGAGTCCTGAACAGTTACGTGCCTATGTTAAAGCAGAACAACCTGTATTGACCGATGTAAAAAGCTTGTTTAATCGTGATGAAATGACAGCACAAGGTTTTACCGTATTCCGTTTATAAGATTCACCCAAAATAGATTGTAGTAAAAATATGAAAAAATTTGCCCTGATTGGTGCAGCAGGTTATATCGCACCACGTCATTTAAAAGCAATTAAAGAAACAGGCAATACTTTGTCTGTAGCAATGGATGTTAACGACTCTGTTGGTATTATGGACAGCCACTTTCCTGAAGCTGAATTTTTTACCGAATTTGAAGAGTTTGAAGCCTATGTAGAGGATCAAAAACTTAAAGGTGAAAAGCTAGATTATGTTGCGATTTGCTCACCAAACTATTTACATGCGCCACACATGAAATATGCTTTAAAAAATGGCATAGATGTTATTTGTGAAAAGCCATTGGTATTGAATTCAGAAGATTTAAACCTTTTATCTGAATATGAAAAACAGTATGGTGCAAAAGTAAACTCGATTTTACAGCTACGTTTGCACCCTTCTATTATCGCGTTGCGTGATAAAGTTCAGGCTGCACCTGCAGGTAAAATTTTTGATGTAGATTTAACGTATTTAACCTCACGTGGTAAGTGGTATTTAAAATCATGGAAAGGGGTAGATAATAAATCGGGTGGCGTAGCAACCAATATTGGTGTGCATTTTTATGACATGCTACATTTTATTTTTGGCAAAATTGTGAAAAATGAAGTGCATTATCGTGATGAAAAAACCGCATCAGGTTATTTAGAATATGAGCGTGCTCGTGTACGCTGGTTTTTGTCTATTGATGCCAAAAATTTACCAGAAAATGCGGTACAGGGTGAAAAATTAACCTACCGTAGTATTACCATTGAAAATGAAGAGCTTGAATTTTCAGGTGGTTTTACAGACTTGCACACCCAAAGTTACCAACGTATTTTGTCTGGTAAAGGGTATGGCGTAGAAGAAAACCGTGCAGCAATTGAAACGGTTGAAGTGATTCGTGTTGCTCCAGTTGTTGAAAATCCAAGCAACCCGCATCCTCTATTAGTAAAAGTAAAATAATAAGGCAGAATACGATGAGTTTTTATCAACATGAAAGTGCAATTGTAGATGAGGGTGCTCAAATTGGTGAGAACTCTCGTGTTTGGCATTTTGTGCATGTTTGTGGCGGTGCCAAAATTGGACAAGGCGTATCTTTAGGCCAGAATGTTTTTGTGGGCAATAAGGTCGTGATAGGTGATCATTGCAAAGTACAAAATAATGTTTCGGTGTATGACAATGTCACGCTTGAAGAAGGGGTATTTTGTGGGCCGAGCATGGTTTTTACCAATGTATATAACCCACGCTCACTGATTGAACGTAAAGATGAATACCGTAATACTCTTGTAAAAAAAGGTGCGACTTTGGGTGCAAATTGTACCATTGTGTGTGGTATTACAATTGGTGAATATTCATTTGTGGGTGCAGGTGCAGTGGTAAATAAAGATGTACCAGCCTATGCACTGATGGTTGGTGTGCCTGCCAAGCAAATTGGTTGGATGAGTGAGTTTGGTGAACAATTGGATTTGCCATTAGAGGGTGAAGCACAAGTTGTATGTGAGCATACAGGGGCGCTTTACCGACTGAAGGGTAAGGTTGTAACAAAAGAGCAGGTTGCAGCATGATTGAATTTATTGATTTAAAAGCTCAGCAGTCACGTATTAAAGCTGAAATTGATGCAGGTATTCAGCGAGTATTAGCACATGGTCAGTATATCTTAGGGCCAGAAGTTGCAGAACTAGAAGAAAAGTTAGCGGCTTATGTGGGCGCTAAATATTGTATTACTTGTGCCAATGGTACAGATGCTTTGCAAATTGCCCAAATGGCATTTGGCATAGGGCCTGGAGATGAAGTCATTACCCCAGGTTTTACCTATATTGCAACAGCAGAAACTGTGGCAGTGTTGCGTGCGACACCAGTTTATGTAGATGTGAACCCAAAAACCTACAACTTAGATGTAGAAAAACTAGAAGCAGCCATTACACCACGCACTAAAGCAATTATTCCAGTAAGTCTGTATGGACAATGTGCTGATTTTGATGCAATTAATGCAATTGCTGCGAAGTATAATATTCCTGTTATTGAAGATGCAGCGCAAAGCTTTGGTGCAACCTATAAAGGCCGTAAAAGTTGTAATTTGACTACAGTTGCTTGTACAAGTTTCTTCCCAAGTAAGCCTTTAGGTTGCTATGGGGACGGTGGTGCGATTTTTACCAACGATGAAGAGCTTGCAAAAGTGATTCGTCAGATTGCACGTCATGGGCAAGACCGTCGTTATCATCATATTCGTGTTGGGGTAAACAGTCGTTTAGATACCTTGCAAGCGGCTATTTTATTGCCAAAACTAGCAATTTTGGACGATGAAATGCAGGCGCGTCAGCATGTGGCGGATACTTATAGCAAACTATTAAACGAAGCAGGTATTTTAACAACTCCATTTATTGAAGTGCATAATCAAAGTGCTTGGGCACAATATACGATTCAGGTGGAAAATCGCAGCGAGGTTCAGGAAAAGTTAAAAGCTCAAGGTATTCCAACTGCTGTGCATTATCCGATTCCGTTAAATAAGCAGCCTGCTGTAGCAGATGATAATGCAGTTTTACCTATAGGAGATTTGGTCGCTGAACGTGTAATGAGTTTGCCGATGCATCCTTATTTGACTGTTGAAGCGCAAGAGAAAATTGTAAGCTCATTTGGAGCTCTACATGACTAATAATGAAGAATTACGTGTTTTATTAGTAAGTGATATGGGTAAAGTTGGAGGAACAGAAATAGCTACTTATATCACAGCCAAAGAGCTGAAATCATATGTTCAAGATGTTTATGTCTTGGGTAAGAAAGGCCCTTTATCTGAATCGATTAATCAATTAGATATTAAACAGTTTGATGTAATATCTCATACGAAAAATCCAATAAAAATATTGCAATACATATTAAAAGTTATTTATGTGGTAAATAAATACCATGTTAATGTGATACATGCACAAATGGCTAGGCCTATACCTATGTTATGGGTGGCTAAATTTTTTTCAAAAAATAAAAATCCAAAAATATTCTGGACATCTCGAGGGTTAAATCACTCAACTTATAAATATGTTGTACCTTTATTTAATAGAATGGATATTAGAGGGTTGGGTAATTGTAAATTAGAACAAAAAAAATTAATTCGATATGGATTTGAACCATTACGTACTTCATATGTTTATAATGCTTATCGATTAAATCCAGATACTGCACCTAAAGAAAAATTGTCTAAAAATTTTATTACAGTTGGGACGTTATCGGCTTTAAGAGCTGATAGGTGTGTGGATTTATTTTTAGAAATAGCCAAATATATAAAAGAGTCCAAAGAATTTCCGCAAAATATTCAGTTTATTATTGGTGGTGATGGACCGCATAGAAAAGAATTGGAATGTTTAGCTGAGAATATGAATATTCAACATAAAATCAGCTTCATGGGCAATATTGTGGATGTTGAAGATTTCATGCAAAAGGTAGATGTTTTTGTTAGCCCTATTGTTGTAGATGGTGATTCTGGTGCAGGGGTATCTAATGCAATTGTAGAAGCAATGCTAACAAAAACTCCAGTATGTGCTTATGCTGCTTCAGCTATTGGTGAAATTGTGATTAATAACCAAACGGGTCATTTGGTTGAGCCGCGAAATACTGAAGCTATGGCAAAAGCAATTTTGCAAACGATTGAGGATAAAGAGCAAACTCAAGTATATGTAGAAAATGCTTATGATTTGATTATAAAGGAATGTGATCCTCAAAATTATGCGAAAAAATTAATTTCTTTATACAAGGAATTATAAATGCATGTTTTGATTTTACCATCTTGGTATCCATTAAATAACGAAGACTTAAATGGTTGTTTTTTCAGAGAGCAGGCACATGCTTTGTCGAGAGCAGGGATGCGAGTTGGTGTTATTGCTCCGCAGTTTAGGTCTTTAAGACAGGGTGTTAAGGCAATTACAGGAAGTTATGCAACAGAAATTTGGATGGATAATAATATTCCAACCTATTTTAAACATGGTGTATTTTGTTTTCCTAAAGTGCCATATTTAGATCTACATAGATGGGTAAAAGCAGGTCTAAAGCTTTTTGAAAGATATATTAAAGAGCAAGGGGAGCCTGATGTTATCCATGTACATAGTTTATTATTGGCAGGACCATTAGCACTTGAAATATATAAAAAATATAATATACCTTATTGCGTTACTGAACATAGTACTACATTCGCTCGTGAATTAGTTTCCCCTTGGCAGTGGGCTTTACTGAGAGAGTCGGAAAATTTTGCAAGCCACCTCAGTGCTGTAAGTAACGAATTTTGTTTACTTTTAAAGCAAAAATTAAGTGGAAAAGAATGGGAGTTTTTACCAAACTTATTGGATCGAAAGTTTGCTGAAGAAATACCCATATTAAAAAAAGATAATCAATTTTGTGCTGTAGGTTGGATGCAATCGAAAAAAGGTTTTGATATTTTACTGAAAGCTTTTTCTATATTGTATAAGGAAAAACCTGAAGTTAAATTAATATTAGGTGGTGATGGTCCCGAAAGAGAAAATTTACAAAAATTAGCTAAAATCCTAAATATTGAAGAAGCTGTCACATTTGCAGGAGCATTGCCTAGAGAGAGCGTGCGGCTACTTATGGCAGAAAGTGCATGTTTTGTTCTTTCTAGTCATGTAGAAACATTTGGTGTTGTTGTGATTGAGGCATTATCACAGGGTACACCTGTTGTTGCTACTAAATGTGGTGGTCCAGAATCCATTATAGTTTCTGGAGATGGGATATTAGTTGAAGTTGCGGATGCGAATGCTTTAGCTCAAGCTATGAAAGAAGTAGGGGAAAATCCTGAATTATACGATTCCGACTCCATTCGACAAAGATGCTTAGAGCGTTTTTCAGAAAAAGCTTTTATTTCCAGAGTAAAAGAAATATATAAGCACTGTATTGCAGAGAGTATCAATGCTTAAACTAGTTTCAACGACTTTTTTTAGACAGATATTTGCAGGTCTTTGTCAAATTTTAACTTTGATTATAATTGCTCGTACTTTAAATGTAGTGGGAATGGGACAGTATACATTAGCAATTCTAATACCCTCTTTATTATCTCAAATTCTAAGTTTTGGCTTGCAAAGTGCTAATATTTTTAGTGTTGGTAGAAAAAAGGTAAAAGAAACAGAGGTATTGTATGTGAACTTACTAAGTTTGCTGATGATATCAATTATAGGCACAATAGGTTGTTGTGTTTTTTTATTTTTTTATGCTAACTGGGCCTTTCCTCAAATACCAGTAGATTTACTATATCTAGCAACATTATCATTAATTCCCTTAACGTTTACTACAGTATTGCCTTCAATATTACAAGCAACTCAAAAGTTTAATATTTTTAATATTATTTGTATTCTACAACCTGTGCTTATGCTTCTAGTTACCTTGGGTGTAGTAATATTTTATTCCGATATTTTAAGTATGCTTTATGCTTATACTCTTGCTAATTTTATTACATTTTTTATCGTTATAATTGTTTTATTGAAAAATATTGAGATTAAAGCCTACTCATTAATAAAATTCTATAAGGAATTTATGGGTTATAGTGTTAAATCTCATCTGAGCAATATTGTAACTTTATTGAACTATCGTTCTTCTTTGTTTATATTAGGTTTTTTCACTTCACCCTCTTTAGTTGGTATATACACTGTAGGCTTACAATTGGTAGAGAAATTATGGTTACCATCCCAAGCTGTGAGTACTATATTTTTACCTAAAATAACTCATAATTTAAATGAAGAAAATTCTAAAGATTTGGCAAAATCGACTATAGATATTGCAAGAATAACTCTGTTTTTTACGTTCTTATTAGGTTTTATTTTTTCATTACTCTTGCCTATTTTGATAAATGTATTTTTTGGTGTTGAATATATTCAGTCTATAGTAGTGGCATTATTATTACTCCCAGGTATATTAGCTTGGACCCCGTCTAGGATTTTAGCTAATGACTTAGCAGCTCGGGGGTTGGCAAATATTAATTTGCATAATGCTTGTTGGGTATTGCTAATTAATGTGATTTTAAGTCTGTTTTTAATTCCTTATTTGGGTGTTAAGGGAGCAGCTATAGCTACCTCAATAGCTTATTTTTCTGATTTTTTATTACGTGCATATGCATTTAATAAAGTAACTGGTGTGAAAGTTATTAGAAACCTAATACCTCAATCAACTGATTTGCAAGTTGTTAAAAATTCAATTAAAGGATTGAGAAATGCTAATTAAAAAACATATTCTGATAGTTGCACCTTATATTACATTTCCAAATGAACCTGGAGCCAATCGTTTTATCGCTGTTGCTAAAAAATTGAGTCAAAAATATAGTGTAACTCTTGTCACGAGTAAATTTTGTCATATTTTAAAGTCTATTCGTGCTCAAAATCCAAACATGCAAGATTTTAAAGTTATTTTGATTGATGAACCTGGTTATCAAAAAAATGTATCTTTTAAAAGATTGTTAAGTCATCATATTTTTTGTAAAAAATTTGAACAATTTCTGGCCTCATATAATCAACCTATTGATCTGGTATATTCAGCTTACCCGCTAATCAAAACTAATTATATTTTAGGGAGATATAAAAAAAAATATGGATATAAATTAGTTATTGATGTACAGGATATATGGCCAGAAGCAATATCAGGACCAATTCCTATATTCTCAAATGTTATAGTTCAAAAAATATTATCTCCTATTACTAGATATGCAAATACCACCTATAGTTTGGCTGATGGTTTAGTCGCAGTTTCAAAAACATATTTAAAAAGAAGTGATGTCAAAAATCTTGACGATAATTTAAAAAAAGTCGTCTATATCGGTGCAGATAGTTTACATTTTGAAAAATATAATAAAGAGCGAAAATCACCCAAAATTATTGCAACATATATAGGTACAATGGCGGGTAGTTACGATCTTGATACGGTAGTAAAAGCTGCAGCTTTATGTCATGAGTTCGTTCAAATACAATTTATAGGTACAGGACCTCATGAACAGAATCTTAAAACATTGAATACAGAGCATGGCAATTATATTAGATTTTTGGGTTCCCTTACTTACGATAATGCCATGAAAATCTTAATGTCTTCAGACATTGCTATAAATCCTATTAAAGCTACATCTCAAGCAACTATAACGAATAAGCTTTCTGATTATTTTTGTTGTGGATTGCCAATTATAAGCTGCCAAGAATCTGAAGAAGTTAAGGAGTTATTAGCTTTAGGCGGTGGAGTGCAATATTGTGCAAATAATGCTGCCGATTTAGCTAAAAAGTTAATTAGGTTATCACAAGATCGTGAAACTTTAGAGAAAATGTCCTTAGTAAATCAAAATATTGCAAAAAAAAGATTTCTAAGAGATATTTCTTATAATGAAATTTCTCATTTAGTTGATAAATTAATTCTTAGTGAAAAATAGATGAAAATAACTCAGCATCAATTATATGGATTATTGCTTTATATTAGTTCTAGCTTAATCCTATTAGGACCATTTTTATCTACAAAATTAGGTATTCCTCGGCTTGATACTGCTCTCATGCCCCTATTTTTTATACTAACTGTAACCCTCATATTTTTTAATAAATTTAGTAGAGATACTTTTATTATTTTAGTATTGTTACTTATCATGTGTTTATTTTCATTTAATGCCTTGATACTTAATTTCACTATTGAAAATATATTAGATTATTCTTTTTTTTATTTTTTTATTTCTTTATTTCTTTATGGGGTTGTATATTTTAAAGATAATTATTTGATAAAAATTAGGCAGTTTTTGTTTTTTTTATCTTTAATTACTTTGATAGGATTCTTTTTAGAGCTGATTTTTAAAGTTCAATTGGTTGTTGGTAATAAAGAGTTAGAAGTATCAGAAGGTGCTTTTAAGGGTTTTTTCTTTAATACTAATGACCAAGCTGTAATTTCGACCTGTTTTAGTGCATTAATTGCTTTCTTTTTTATTCTAGATGAAAATAATCGAAAAATTAAAAGTTTGGGTTATTTTTTAGTATTACTATTGGGTGTGGTTATTTTTGTTAGTGCATCACGTGCTGCTATTTTGGGATATGCAGCAATTCTTTTTTTAGTATTATTCTTAAACTCAAAATCTTATATTAAGTTTTTATATTCTACTTTAGGTGTAATATTTTCTTTTTTTCTCTTTAATCCTAATTTTTTAATACCAGTTTTTAATTTTTTAATTAAATTTAGTTGGTTAGAGCGCTCTATAGTCAGACTTGAATTAGCTATATTTGCTTTAGATGAGGATAATTCAGTCAGTTATAGGGCTGAGATTTATCAAAAGTTTTTTGAAAATTTTAAAATTTTATGGATTGGGTATGGTCCACGAAACTATGAAGGTTATTTTAATTTAAACCCTTTAAGTTATTCATTAGGGTATAGAAATCCTCATAGTTTTTTTATGGAAATGTATTTAGCATTCGGTCTTTTTTCTTTTATTGCTTTATTAAGTTTAATTTTTTTATCTTCTTGGATATTATTAAAAAATATTTTTTTAACTTTAAATCAAAAAATATTTTTTATATTTAGTCTAATTTTGTTTTGTTGGCTCGTATGGATTCCTTCATCTATACTTAGACTACCATTTATATGGTGTCTGATACTTTTTATAGTAATTTATTCTATACATCATAAACGTACTCATCTAAATACTTCGAGTTCAAAATGCTAAAACGCCTCCTCGATATTATTATTGCTTCTATTGCCTTGATTTTACTGTCACCGTTGTATTTTTATGTGGCACATAAAGTGAAAAAAAACCTAGGTTCGCCTGTTTTATTTCGTCAGGTACGCCCGGGTTTACACGGCAAACCTTTTGAAATGATTAAATTTCGCAGTATGAAAGACGCGGTAGATGCACAAGGCAACCTCTTACCAGACAGTGAGCGATTAACTCCGTTTGGTAAAATGCTGCGTTCTAGTAGTTTGGATGAAATGCCAGAATTATGGAACGTCATTAAGGGCGATATGAGCATAGTCGGACCACGCCCACTACTCATGGAATATTTACCGCTATATAACCAAGAACAAGCCAAACGTCATTTAGTCCGCCCAGGCATGACAGGGTATGCACAGGTAAATGGACGTAATGCCATTAGTTGGGAAGAAAAATTTAAACTTGATACGTGGTATGTAGAAAATCAGTCGATTTGGTTAGATTTTAAAATTATGCTGAAAACGGTAGAAAAAGTGCTCGCTAAAGATGATATTAACGAAGCAGGCGAAGCGACCATGACTAAATTCACGGGTACAAAATCGGATCAACAGCATGACTGAACTATATGCAGTATATGGTGCCTCTGGCTGTGGGCGTAGCTTGATGCCAGTGGCAAGAGCCCAATTAAAACGTTTGGGAAATCCTGCTGAAATTGTTTTTATAGATGATAACTTGGTTGTAGAAACTATAATCAATTCGCATCGTGCCATGAATTATGCGGCATTTAAAGAACACCCAGCGACTCTAAAACAGGTGTTGATTGCGATTGCCAATAGTCAAGTACGTGAAAAAATTTCAATACAGCTTGAACAAGATGCAATTGAGCTCTGGAGTGTTCAGGCAGATAATGTCATGCTGATGGATGAGGTTGAAATTGGCGCAGGTGCAGCACTCAGCCCTTATGTGAGCATTACCTCAAATATAAAAATTGGTAAATGCTTTCATGCCAACTTGTATAGCTATGTAGAACATGATTGTGTGATTGGTGACTTTGTGACTTTTGCCCCAGGTGTTCAGTGTAATGGCAATATTCATATTCATGACCATGCTTACATTGGTGCGGGTGCGGTGATAAAACAAGGTACGCCAGACCAACCTTTAATTATTGGTCGGGGTGCGGTGGTTGGTATGGGCGCAGTAGTGACTAAAAGTGTACCTGCAGGTGTGACGGTTGTGGGTAACCCTGCGCGACTGTTGAAAAAGAACTAATTTTTAAGACGAATACGATTAATATTCTAGGATAAAGCATGCTAAATACTGCATTTGAACCATGGCCAAGCTTTACTCAACAAGAGGCAGATGCCGTATCTCAAGTTTTACTCTCCAACAAAGTCAACTACTGGACAGGGCAAGAATGCCGCGAATTTGAAAAAGAATTTGCGCAATTTGCGCAAACCCAATATGCCGTGGCACTTGCCAACGGTACTGTCGCTTTAGATGTTGCACTCAAAGCCTTGAACATTGGTGCGGGTGATGACGTGATTGTCACTTCACGCACCTTTTTAGCGTCGGCAAGCTCCATTGTTACAGCAGGTGCCAACCCCATTTTTGCAGATGTAGAGCTCGATTCACAAAACATTTCTGCCCGTACCATTGAAGCGGTACTGACTCCAAATACCAAAGCCATTATTTGTGTGCATTTGGCAGGGTGGATGTGTGATATGGACCCGATTATGCAATTGGCAAAAGAAAGGGGTCTGTATGTGATTGAAGACTGTGCACAAGCACATGGTGCGATGTACAAAGGCAAATCTGCAGGTTCAATTGGACATATTGGTGCGTGGTCTTTCTGTCAGGACAAAATTATGACCACAGGTGGCGAAGGCGGTATGGTTACCACCAACGATGAAAACCTATGGAAAAAAATGTGGTCGTACAAAGACCACGGTAAAAATTACGACAGCATTTATCACAAACAACATCCACCGGGTTTCCGCTGGTTACATGACTCATTTGGCACCAACTGGCGCATGATGGAAATGCAAGCCGTGATTGGACGTATACAATTACAGCGCATGCCTGAATGGACACAAAAACGTACCGAGCATGCACAGCGCATTTTGGCAGCCTTTCAGGACAGTCCATATTTTACTGTGCATTACCCAGACAGCGACTATGTACATGCCAATTACAAGTGCTATGTGCAGGTGAATAGCGAACACTTACCTGCAGGCTGGTCACGTGATCGTATCATGGAGGAAATTAATGCTCTGAATGTACCTTGTTTTAGTGGTTCATGCTCAGAAGTGTATTTGGAGCATGCTTTTGATGGCACCGCATGGCGACCTGCACAGCGTTTGGTCAATGCACAGCAATTAGGCGAAACCAGTTTAATGTTCTTGGTTCATCCAAATTTAAGCAATGACAGTATCACAAAAACTATTGCGGCAATTCAGCAGGTGATACAAAAGATGGCAGGCTAAGCCATACTTATGATGCAGCCCCCAAGTGGTGATCTTCATCTTGCGATAGGGCGCAAAGGGCTGCGTTAGGTTGGTTGTTGTAGCTTTGCATCATTCGGCTTTTGCAATGCGATAGAGTCATCTAATCTTTAAACCGAAAATAGAGTAAAATATTGAAAAGTCATATATCTTACTCTGATAAAAATAGTGTGAACTGAGGGTTGTTTTAAGATATCTCATCCAAACCATCCTCAGTAAAAAATTGAGAAGCCTCATTCCGTGAAATCCATTATCGAACCTGCTGTAGAATCCCCCCGCTTAGTCAAACTCGCATTTTTAATGGTGCTGGACTTTTGTGTATTTCCTGTCTTGCTATGGCTATGTTATGCCATCCGCCAGTTTGATTTAGGCGCAGAAGTGGTCCCCAACTTGGCTTTTGGTTCGGTATGGGCGAGTGTGATTGCAGTTGTATCGCTGTTTATTTTTGGGGTGTATCGCTTTATTGTGCGCACCTACAGCGAACTGTTTATGGTCAAACTGGGGTTGGGTACTTCTTTGACTGTGGCAGGGTTGTATGCGCTGGCTTATTTTACCGATGCCTTTATTCCCACTTCTATTCCGCTCATGTTCGGATTTCTCATGTTCGCATGGGTTTGGTTTAGCCGCGGTTTTATTCGCTTTATCGTGCGTTCTTATTTACAAGCCGATGTACAAAAAAAACGTGTGGCGATTTATGGTGCAGGCAATGCAGGACAGCAAATTGCAGCGGCACTATACAATTCCGATGAACACTTACCCGTGATGTTTATTGATGATGATCCGTCACTCACTGGGCAGCAATTGGGGCGTTTAAAAGTCTATGACGCAGACAGCGCATTAAAATTGTTAGCTAAAAAAAATGTCGATGAAATTCTGATTGCGCTGCCTTCTGTAGGACGGATGCGTAAAAGCGAGATCGTCAAATTTTTAGAACCTGCACATATTAAAATTACCGAAATTCCAGGACTGACCAAACTGGTCGATGGTGAAATTCGCGTATCGGATATTCAGGAAGTCGATATTATTGACTTGCTCGGGCGTGACCCTGTGCCGCCTGTACCCGAACTGTTGGCTAAAAATATTCAAGACAAAATGGTCTTGGTCACAGGCGCGGGTGGTTCCATTGGTTCTGAACTGTGTCGCCAAATTGTTAAAAATAAACCCAAAGCTTTGGTAATTTATGAACTGACCGAATTTGCGTTGTATAGCATTGACAAAGAATTACGCTTAAATAGCGATGTCACGATTATCCCGATTTTAGGTTCAGTGCTCGATCAGGCCAAACTAGAGCGAGTGATGGAACAGTATAGGGTTCAAACCGTGTACCATGCGGCTGCTTACAAACACGTGCCGTTGGTAGAATGTAATCCATTGGCAGGTTTGAAAAACAACGCCATTGGTACGGCATTTAGCTTAAATGCAGCGGTCAAAACAGCTGTAGAAACCTTTGTACTCATTTCTACCGATAAAGCCGTGCGTCCGACCAATGTCATGGGGGCGTCTAAACGTATGGCAGAGTTGTATTGTCAAGCGATGGCAGAAGCGCAAGATCAGACCCAAATTAGCATTGTCCGTTTTGGGAATGTTTTGGGATCATCGGGTTCGGTGGTGCCGTTGTTTAAACAGCAAATTGCCAAAGGTGGACCCATTACCGTGACTCATCCTGAAGTCACCCGTTACTTTATGACTATTCCAGAAGCCTCGCAATTGGTGATTCAGGCGGGTGCTTTAGGTCAGGGGGGCGATGTATTCCTGCTGGATATGGGGGAACCTGTACGCATTCAGGACTTGGCCCGTCAAATGATTGCACTGAGTGGTTTAAAAGTACGAGAAACAGGCAGTCAGGAAGGTGATATTGAAATTCAATATTCAGGCTTACGCCCAGGCGAAAAACTTTACGAAGAATTGTTGATTGATGCCGATAATACCGAAGTGACCCAGCACAGTCGTATTTTGCGTTCTTATGAAAAAATGTATCCGTTGGATGAATTGCTGATGGTGTTTGAGCGTATGCATGACTTAACCGCAATTCAAAGTGATATCGACTGGGCTTTAGCACAGCTTGAACACTATGTGGATGGTTATGCCCGTGGTACAGAAGTTAAGGTGAACTAAATTTCAAAAACTAAGTTGAAGTAAGTCAGTTCAACTTGTTGATGAGTAGAATTTAACTAAAAAGTTTGTGTGAAATTAGGTATCTAAGATGATTAAAAAAGCCATTTTACCCGTTGCTGGTTTAGGCACCCGCTTTTTACCTGCCAGTAAATCTATCCCTAAAGAAATGGTGACCGTGGTCGATCGTCCTGCGATTGAATATGTAGTGCGCGAGGCAGTTGCAGCAGGGATTGAGCAAATTATTTTGGTGACTCATTCCTCTAAAGCCTCCATTGAAAACTACTTTGACCGTAACTTTGAGCTAGAAACCACATTAGCACACAAACAAAAACTGGATTTGCTCAAAGAAATTACCGAAATTTTACCTGCACATGTCAGTGTCGTGAGTGTGCGTCAGCCACAGCCTCTCGGTTTAGGCCATGCGGTGCTATGTGCCAAATCTGTAGTAGGCAATGATGCTTTTGCGGTACTGTTACCCGATGTTTTGGTAAAGGATGATGTGGCACAAAATGACTTGGCGCGTATGATTCAGCGTTTTGAGCAAAGCCATGCCGCACAGATTATGGTCGAAGCAGTGCCAGATCATCTGGTCGATCAATACGGTATTGTCGATGTAGCCACAGCACCTGCTGAAGGTGAAAGTACCGTGATGCAGGGCATTGTCGAAAAACCCGCAGTAGGCACGGCACCTTCTAATTTATCGGTGGTGGGGCGTTACGTCTTGCCTGCAGTAATTATGACTTTGCTGGAAAACACCCCTAAAGGGGCAGGCAATGAAATTCAATTGACCGATGCGATTGCCATGTTGCAACAAAACAGTGTGGTCGAAGCTTACCGTATGCAAGGTCAGACTTTTGACTGTGGCAGCAAGTTGGGTTACTTAAAAGCAGTGTTGCATTATGGCGTCGATCATCCAAAATTAGGCGATGATTTTAAAGCCTTGATTCAAGAGTTAAAGATTGAATCTTAAGGGTGAGTTAAGGGGAAAAGATTAGAAAATCCCTCCTAGCCTCCCTTTAAAAAGAGAGGAATATCCCATTACAAAGCCCTTGCTTGTGCGAACCTCCCCCTTTTCAAAGGGGGATTGAGGGGGATTAAAAAAAGGAGAGCCAAATATGGTGAAAACTTTCAATGTTGAAAATCCCTCCTAGCCTCCCTTTAAAAAGGGAGGAACAGTAGGAAAGGATGAAATGTAAAAATCCTTCCTAACCTCCCTTAAATAAAGAGAGGAACCTCATGAAATAAACAGCATCAACCAATACACAGGAACACATTTTGAAAGTCGCAGTCTTTGGAAAAACCCTCTATGCAGGCGTGATGTCTGCACTCTTGGCAGAATGTGGGCATCAAGTCTATTGGTGCGATATCTTTCAGGATGCTGCGCATCCACTAGAACAGCAACATCTCAGTTTTCAAGACCAAGCCTTGAGCCTGTTATTACAACAACAATGCAGCAAGGGCTTTTTACACTATTGTGATTTTGCTGCATTGCCTTTAGATGTGGATGTGTATTTACTCAGTTTGAACCCGACTGAAGAAGCACACGCCTTAACCGTTTTGGGGCAGTTGCAACAACGTCCGATCATTCACCCTAAATTGATGATCAATGCCTCGACTTTGGGTTTAAATGGCACACAGCGCCTGCAAAAAATCTTGCCACAAGATGACTGGATGTATTTGCCCGACATGATTCAAGAGGGCAATGCCATTCAAAGTATGACCCGCGCACAGCAACTCACGGTGGGTTGTGAAAATGAACGTGCACAAGTCAAACTCAAAGAATTACTCCGCCCCTTATTCCCACGTGCGCAGCAATATCTGTTTATGCCTGTGTTGGATGCAGAATTTACCAAACTGAGTATTTCAGGCATGTTGGCGACTCGTATCAGTTATATCAATGACTTGGCAGTGGTGGCAGAAAAACTAGGGATTGATATTGAACATGTGCGACAGGGTATGGCAGCAGATAGCCGTATTGGTGCATCGTATATGTACCCCGGTGCAGGGTTTGGTGGTGAAAACTTTAGTCATGATATTCAGACTCTGGCCAGTACCGTCTCCACCACAGGGGTGAAAAGTCAGCTGTTGGCGCAGGTCTGGGACATTAACGAACAACAAAAAGAACTCTTGTTTAGAAAGTTGTGGAATTATTATCAGGGCGATTTAAACGGCAAAACTGTGGCTATTTGGGGCGCAGCCTTTAAAGAAAATACCGCAAGGGTGCAACATTCGCCCATTCATGTGATGTTGCCTGCGTTGTGGGCGCAGGGTGTGACGGTCAAATTGCACGACCCACAAGCCTTGCCTGAAATTGTGGCACAGTATGGTCAGCGCGATGATCTAATTTTATGTACAGACCAATATCAAGCCGTCGAAGGTGCATCGGCATTATGTGTGCTGACCGCGTGGAAACAATATTGGAGTTTGGATTATCCAACTTTGTTGCAGCAGATGCAGCATCCGCTGATTTTGGATGGTCGTAATATTTATGATCCTGAATTTGTGAAGGCACAAGGTTTTGCTTATATGGGAGTCGGTCGCTAATGATTCGTAGCACAATGCCACAGACGCAAAGTTCGATCTCTCCAAATGACAATGCCTTGCCGCAGTTACAACAATTGCAGCATCAGTTTCAGCAACTGCATTTAAATCAGCTGTTTGCTCAAGATCCGCAGCGTTTTCAGCGTTTCTCGGTGGCTTTGGACAGTGTGCTGTTTGACTATAGCAAGCATCGGATTGATGCCAAGGTGTTGCAGACCTTGG
Source organism: Acinetobacter sp. ANC 5045 (assembly GCF_004331005.1). NCBI lineage: Bacteria > Pseudomonadati > Pseudomonadota > Gammaproteobacteria > Moraxellales > Moraxellaceae > Acinetobacter > Acinetobacter sp. ANC 5045. Next base: position 80,812 of record NZ_SJNS01000007.1, on the reverse strand, counting down.
TTCAGTTTGCCAAGCAGAGTCAGCTTGCTGAATGGATTGGACGTTTATTTTCAACGGCAACTGGCTCAGAGAAAATCAACTATACCGAACAGCGCGATGCGATGCATTGGGCCTTGCGTTTGCCTGCGCCTAGCACAGCAGCAAGCGCTTCCGAACAGACCGATGCCTACGCTGCATTGACTGAGCAAGTCCATACCCAGCTTGAGCGTATGTATGCCTTGGTGGAAAAAATTCATGCAGGCCAATACCGTGGTGCCACTGGTGAAGTGATTCAGGATGTGGTCAATATTGGTGTGGGTGGCTCAGATTTAGGCCCGTTGATGGTGACCCAAGCCTTATCTGATTTTAAAGTGGCAACTGAAAAACCACTGAATGTACATTTTGTATCCACTATGGATGGCAGTCAGCTATCCGAATTGCTGCATCGTCTACGTCCTGAAACGACCTTGTTTATTATTTCGTCCAAGTCTTTTGGTACGATTGATACCTTATCCAATGCGCAAACGGTGAAACAATGGCTAGAAAAGGCTTTGGGTACACATGCGCAAATTCTGAAACATCACTTTATTGGGGTATCCACCAAAGCCGATAAAATGACTGCTTGGGGCATTTGCCCTGAAAATCAGCTCTTGCTTTGGGATTGGGTGGGTGGTCGCTATTCGTTATGGTCGTGTATTGGCTTACCGATTGCCCTGACCATTGGCGTTGCGGGTTTTCAGCGGTTTTTAGCAGGTGCACATGCGGTTGATCAGCATTTTCAAAATGCTGCATTTGATCAGAACATCCCAGTGCTGATGGGTTTGCTGGGGGTGTGGAATAATAACTTCCTGAATATTCAGACTCATGCGGTGTTGCCTTATGATGGACGTTTAAAATACTTCGCTTCGTATTTACAGCAATTAGAAATGGAATCTAATGGCAAGTCGATTCAGCGTAATGGCGAGGCGGTTAGCTTGGATACCTGCCCGATTGTTTGGGGTGAGGTTGGGCCGAATGCACAGCATGCGTTCTATCAATTGTTGCACCAAGGGACACATGCGGTCAGCTGTGATTTTATTGCCCCTGTGCAGCGTTATAATGCCAATCAATTTACCTATGCGGAAAATGCTGAGGCTTTGGTAGAGCAGCATCATTTGGCCTTGTCCAACTGCTTGGCGCAGTCGCGGCTTTTGGCCTTTGGTAATCAGGCCTTAGATCAGCAGGAATTAGAGGGCTTAGCGGCATATAAGCAGTACAGTGGTAATCAGCCAAGTAGCAGTATTTTATTGCAAGAACTCAATCCGTATAGCTTAGGCATGTTGATTGCTTTGTATGAACACAAAGTCTTTGTACAATCGGTGCTGTGGAATATCAATCCCTTTGACCAATGGGGCGTAGAAAAAGGTAAGGAAATTGCCAATCAGCTTTTGCCTATTTTAAATGGGCAGCAACAGGATTTATCGGCACTCGATGCATCGACTCAAGGTTTATTAAAAATTTTATTAGGAAAAATAGATGGCTAATGTTTTAGTAACAGGCGGTGCGGGCTATATTGGTTCACATACCTGTGTCGAGTTGCTGAATGCAGGGCACAGCGTGGTGGTGCTAGATAATTTGTCCAATAGCTCGGCAGAGTCATTGGCGCGGGTGCAGCAACTGACGGGCAAAACCTTGCAGTTTATTCAGGGTGATATTCGTGATGCTGCTGCTTTGGATGCTGTGTTTGCTGCACATCAAATTGATGCGGTGATTCATTTTGCAGGACTCAAAGCAGTGGGAGAAAGCCAACAAATTCCATTGAGCTATTTTGATAACAATATTGCGGGCTCAATTAGCTTGATCCAGGCGATGCAACGCGCGCATGTCTTTAAACTGGTGTTTAGTTCATCGGCTACAGTATATGACGAATCCAATATTTCGCCGTTGAATGAAGAGATGCCAACGGGTATGCCAAGCAATAACTATGGCTATACCAAGCTGATTGTGGAGCAGCTTTTACAAAAAGCAGCCCTTGCTGATGCACGTTGGTCGATTGCGCTATTGCGTTATTTTAATCCTGTGGGGGCACATAAAAGTGGCTGCATTGGCGAAGACCCACAAGGTATTCCAAATAATTTAATGCCTTATGTCACCCAAGTGGCGGTGGGACGTCGTGAAAAACTGTCAATTTTTGGGCAGGATTATCCCACGCCAGATGGTACTGGTGTGCGCGATTATATTCATGTGGTCGATTTGGCCAACGCGCATTTATGTGCCTTGAATAACCGTTTGACTGCCCAGGGTTGCCGTGCTTGGAATATTGGTACGGGTAATGGAATTTCGGTGCTGCAAGTGAAGAATACTTTTGAACAGGTCAATGGTGTGCAGATTCCATTTGAGTTTGCACCACGTCGTGAAGGCGATGTTGCGACCTCTTTTGCAGATAACAGCCGTGCTGTGCAAGAACTGGGCTGGACACCACAATATGCTTTAGAAGATATGTTGGCCGATAGCTGGAACTGGCAAAAGCAGAATCCGAATGGTTATCGTCAAGATTAATCATTCTAGCCATACACTCAGCCACAAAGTTTAGGGCATAAAAAATGGGAGTCAGTTTTGACTCCCATTTTTTATTACTTTGATTTTTCAGATTAGGCTTGAATGAGTTGCGTCAACTCATCCACATAGTCCTGCATCGGGCGTGGATTGTGGCCACGACGGCTTTCAATATTTAAGCGCAATAAAGGCTCGGTATTTGACGCACGCACATTAAAACGCCATGCCCCAAAGTCAAGACTCACGCCATCGGTTTGGTCAATTGCTGGGTTTTGGCTAGCATAATGCTCAAAGATTTTTTGGATGGTGGCTTGAGTATCGGCCACTTTAAAGTTAATTTCCCCCGAACATGGGAATTTGGCAATCATTTCTTCGACTAGATTTGATAGCGATTCTCCTGTTTCAGACAACACAGAAAGCACCAATAACCAAGGAATCATGCCGCTGTCACAATAGGCAAAATCACGAAAATAGTGGTGTGCACTCATTTCACCGCCGTAAACAGCATTGTGTTCACGCATTACATCTTTAATAAAGGCATGCCCAGATTTAGATTGAATCGCTTCACCCTGATATTGAGCGACCACATCAAAGGTATTCCAGACTAAACGTGGGTCATGCACGATTTTCTCACCTGCTTGTTTGAGTAAAAATGCCTGTGCCAATAAGCCGACAATATAATAGCCTTCAATAAATTGGCCTTTTTCATCGAATAAGAAACAGCGGTCAAAGTCACCATCCCACGCAATGCCCATGTCGGCTTGATGCTCTAATACGGTATTGCGGGTGCTATCACGGTTTTCCACTAAAATTGGGTTCGGGATACCATTGGGGAAAGTACCATCGGCATCATTGTGAATTTTGACAAACTCAACAGGGATATTCAGAGCTTTGAATTTTTGCTCAATCGCATCGACCACATGTCCTGCAGCGCCATTGCCTGCATTCATGACCAGTTTCATTGGGCGAATTTTGCTAGGCTCGATATAAGTCATTAAATGGTCAATAAATTGAGGCAAAATATTGTAGCTTTGAGTGCTACCTTTGTGCTCAACTGGGGTAAATTCGCCCGATTCTGCCAAAGCCTGAATGTCTTTTAGGCCGGTATCGGCACTAATCGGACGTGCATTTTCACGTACCAGTTTCATGCCGTTGTAGTCCATGGGGTTATGGCTGGCAGTTACTTCAATGCCACCTTGCACGTCTAAATGAAAGGCTGCGAAATAGACTTCTTCTGTGCCTGTCATTCCCAAGTCGAGCACATTGACCCCTGCATCATTTAAACCACGAATGGTGGCCTGCTTTAAGCCTTCGCTGCTAAGACGAATATCGCAACCAATCGCAACGGTTTTGGGTTGGTAAATTTGTCCGTAAGCACGACCAATTTTATAGGCAATCTCTTCATTGAGTTCTGTGCCCAATTTTCCGCGAATGTCATAGGCTTTAAAACAGGTTAATGTGCTCATGTATTGTCCTAAATATTTGGAAAAATCGTATTGCTGCCTATGATAATCGAACTATGTGTAATGTGCTGTATAGAATGGAAGATCAATTGCTTGAAGATGTTTCAGGTCAAAGACTATGGATGAGAAAAGATGTGGTGATGGGCAAAGATGTTTTTAATGAGTAAGAAGTTGGTTAAAATACGGCTCAGACTTATGTGTTCGATATGATTGAAGATGGAATTACAGAAAAGTACTTTAGAGCCAGAGCAGAAACTTTCTGCGCCACAGAAAAAATTTCAGAAATTATGCCAAAAAATTGAGCAGGAACAGCTACGTTTGAATGAATGGCAGACCGCACAAGCCGATATTCAGGCACGTGCCAGCCGTGAAATTTTACCGACTTATGCGCAATTGCGTGAAGTTATATTTCAGCAAATTCAACAATTGCTTCAGCAAAAACAACAAAAAGTGACGGCAGCCCAGCAAACTAAGCTGGATCAAAAAATTGAGCAACTCAGTTTACAACTTTTGGATTCGCAGCAGATGTCTACCGAACAAGTTCAGTTTTTAACAGAATTGCTGAACAGTTATGGGCATCATATTGAATTGCTAGACACAGATGATGTGGATTTAAGATCTGAAGCTAAAACAGCAACAGAGTCAGAAGACGAAAATGTTGAACAATGTGAACAAAATAGTTTTGAACATGATGAGTCTGAACAAGAGCGCTTGGCACAGCTCAAGCTAGAAAGTTTGAAGCATTTTCTTTGTGAAGAATATGACCTAGATCTAGATTTTTTTGATTTTCAGCATGATCCATTAGATTTAGATGACTTTATAAAAAAATTTGAACAAAAAATGCAAGAACAAGAGGAGCTGGATTTTTTAAGTCAGTTGAGTAGTGCGCAAAAAGCTTTTGCCGAACAGCAAATTGCCCGTGAAAAAGCCAAAGCAGCAAAAAAACAGCAACAGCGTGAAGAAGCCAAGAAACTAGCAAATCAGTCCATTAAAGCGATTTACTTAAAAATTACAGCGTGGATTCACCCAGATCGTGAGCAAGATGAGCAGAAAAAACAAGAAAAAACCGTATTGATGCAGCAAGCCAATCAGGCTTATGAAGCCAATGATTTATTGACATTGTTAAATTTGCAAATTCAGTTGGGTCAGCAGCATAATTTGTCTTTCGCCAATCAACAATTAAAAGCGTATAACCTGCTTTTAGAAGAACAGTTAGAAACTTTGCAAATGCAAGTAGATGACATTATTTACTCTTTTAATTGGAGTCAGTTTTTATATTCTAACCGTAAAATTAAAGTGCAGGATTTGTATCGAAAATATGAGCAAGACTATCGACATGTTCAACAAAAATTAGCTCGAGCGCAAGAGATACTGGAAAAATATCAAGACCTTAAACAATTAAAGCAATTGATGCGCAGTCAATATGTGTGGGAAATGCATGCTGTGATGATGTAGACATATTGAGGTTTGGCTTTGAATGTTTATGCAAAAAGTAGTCTTTATTTACAATATTCCTTTTGAGTGAATCCAAGTTATGCTCAGGTTGGGCCGTTCGGCTACTATTCTGAAATGACACCTTTGTCCGTTATGATTGTATAAACATTTTTGGTTTCTGGTAATTATGTCCTCATTGATCAATTTTCTATCTCGCTTTAGTACTGCAACTCTTCAGCGCAGTCTGAGCTATGCTAAACACATTGATAGGGAAACGATTGAGTTCTTTGAGGAAAAAGACGGGGTTACGATGTATGCCCAAATTGAAGGAACAGATTATTACGATACCGCAATTACCTATAATCCCCAAAAAGACCGTTTAATCGATGACGACTGCACTTGTCCGGTTGGATATAACTGTAAACATGCTGCTGCTTTAGCGCGGTTATTCTTTCAGGAATATCGCCAGGAATTTCAGCAGCGTTATGCTGACTCTCAATCCCCGCAGGGAATCGCAAAACGCCTACGGGGGGATGATCAGGCACAGCGCTGGTTGAATGATTTTAAACGGTATTTACAACAGACTGAACCAGAGCAATCTGTCAAAACAAACAATTATTTAATTTACCTGTTAGATCAGTCTGTCAGCTTAAAGAAATTGACAGTTGATGTTCAGAAGGCCAGACGCAATAAAAACAGCTCAATTGCGGGGGAAAGTTATTATACCCAATATGAAAATATCACCAGAAAGCATCTGACTTTACCTGAACAAAAACGACAATTATTTAACCAGATTTATTATTATGCCAAAATAAACAGTGACGAACGTTTTTATCAAAGCAATCTTGATATCTCCGGAATTTTATTGGAGCATTTCAAATCTTTTATTCAAAGTGGCGATGTGTACTGGCAAAAAAAGAGCCATACTGCACTTCAATGGTCAGAACAAGGCTATCACATCGAACTGATCTGGCAACAAGGTGTAAACAAACAGACAGAGCATTTAAATATTGAATTGGTCAATGGTGATATTCGACTCGATTTAAAATCAAATCCACATATCCAAATTCTCGCTAGCCAGCCACCGTGTTATGTGGATATTCAACAGAACACGGTGGGCCAGTTATATGGTGAATATACGGCAAATCTTCTGTACCATTTTTTACAGATGCCTGATCTTCCATCTATGCTCTTGCCAGAGTTTGAGAAACTGACTCATCAATATTCAGACGTGAAAAATCTGCCTCAGCCCGAGTCTATTCAGCATATTGATGTCCTTGAGGGTAGTCCCCAGCCAATTTTACGCTTCGGTGTTTTAGATAAATTTGATTGGAAATGGGAAGAGTCTGTTTGTGCTGAAATTGAATTCTCCTATGCAGGCGGGCGAATTAAAGCAGGTACATCAGGTGACAGTTTCATTGGTGAGCAGCATGACAAAATGGTGCGACAGCTTCGGGACTTAGTTCAGGAACAACAGTCAATCCAGCGTTTACAGCTATTGGTCGAATCACTGAAGTGGGTGAAAGATCTTAGTTATGACCAGCAATTAAAACTGGATAAACAACGTCTCGATTCTATGGTTTTTGCGTTCTATGGAGACTGGATCAAACAGCTGATGCCCATCAATCAAATTGAATTGATTGGATGGCAGATAGAGCATCTGGAACACAGCTCCTTTAACCTGCAATATGTTGAAAATTTAAATATTTCTATCACTGAATCTGAAGGCCAGCAGGACTGGTTCAATATCGGGGCGACGGTTCAAGACAGTGCAGGCAATTCTTATAATTTACTTGATGCGCTCGTAGCTTTGGTGCGAGTAAATCCTGATTTACTTGATCCGCGGACTTTTATTCATCTGCATGACAGTCAAATTTTCACCGTGAAAACTGCAGTTGATCAACCTAATTTGGCGCTATCCGCTAGGGATATTAAGCCGGTATTATTGCATTTGCAGAGCATTTTACAGCAAGAAGAGCGCAGTATTGATCGCTATGATGCGAGTCAATTATTAGAATTGCAGCATAATCTTGGGATGACATGGCAGGTCAGTGATCGCCTGCAGAAATTTGTACATAAATTCAAACAAGGCTATCAGCAACAACTGCCGACACCACAAGGTTTTCAGGGGGAGTTGCGTCTATACCAGCAGCAGGGCTTAGGCTGGTTACAGTTTTTAAGGGAAACCCAGCATGGCGGGATTCTGGCAGATGATATGGGCTTGGGGAAAACAGCACAAACTTTAGCCCATTTACTCATGGAAAAGCAGGCTGGATATTTGCAGGATAGTCCCGCCTTAATTGTTGCACCCACATCGCTGATGCATAACTGGTTCAAAGAAGCGGAGAAATTTACCCCAGAGCTCAAGGTATTGCTGCTACAGGGGCCCGATCGTCATCAGTATTTTGAGCAGATTCCGCACTATGATATTGTGTTAACCACTTATCCGCTTCTGGCGAGAGATGAAGAGCAACTAAAGCAATATGAATATCATCAACTCATTTTGGATGAGGCGCAGAATATCAAAAATCCGCGCGCCAAAGCTGCACAGGTAGTACGGCAATTAACAGCGCGACATCGTCTATGTCTAACTGGTACACCTATGGAAAATCATTTGGGTGAGCTGTGGGCACTATTTTATTTCCTGATGCCAGGATTTTTATATTCACAAGAAATTTTTAATAAAAAGTACCGTCATCCGATTGAAAAGCGCGGTGATGAGCAGTTAAGACAAAAGTTGGTCAACCGGATTAAGCCCTTCATTTTACGTCGCTTGAAAACTGACGTAGCCAAAGAGTTGCCAGAAAAAACCACGATTGAAGTCAATATTGATATGAATGACCAGCAATCCAAGTTATATGAGGCTGTTCGTGCCACGATGCAGGCAAGCATTCAGAAAATTGTGGCAGAAAAAGGCTTTAAACGTAGTCAAATTCAAATTTTAGATGCCTTACTGAAGCTACGTCAGGTGTGCTGCCATCCTAGCTTACTAAAGCTGGATTCAGTGAAAATTGGGCAGGCGCATTCTGCCAAACTTGAACAGTTGATGGATATGGTCGTTCCAATGGTGGAAGAGGGGCGAAAAATTCTTATCTTCTCTCAGTTTACCTCAATGTTGGAACTGATTGAACAACAGTTCCATCACGCAGAAATTGGCTATGTGAAGCTGACTGGAAAGACCAAAAAGCGAGATGAAGTCATTACAGCGTTTCAGTCTGGACAAGTGCCGGTATTTTTAATCAGTCTGAAAGCAGGAGGGGTCGGTTTGAATCTAACTGCCGCAGATACGGTCATTCACTATGATCCATGGTGGAACCCTGCTGCTGAAGATCAAGCTTCAGATCGTGCATGGCGGATTGGACAGGACAAGCCGGTATTTGTCTATAAGCTGATTACTAATAAAAGCATAGAAGAAAAAATTCTTGCCTTACAGCAAAATAAAGCAGAACTGGCACACTCTATTCTAAGTACAGATCATGAAGGCGAAGCGAAACTGACGGAAAATGACGTGATGAACTTGTTTGAGAAATTTTAGTTTGGTTTCAGATTACCCTAATCATCTGTAAGTATCTGAAAGTCCGGATGCAATTTTTTCCAATGTTCTCTTAATTTTTCTTTATGAACAGAAATCATAGGTAAGTCTAGTAATAGCACTGGCCATACCGACCGTGCTTTGTCCATGATCGCGTGAAGTTGTTTTTCAATAACACGCCATGGAACACCGACTTTTTCAGCCCATTGTTCAAAGTGTTTCATCTCAGCTAAATACCAATCTTTATTTTTGGCAAGATTTAAGGCGAAATGACGCTCATTTTCAATATATACACTTGTCATCAATATATCGTATGCAGGGGATAATCTTGGCGTTGTTTTATCGTGATAAATCATACTCCAGTTCTTTAAGTGTGCATCTCCATTGGCGAGTAAAATATTGACGAGTAAACGGCTGGCAAATTGCTGAATATCAAAAATTTTGTTATCTGAATAGTGATAAATGATCTTACCGATCTGCTCATAATTTGTGGTGCTGTATTTCTGGTGTGGATATGAACCAAAGATCTGAGCAAAATCTTCAATATGAATAAGCTCTGTAGTATTAGCAGTACTCTGCCTATCGAATCTCTTAATTGCAAAAGCATATTGCTCTTGGGGTAGATTTAATGGTGGAAGGTCTTGTAAGAGTGCCATATCTACCAAACGAATCTCTGGGATATCTATTCCGACCATTTTGGCAAGGATCATCATAGAGTATTCATTCAGCGGAACAAAAGCATGTCTGGTAGAAGGAGTTTTGACAATCCAATCACCGAGTAGGCTGGATTCCGTTGCCTGTGCTAATGTAAAACGCCCATCTTTGGCTTTCATGGAAAACTTCATTTGGACGCCAGCCAAGGAAAACTTATTATTTGTCCGAATCTCTTGTTTTAATATCTGATCTGGATTCGAGATCTGAAGCTTAAATTTTATTCCATCTGGGATTTCTTCTGGATCTACTGGGGTTGCAATCAGTGCCCCAGGTAAGTCATGACCTAAAGCTGCCAATAACTGAAATTCATTGTCTATATGTATTTTGAGGCTTTGTGCTATGAGTTCGCGTAATGCACCTTCTGGTAGCAGATTTGATAGCAAGGGGTGTAAGCGCTGATGTGTAACATAGGTCTTTTCTAAAATCTTATCCGCTTGAGGATATAAAGGGGAAGTAAGCAAGCTCAAGGTCGGACGTTGCTGATCCAAGTGAAAAGAATCTGTGAAAACCAGAATATTTTTTCCGCTCTGAAATCCTGCCAAGTATCCAACGACAACGTGATGTAATGTTAATTTCAGGACGGCAACAGTATTCATGGTTCCTCTCCTCCGAGAAGACCTTTCCATGGGTTAGACATTAAGTCATCTTGATCTTCAATAGTGACTTTAATTTCATCATTCAATAATTGTCTAATCAAATGAACCTTATCATCTGGGATGAGCATCAGTTGAGCATTTAGTCCTGCCGCAATAATTTCTAAGGTATCTAATCGAGGATTGCCTTGACTTTCCAGTTTTTGGTACTGCTGTCTTGAAATGCCTGTACGTGATTGCATATCAACTTGCTTTAAACCCAATAGGGTTCGTCTTTTTTTGACTTGCTGTAGTAAAGACTTATTTAGTGTAGACATATTTATTGCTTTTTTGTGATGTAAGAAGCATATTAGTTGCTTTTTTATTAAGAAGCAATGACAGAAATTATTAACAGGCTCCGCGGCATCAATATTTAGGATTTAGGCAAGCTGATCTTGTTTAACATAAGCCACTTAGTAGTAGCTAATACTATCTTTTGTTTTGGAGTTTTTTTTATCTTGTATGATTGATACTCTGGAGCATCATCTACACGGTTTTTTGTTCACAGTTTTGAAAGAGCACTTTTGTAAACTTACTTTTTTAAGTATAAAAATTTCTTATGAAGTAAAATATTGAATAAAACAACAATAAAAAAGCCCCAGTCATTCGACTGGGGCTTTTAGAATCTGGAGCGGGAAACGAGACTCGAACTCGCGACCCCAACCTTGGCAAGGTTGTGCTCTACCAACTGAGCTATTCCCGCATGCGGTGTATAATACATGATGCAAAAATAGGGTCAATCATTTTTTGCATATCGTTGTACTGACTGAATAAATAAACAACATTTTTAGAAAAAACAGCAGTCATCAGCCTAAATTTCATAACGAAAAGTGGTGCGAATCGTAAATCGAAGAATCCTCACGGCAAGATGCTGCGAATCACACAGAACACGTTATACTTCAGAGAGCTTTTAAAACCATTCGGGGAAATACAAGCATGAGCTTAGAACAACAGTTGCTACAACGCTTAGCCGTTTTCAATCCAAGCCATTTAGAGGTGGTGAACGAATCTGCAGGACATGGCGGTTATTTCCCGGGTAAAGAGTCGCATTTTAAAGTGGTGATGGTGAGTGAAGATTTTCAGGGGCTACGCGCCGTACAACGTCATCAAAAAATTTATGCTGCTGTGGGTGACTTACTCGCCCCAAGTAAAATTCATGCATTGGCAATTCATGCCTTTGTTGCATCTGAATGGCAGGGACAAGACACCAGCAGTCCAGAATGCGCCCACGCACCAAAAACATCGTAATGGATTGAAATAAATGGAAAATTTAGGAATGCTGAATACCATTCACGTTGCTGCAGCGGCTTTATTATTATTGGTGCTGTTTGTACGTGCCATGACTTTGTTTAAGGGCACACAAAATAACTCGCCTAATCCTAAAGCGTGGACAGTCTTTGTTGCATTGCAACATTCAGCACTGACGTTGATTGTAGTGACAGGTGTCATTGCTTTGTTTTTAAAAGACTTTCAAGTCGAAACATGGTTTTATGCCAAAATTATTTTATTTTTGGTGATGCTGTCATCTTTAATCAAAGCGTATAAAAAAGATGACAGTATTTTGTTGATTCAACGCCGTGTTGGTTGGGGCTTAGCCTTAGTCGCATTTTTTGCCATTTTAGGTTTGGTGATGTTAAAGCCAAGCTTTGGCTAAGTCAGCAGATCTTATTGTGGATGTTGCTCGTGGGTGTGAACTCACGAGCATTGAATGTATGTAAATATTGGCAAAAGATTGGCTGCATATTTGAGCACTGGTGAATTGTTAGACATAATTCGGCAAGAATATTTACAGCTCAGTTAAACTGAAGTGATGTCACAACAAAAATTGAAAAGAGGGGCGGCAATGCGCACACGTGTGGTGTTTAATCAGAAAGGTGGTGTTGGAAAATCCAGTATTACCGTCAATTTGGCTGCAATCAGTGCGCATCAGGGTTTAAAAACATTGGTGATTGACCTCGACCCGCAAGCCAACTCCAGCCAATATTTATTGGGTGATGATGCCACTTATTCTGCCGACAAGCCTGCGCTTGAACCCAACATCGAAAATTACTTTGAAGAAGTGTTGGGTGCAAACCAATCCAAAGGTTTACTGGGCAATGCTTTAGGCTCAATTTTAAAAAACCGCAGCAAAGGTTTAGAAGCCTATGTGCATCAATCGCCATTTAAAAATTTGGATGTGATCCCTGCGAGTCCGCAATTGGGCGGTTTGGCACACGCACTTGAATCGAAACATAAAATTTACAAACTGCGCGATGCCTTGCAACAATTGTCCGATCAATATGACCGCGTGTTTATTGATACCCCGCCTGCATTTAACTTCTTTACCTTGTCGGCATTAATTGCTGCAGATCGGGTGCTCATTCCATTTGACTGCGATGTCTTTTCTAAACGTGCTTTGCAAAGTTTGATTGAAAATGTGTTGGAAACTCAGGATGACCACAATGCAAACTTGCAAATTGAAGGCATTGTGGTGAATCAATATCAGGCACAGGCCAAGTTACCGCGTGAAGTGGTGCAGCAACTCAAAGATGAAGGTTTGCCTGTTTTGAATAGTATGTTACCGCCTTCGGTGTTGATGAAAGAATCACATCATAAAAATTTGCCATTAATTCATTTGGCAACAGATCATAAATTGACGCAGGCCTATCAATCATTGTTCAATGAAATTGAGCAAGCGTGATACAGAGGTAGACATGAAAACATTTGCAATTGGTCTTGTCGCGGCAAGTAGTTTATTGCTAGGGGCTTGTGCGACCACAGTGAAACCTAGCTATGTGTCGCCTACACATTATCAGGCTTTGAATTGCCAACAATTACAAAGCGAATATAACCGTATTCAGCAATATATTGAAAGCGGTGTTGAAGCACCGAAACGTACAGGTGTTGGTGTGGGTATCGGTTTAGGCGGTGGTTGGGGCAGCCGTGGCGGTTGGGGCGTTGCACCGAGTGTTTCTGTCAATATGGGACAGTCATCCAATACCAAAAGAACAGAATTGGCACGTCTTTTAGGTGAGCAAGAAGCCATTGTGCAAGCAGCAAAATTTAAAGCTTGCCCGATTATTGTCAAACTCAAACCCGCAACATCTTAAATTTTAGGGTTTACGAATATTTCGTCCGTGGTGCTGTCATTTTTGCAGCACCATTGCTTAAAAAATGTAGCAAGATAATTCAAGATTGATTTCAATCTAATATTTTAAAAACAAAAACTTAATTTTATTTTCTGTTCTATTTATACCCTTGGGTCAGTCCTGCCAGATAGAAAAACTTGTCATTTTCAATGGCTTTCATATAAGGTGTGCTCCTATTTTTGATTTGCATGCTCTGGTGTTTATGATTGAAAGTTGGCTCTTTGTCCTAGCAATGATTGCGGTCTTGATGATTCCTGGCCCGACCAATGCGCTATTGGCAAGCTCAGCCCACCAACAAGGCATTGCCAAAACCAGTCTGCTGATTCCCGCAGAGTTTTTTGGTTATATGTATGCCATTAGTCTGTGGGCGTTATTCATTCATTTGAGTGCGCCAATTTGGCCTTATTTGATTGATATTCTGCATGTTTTAAGTGCGGGCTATGTATTTTGGATGGCTTTTCATTTATGGAAGCAGTCACATTTAGAACAACATTGTCAAAAGCACTCTGCCATTCGCCCTGCACAATTATTTTTTTCGACTTTTAAAAACCCGAAAGCCTTGTTATTTGCGGCAGGTATTTTGCCTACAGAAACATGGGATAACCCGACCAACTTTGCCATGGTCTATGTCTTATTTGGTCTGATTTTATTGCCAACAGCGTTATTTTGGATGTCTTTTGGGCGAGCAGTTTTGGCGCGAGAAACCAATAAAGTGACGGCAGATTTGTTATATAAAGGCTCGGCTTTGCTGTTGGTGGTGTGTATGCTGCCAGTGGTAGCACGTTTTTTCTAAAGATTTAGAGATTTTTGGTGAGTTGAGCACTCATCTCACCTATTTTGAATGGATAAGGGCAGCACTGTTCAACAGGCATGCCCAAAGAATTTCACAACTTAAGCAGTTTTTTTCTTGAGTTTTTGGCGAATAAAACCAATCACTCCAGGCAAGACACTTAAAATAATAATGCCGAAAATTAAATGGGTGAAATTGTCTTTCACTATTGGCATATTGCCAAACAAATAACCGAGTGTAATAAACGACGCGATCCAGCAAAAAGCGCCAATCACGTTATAGGTCAGGAAGTATTTATAATTCATGCTGCCTGCACCCGCCACGAAGGGCGCAAAGGTACGCGCAAAAGGCACAAAACGCGCAAAAATAATGGTTTTTCCGCCGTGTCGCTCAAAAAACTTCTGGGTTTCGATCAAATGTTTTTTATTGATAAAACGTGATTCCAGTTCAAAAACCCGTGGACCAATATATTTACCAATGTGGTAATTCAGGGTGTCACCGAGTACCGCAGCAGTAAACAATAAAATACCCAAAATCCACGGATCCATCACTCCTGTCGATGCAGCCAATGCGCCTGCCGCGAACAGTAAACTATCGCCAGGTAAAAACGGCATGACCACCAAGCCTGTTTCTACAAAAATAATCAGGAATAAAATAGCGTAAATCCATACCCCATATTGGGTGATGAATTCGAGCAAATGTTCATCGACGTGTAATATAAAATCAATCAGTTCCATGGGAAAAAACAAGCGAAAGTGTGCTCAAATCCTAGCAGTCCACAGGCGGAAAGTCAGTATGAAAAGGTAAATAATTTTCACAGTGATTTTAGGGATGCTAGACCAGCCACATCGGTTCTTTTTCGTTGCATAGATGCAACAACATGTCTTTTAAATGCGTATTTATCCTGAATTTTGAAAAAACTAAGATGTATTTGTCTTCAAGAATGAATCAAAAATATAGGTGATCTGATGTTTAATCCAAATGTTGTGTTAAAAAGTGTGGTCGAAAAAGCAAGTGTGCAAGCCATTGTAAGTTTATTTGCACGTGCTTTTTTAGCGTATTTATTTATTGTATCTGGTTGGGGAAAAATTGCAGGCTATGATGCAACAGTGGGCTATATGCAAGCTATGGGTGTTTCAGGTTCATTGCTACCTTTGGTGATTTTGCTAGAACTTGGTGGTGGTTTGGCAATTCTATTCGGTTTACAAGCACGTGTCGTGGGTTTGGGTTTAGGTGTTTTTAGTCTTTTAACTGCATTTTTATTCCATGCTGCACCAGAAGATGCGCTGAGTTTTATGAAAAATATTGGTTTGGCTGGCGGTTTCTTCTACATCATGCTTTACGGTGCAGGCAAAATAAGTCTAGACCATCTTTTGGAAGCAAAAAAGTAAGTCATTGATTTCCACATCAGCTCAACAATTTAAGCAATCTTCAAGAAGGTTGCTTTTTTTATGCCATAGAAAATGCATAGTCTTTTAAAACTTAGAGTATGTGGTCACTGCAATATCACGAAGAAAAATAGCCATTTTTAGGATTGTCTGAATAGTGTGCGCAAGGCGTGGAAAAATGCTAGAATAGCGCGCTTAATTCGTTTGCCTTTCTATAGTTGTTTGTCATGACTACCAATACTCAAATTACTGAAGATCGTATCCTGATTCTGGATTTCGGTTCGCAATATAGCCAGCTGATCGCACGTCGTGTTCGTGAAGCGGGCGTATATTCTGAAATGTATGCCTACGATATGTCGGAAGAAGACATTCGTGCATTTAATCCAAACGGTATTATCTTATCGGGTGGACCTGAAAGTGTTCACCAAGCGGGTAGTCCACGCGCACCTGAAATTGTATTTAACTTAGGCGTACCTGTACTGGGTATCTGCTATGGTTTACAGACCATGTCAGAACAATTGGGCGGTAAAGTTGAAGCGGGTACAGTGCATGAATTCGGTTATGCCGAAGTCGATATTTTGGTACGTGACAAACTGATTGGTAACTTGCAAGACCGTGAAAACCAATTGCACGTTTGGATGAGCCATGGCGATAAAGTGGCACGTATTCCAGAAGGCTTCCAAATTACTGCAAGCACGCCAAGCTGCCCAGTGGCAATGATTTCTGATGAAACTCGCCGTTTCTATGGGATTCAGTTCCACCCAGAAGTGACACACACTGCAAAAGGTGCAGAGTTATTGTCTAACTTCGTCCATCAAATTTGTGGATGTCGCGGTTTATGGACACCAGAACACATCATCGACCTGCGCGTAGAGCAATTACGTCAGCAAATTGGCGATGAAAAAGTATTGCTTGGTTTGTCGGGCGGTGTGGATTCTTCTGTGGTTGCGGCATTGTTGCATAAAGCCATTGGCGATCAATTAACGTGTGTATTTGTAGACAATGGTTTGTTGCGCTTGAACGAAGGCGATCAAGTGATGCAAATGTTTGCAGAAAACATGGGGATTCGCGTGATTCGTGCCGACGCTGAACAGCGTTTCTTGGGTGCATTGGCTGGCGAAGTTGATCCAGAGAAAAAACGTAAAATCATTGGTCGTGAATTTATTGAAGTTTTTGCCGAAGAAGCACGTAAGCTGGATGGCGTGAAATTCTTGGCACAAGGTACGATTTACCCAGACGTGATTGAATCTGCAGCCAGCAAACAAGGCAAAGCGCATGTGATTAAATCACACCACAACGTGGGTGGTTTACCAGAAGATTTAGCTTTTGAATTGGTTGAACCATTACGTGATTTGTTTAAAGATGAAGTTCGTAAACTTGGCACCACTTTAGGCTTGCCACACAGCATGATTTACCGCCATCCATTCCCAGGTCCAGGTTTGGGCGTGCGTATTTTGGGTGAAGTGAAAAAAGAATATGCAGACATTTTACGTCTAGCTGATGATATTTTCATGCAGGAATTACGTGCAAGTGGCTGGTATGACAAAACAGCTCAAGCATTTGCAGTATTCCAACCTGTAAAATCAGTTGGTGTCGTAGGTGATGGCCGTCGTTATGCATGGGTAATCGCACTACGTGCCGTAGAAACAGTGGACTTTATGACTGCACGTTTCGCACACTTGCCGTATGATTTGGTTGACCGTATTTCAACGCGCATCATGAATGAAATTGCAGAGGTTTCACGTGTGGTTTATGACGTATCATCTAAACCACCTGCAACCATTGAATGGGAGTAATTCAGGGATTTCACGAAGCACTGCTTCGTGCCTGAATTACGCCAAGCGCTATGCGCGCGGCAGCTAGGGGTTTCAAGCAGCACTGCTGCTTGCCAGTTTTACGACATGAGCCCATTTTAAAGCACGGCTTTTAAAATGGGTGCAAGATGCTTGCGGCAGCTAGCTTTCCTCTTGCACATAAAAAAAGAGCACTCCATGTGCTCTTTTTTATGCCTGCTAAACAATCCAAGATTTAATTTCTTTTTTTACCGTAGATTTAGGGGGCTCAGGCATCCCCACATCAAAACTGATGACACAATTTCGTCCACGTTGTTTGGCTTGGTATAAGGCCAAATCGGCTTCTTTAATTAGGGTCTGCAAGTCGGTTTGTTGTGGTTTTAAACTCGACACGCCAATGGAGACCGTAAAATTAAAACATTTTTTATCAATGCACATTTCATGCTGAGCAATTTTTTGTCTTAAGCGCTCTGAAATCATCAGTGCTTCATCTAAGCTGGTTTCACTAAGCAGTGCAATAAACTCTTCACCGCCAAAGCGTGCCAAAATATCCTTGCGGCGCATTTCTTTACGGGCAATGTCTGCAATATTTTGTAAGACTCGATCTCCAATATCGTGCCCATAGGTATCGTTAATTTGTTTAAAAAAGTCGACATCAAACATTAGTAAGCAGACCGATTCAGATTTAGGCCATGCATGAATTTTGTGTTCTGCCATGTGTACAAACTGACGTCGGTTATTGAGTTGGGTCAGTTCATCGGTATGCGCCAAGGCTTGCAAGGTATGAAAATTCCAGTCATCCAGCAAACTGCGTAAAAAGTGATGGCGGGCATTTAGGGTATTGATCCAGCTGATATACAAACTCAACAAACATACAGGGATATACATCACCATAAAAACTAAGGCATCCTGCAAGTTGGTGAGGGAAATCACCCCAAAAAACATGAGTACGCTCATGACCAATGAATTATAGACCGCAGGGCGGAAACGCACTTGAATACACAGATTGGCCATGAGTACAAAAATGACCGAGGCATAAACATAAGTGGAAATCCAAGGGCTTTGTGATTGCGACAGGATATAGAACCAAATACCGCAGCACAGTGTGGCGCTGACCGGTAAAATTAAATCCAGCAGGCGAATATCTTTGATCAATTTAAAGCAGAAATAATTGCCAATCAGCGCCAATACAACAGCACTGAGACGGAGTGTGGCCGAGAGCGTAGTGACATCTGGAATGATGAAATAATCGATAAAGAAATACAGCAGGAACGTCATTTGCCCAATGTAATTGACTTGGCGTAAATAACGACGCTGATGTAAATTTTGGTGTTGATAAAAATGTGTTTCAAATTGTGGTGGAAGTTGCGCAGCAGGGTGCTGCAATGCTTTTTCAATTGCTTGTCGGTTTTCAAGATCACACTCAGTTGTTTTTAAAAGTTTTTCTGAGGCTTCCTGATTGCTTAAAATCTTCGAACGGGTCTGTTCCCCCATTCGAGCTTTTACAGACATAGCGATATTTACTCAAATTGACAACTTATAGTGAGGATTATGCGCAAAATGCAGAAAAAATAACCTCCCTAAATTTGGGTATTTTCTCTATTTTTTTTAAATTTTGGTCAAAATTATGCCATATATTTTAAGGTGTAGTTCAAGTTTGAACCATAAAAATCAGAACAACAAATTTCATCTTGCTCTTCGTTAGTGATTTAGCGTATTTAATAGTCAAGGAATTTACAGAAATATAAGAGGTATAGGATGAGCAACAGCAATTATACCGAGCTTTCCAATTCAGACGATTGTGATAAGTACGTCAAGCAATTTATACAGGAATTTCCACTGCGTAGTGCTGAAATTGGGCAGGGAACTTTAATTAAACGTGCTTTACCGAGTCGGCATAAACGCATGATTGGGGCATGGTGTTTTCTGGATCACGCAGGCCCTGTCAATTTTCCACAAGGTGAAGGCTTAGACGTCGGGCCGCATCCACATATTGGTTTGCAAACATTCACCTGGATGATTGAAGGCAGCATTATGCATACCGACAGTTTGGGTACTAAGCAATTGATTCGTCCCAAACAGGTTAATTTAATGACCGCGGGTTATGGTATTTCACATACCGAAGTTGCTCCCGACACCGAAACACACATGCATACAGCGCAACTGTGGATTGCTTTACCTGATGATCAGCGCAATATGGCGCCACGTTTTGATCATTACCCTGACTTGCCTGTGGTTTTGCTAGATGGAGTGGAATTTACCATCTTAGTTGGTGAATTTTTAAATACCACTTCACCAGTATTAGTACATAGTGAGTTGCTAGGGGTAGATATTTATAGTGAAACCAGCACGACAACCCGTTTGCCGCTGAATCCTAAATTTGAATATGGTTTGATGATGCTGGAAGGCACAGCCACTGTGCATGGGCATGAATTAAACGATGAAAATATGCTGGTGCTTGAACCGGGCTTAACCGAAATTCAGCTAGATTTACATGCGGGTGCGCGTCTGTTGCTATTGGGCGGTTTACCTTTTGAGTCGCCAATTTTGTTGTGGTGGAATCTCGTCGGTCGTACCCAAGAGGAACTCAGCATTGCACGTGAGCAATGGGTCAATCATGATCCTCGTTTTGGCACAATACCAGACTACGATGGACCACGTTTAGAAGCGCCGACTTTCCCCGCAAAAATGCGTGCATCAAAATAAATGATGGAATATCAATCTATAGGGAGCATCTTATGGCCAAGATTGGCACAGCACAGGTACGCAGTTTAGACACGGCATGGCAAGGTCAGATCCAAAGTGGTCAGCACCAATGGAAGGTAGATGAGCCTGAAAAGTTAGGTGGTCAAGATGCAGGTCCTGCACCTTATGATCTGTTATGTAGCAGTTTGGTCGCTTGCACCATGATTACCTTGCGTATGTATGCACAGCATAAGGGTTTGGATTTTGGCAAAATTCAGGTCGAGGCGGACTTCTTTACCAATCAGGAAGGGCAGGAGTGGATTGAACGCCGTGTGCAAACTGAAGCAGCGTTAGATGTAGAATTACAGCAAAAAGTACTGAATATCTGTCAAAAAACACCTGTGACGAAAACCTTGTTACGCAGTGTGGAAATTCGTACTGAATTGGGTTAAACCTAGAGTTGAATCCGTCTCTTATAAAAAGGCATGCAGGACATGCCTTTTTATAATGTTGCGTGAAACAGAAGATATAACAATCACTTAAAACAGATGTAATAAAAACAAAATAGGACGTTTATGATTACTTTACACCACCTTGATCAATCCCGCTCTTTCCGCATTTTGTGGGCGCTCGAAGAGCTGGGTTTGGACTATGAAATCAAGTTTTACCACCGTCAGCCCAATTTAAGTGCGCCCAATGAATTGAAGCTGATTCACCCATTGGGTAAAGCACCAATTTTGACGGATGCAGAGCAGACCATTGCAGAATCTGCAGTCATTTTGGAGTACTTGCAGCAGCATTATGATACGCAAAGGCAGTTTAAACCGCAGCAGGCTTCAGCACAGCAAGCATATCAATACTGGATGCATTATGCCGAAGGCTCGCTAATGCCATTGTTAGTGATGCAATTGGTGATAACCAATGTGCCGCAGCATGTGCCATGGTTAGTTCGACCAATGGCGCAAAAAATTACTGCAGGTGTTAAAGCAGGGTTTATTCAGCCTCGTTTAAAAGATCATATTGCTTATTTAGAAGATTATTTGGGCAAACATGATTATTTTGCAGGGGATTTTTCTTTTGCCGATATTCAAATGGGTTTCCCGCTCCAAGCATTGCAAAGCCGTACCGGGCATCATTATCCACAGATTGCGGCTTATTTGGCACGCGTGGAACAGCGTCCTGCATTTCAGCGTGCACGCGAACGTGAGCAGCAGTTAATGCAAATCTAGCGATGATTTTTGTGAGTACATCGTTCTATAGACCTAAAAAAAGATGCCGAGGCATCTTTTTTTAATTGATTTTGGTCGATTGATAACAATGAGGCTTAGCGTTTCACGACAATTGAATCAATTCCACTATGCTGCAAAGTTTGCTGAGCAATCACTGCAGCATCGGCTGAATCATAAGGGCCTGAAATCACCCGATACCAAGTTTCACCACCTTCTACACTTTTCACTACATCTGCCGATAAACCATTCAAAATAATTTCGGCACGACGTGCATCTGCAGCATCTGGGTCGGTATAGCTACGCACTTGTAGAATATAGCTGGCTTGTACCACAGGGGCAGGCATTTCTGTCAGACCAACATTGGCTTCGCTGGCCGCTGGCGCCTCTACAGCAGCAGGCGCTTCAACAATGACTACGGTATTCTGTTGCTGTGTTTCAGGCACCGCTTGCTCAGGAATTGGGGTAACCTGTTGCTGTGGCAGCAAATCATAAAAACGATAGTCTTTGTTGGTATCTTCCTGATAATGCTCAGAATTGATTTGCCCTTTAGGCTGTACAGGTGCCCACGGTTTCCATAGCATTAAGGCTACAGCAAAACACAACACGATTAAAATCACCACGAGTGTGCCTAACCACGTTGGAATTAGTGGTTTTTTGGGCTTATTCGGTCGTTCAGATACACCGCGTTGCGTTTTTCCAAACACGTGGACTTCCTCTTGTTATGCTTTTATTTGGCTTTTACATTGTTTCTGGTGCAGAGACACCTAATAATTCTAAACCATTACGCAAGACTTGTTGTACGTTTACTGAAAGCAATAAGCGTGCTTGAGTCAAGGCTGCATCATCATTCAGAACTTTATGCTCATTGTACCAACCGTGGAACAATGCTGCTAATTCTTTCAAATAGTTACCTACCTGATGCGGTTCGTGGCTGTTGGCAGCACGTACTAAAATTTCAGGATACGCAGCCAGTTTGGCTAAAATTTCAGTTTCAGCATCTAGCTCAAGTTTAGCGGCAAACTGACGTGCAGTTGTCGCATTAAAATTCAATTGCGTAGCAGCAGCTTTTTCGAGCATACGACAAATACGTGCATGAGCATATTGAATATAGTAGACCGCATTGTCTTTACTTTGTGAAACGGCCAAATCTAGGTCAAAGTCAATGTGCTGTTCAGATTTGCGCATGACGTAATAGAAACGTGCAGCATCGTTGCCGACTTCTTTACGCAAATCACGCAAGGTCACGTACTGACCTGAACGGGATGACATTTGTACCATTTCACCACCACGCCATAAGCTCACGAACTGCACTAACAGTACCGTTAATTTTTTCGAGTCGTAGCCTAGTGCATCAATGGCCGCTTTCACACGTGAAATATAACCGTGGTGATCTGAACCCCAAATATCAATTAGGTCTGTGTAGCCACGTTGTAATTTATTCAGGTGATAAGCAATGTCTGAAGCAAAGTAAGTGGTTTGACCATTGCGGCGTTTCACCACACGGTCTTTTTCATCGCCAAATGCGGTCGATTTAAACCAGATATTGCCGTCTTGTTCGTATAGATAACCACGTTGATCTAGTGTTTGCAGAGCTTCATCAATTTTTTCAGTCAATGACGCTTCGCTAAACCATTGGTTAAAGGTGACACCAAACTCGCCCAAGTCATCTTTAATGTCGGCCAAAATAGCATTCAGCGCAGCCTGATGGAACACGCGATAATCATCACCCAAGAGCGTTTGTGAATTGAAAATCAAACCATCAATGTGTTTTTCTTTGTCGCCCGACAAGACCACTTTGTTGCCATCGGCATCGAGTTCTGCCGCATATTGCACATCTTCAGGCACATTGTTATATACATCTGCAACAGGGCGTACATGGCGTTCACCATCCTGTTTTAAAATGCTTTGTGCGATGTCTTTAACGTAGTCACCCTGATACGCATTTTTGGGGAACACCAGCGTTTGACCTGCCAGTTCCAAATAACGCAAGTAAGTTGAAGTCGCCAAAATATCCATTTGACGGCCAGCATCATTGACATAGTATTCACGCTCAACTTTAGCACCTGTGGCTTCAAGTAAATTGGCAACTGTCATACCATAAGCAGCACCACGACCATGACCCACGTGTAGGCTTGAGGTTGGGTTAGCAGAAACGAACTCGACCTGAATGCGTTTTTCTGCATTGATTTGGCTGCATCCAAATTGTTGTTTTTGTGCTTGAATTTGATCTAAAACACTAAAACGCTGGTCGGCATTTAAAAAGAAGTTAATAAAACCAGGGCCTGCAATCTCTGCTTTGCTGATGTCTGCAACTTCAGGCAGAGCAGCAAGAATTTTTTCGGCTAAATCGCGTGGCTTCATGCCTGCGGCTTTAGAGGCAATCATGGCAATATTTGATGCGAAATCACCGTGGCTGCGGTCTTTGGTACGGGTTAAATTACTCGTATTGTTCCAGTCAGATGGGAGTACACCTTCAGCTTGAAGGGATTGCACTGCATGATCGAGCGCTGCTTGTATTGCCGTATTCATATTTAGTCGAAAAATAGATGTGCAGAAAAACGCTAAATATAGCAAATTTCAGGGGCTTTAGGGGAGTGCAATTGTATGCTTTATCGAATTTCAGAGATTGTAGCTAAGCATGAACAAATTGCCTGAAAAATCATCCTTTAAGCAAGCAATTCATGGCATAGTATGCGGCATTCAGTGAGGCGAAAAGGCTGGAGCATGAAACAACGTGCAATGATTTTTGGCAATGTACCCAAATTACCCATGAAATGGGCCACGGTGGTAATGCCTTTCTTTTTATCATGTTTGATGAGTGGCATCATTTCGTTGATTAATATGATCCGAAATTTGGGCTGGATTGAGGGATTTTTTACCCTGTGGTTGCATAACTGGATGATTTCTTGGGCGTTTGCTTTTCCAGTCGTATTATGTGTGCTGCCTTTGGTGCGTAAGTTCACTGGCTTAATTGTAGATATGACGCCACTGCAACCACCCAAATAAATTAGGTTCGATGCCTATATAACATGGGCTATCAGAAATAAAAATCATTCAGATTTGGTTATCAAACTTCTAAATGCCCTATTTGCTGCAATTCGGGCTAAGCTAGTCAGATGTCAGATGGTGCATCTCAATCCATGCGCCATCAGCAACCGATTAGAATGAGATGAACAATGACAACCGCAAATTTGCAGCAGAAACGTCCTTTATATATTCCCTATGCGGGCAACGGCCTTTTAGAATTGCCTTTATTAAATAAAGGTTCTGCATTTTCAGAAGAAGAACGCACCCGTTTTAACTTGCATGGCTTAATTCCACATGCAATTGAAAATATTGAAGAACAAAGCCAGCGTTCGTATCAGCAATATTCTGCTTTTAGCGATGCCATCAACAAGCATATTTATTTGCGCAACATTCAGGACACCAATGAAACCCTGTTTTATCACCTGATTGAACAGCATTTGAGTGAAATGATGCCTATTATTTACACCCCAACTGTAGGCGAGGCATGTCAGCGTTTTTCCGATATTTACCGCCGTCATCGGGGTATTTTTATTTCCTATCCAGACCGTGCCCATATTGATGATATTGTACAAAACATCAATAAAAAGAATGTCAAAGTGATTGTGATTACCGATGGTGAGCGTATTTTAGGCTTGGGTGATCAGGGCATTGGCGGCATGGGCATTCCAATTGGGAAACTGTCTTTATATACAGCGTGTGGTGGTATTAGCCCGGCCTATACCTTGCCCATTACCTTAGATGTCGGTACCAATAACCCACAATTACTGAATGATCCGATCTATATGGGCTGGAATCAGCCACGTATTAGTGGTGAGGAATACTATCAATTTGTCGATCAGGTGATTGATGCGGTGAAACGCCGTTGGCCTAAGGCATTGATTCAGTTTGAAGATTTTGCTCAGAAAAATGCCATGCCCTTGCTGAATAAATATCGTGATCAGATTTGCTGTTTTAATGATGATATTCAGGGCACTGCGGCAGTATCTGTGGGCAGTTTAATTGCTGCATCACGTGCGGCAGGCAAGCAGCTGAAAGATCAAACCATTGCCTTTTTAGGTGCAGGTTCTGCAGGATGTGGTATTGCCGAGCAAATTGTGGCGCAAATGGTGGTGGAAGGCTTGAGCGATGCTGAAGCACGTGCTCGTGTGTATATGGTGGATCGTTTTGGCTTATTCACCAGCAATCAGCCAAACTTGCTCGACTTCCAACGTAAATTGGCACAAAGTCCTGACCGTGTGGCACATTGGGGCAATCCTGAAGGTGTGATTTCGCTGTTGGACGTCATTCAAAATGCCAAGCCAACGGTATTGATTGGGGTTTCGGGGCAACCGGGTTTATTTACTGAAGAGGTGATTAAAACCTTGGCTGCCAATTGCGAGCGTCCAATTGTGTTGCCATTGTCAAACCCAACCTCACAAGTTGAAGCCTTTCCTGCCGATATTTTGGAGTGGACTGAAGGCAAGGCCTTAATTGCAACAGGTAGCCCGTTTGAGCCAGTGAACTATCAGGGCAAACTTTATAATATTTCCCAATGCAATAACTCGTATATTTTCCCAGGTATTGGCTTAGGGGTAATCGCTGCAGGGGCTACACGTGTGACAGACAGTATGCTCATTGCGTCAAGTAATGCGCTGGCGGACTGCTCACCATTGTTGCAGGATCCAAACGCAGATTTATTGCCTGATTTAAATGAAATTCAGCAGGTGTCTAAATTTATTGCATTTAGAGTCGCAAAAGCAGCAATGGATGCAGGGGTTGCACCGGTCATGAGTGATGAGGCATTACGCGAGGCAATTGAGGCTAATTTCTGGAAGCCTGAATATCGTGATTATAAACGTGTGACGTTTTAAGCAAAATTCATTCGTGTATTGTTAATGAAATAAGCCACAAGGCGTGCTATTGCACGCCTTGTTTTTATTTGGAATAGGATGGGGTTTGCGATGTGATTACTTGGAATTTAAGTCTTCAACTCACACTAAGCAATATAGTTCTGTTTTGGATTTAAATCGGCACAATTCAAAGGATTTAAGGCACATTGCAATTCATCAATTTGCTGCTCACTGACATAGCCTTGTCCAATCAGGTATTTTGCAACGTGGTCATCTCTCAGGCTTATAAACGCAGCATCGTACACGCCTAAATCGACAAATAAGGCTGCCGTTTCAAGACTGTTAAAACGGTCTAAATACACGTCATTGCCATACAGTAGAAAAATATGTTCAGTGGGTGCATGCGCATCGACTTTTAAGCGTTCTGCCAGCTCAAAAGGTGAGGTTTTAATGAACAGCAAATCGGACAATTCATCAAATTGAGCTGTATCGAGTTGTGCCTCATCTATTTTGACTTTGCCTAACCATGCTTTAAAGACCAGTACCGCACCACCACGTAATAACATACTCCAAATATGCTGGCGGGTGCTTTGATCTAAGCCTTGCGCTTCTTGTTCCAAAACATCCAGTAATTGCTCCTCCTGTGCTGAAAGTTTGTTGAACAGACCTAAACCTTGTGGTTGATACGCCGCAGGGCGAAACACATCAAAATTGAGTTCTTCAAAAACCTGCAAGGCTAAGGGCACAGCACTTTGGTAAATGGTTTCCAAAGCTTGAAGATGAGTGGAACTGAGTTTGCTATTGGGGAACAGTTGATTCCATTGAATTTCGGGTAAGAGTGCATTGACGCCGTATTGACGATGCAGCTGCTGAGATTGTTCGGCAAGCTGCTGTTCATATTCAGCTAAATTCATGACATCACTTCCTAAAATGAGAAGAAGGGTTGATCAATCGCAGTATTTATACAGGCTACACCAGCCAATTGATCATTTCTTGTACTCAGTTATGCGCGCATGAAGCGTTTTAAGCATATACGACTAAAGTCTAATGTTTTGGCGATAAGGGCAAAAAATAACGACAAACTCAGGGCTTAGAAAAATTGTAAAATTTATTGAGCATATTCACTTACCATCTTGTCAGACTTTGCCATAGCCAGTGAGGTGATGGTATTTAATGTGAAGGGCAGGCACTCAAAACGCGACATTTTTGAAAAGTTTGGTCAATTGGTGTGCTGCATCAGGTCAATCGCTGTCAATATTGACAGCAAATGTGTTGGATTTTCATTGTAGCCATATTTCGCTATGTAAAGTGAAGCTTGGTCATCAGACTAACAAATGTAACCAAACCAGAAAATGTAACAAGGTCGGTGCGTTCATCTCAGCTTTATCTCTGTGGGATGAGCGCCCCAAATTAGCCAAAGTTAGGTATGTGAATCAAGTCTCCGAAATTTTCAGACCCGATAACCAAGAACGTAGCGATGCTGGTTTTAATGGTTTTTTCAGCAAGACGATGTTGAGTTCTTTTAAGCGTTGCGGTAGTTCTGGATCAGAGTCAGCAGTAATTAACGCCACAGGTACATCGGCTTGACGATGTTCCAGAATAAAATCTAAACCGATTTTATCGTCATTTAAGTGCTGATCGACCAACCAAACTTGAATGTGCTCACGTTGAATCAACTCAATTGCTTGTTCAGGTTCGGTGGCTTTAAATACGTGATAGCCCCATTTACTCAGCAGGGTCGCCATGCCTTCCAAAATGGTTTCATCATTGTCTAAACACAAAATTTTATAGGCTTTGGTTTTCAACGGCACCACTTGCACAGGTGCAGCCACTACTTTTGGAGCTTCGACAATCGGCACTTCAATCATAAAGCACGAGCCTTTGCCCAATTCCGAATAGACATGCACAGGGTAGTTCAGCAAACTGGTCATACGCTGCACAATCGCTAACCCAAGACCTAGACCTTGCTCACCCCAAGGCGACGTATGTCCGCAACGCTCAAATTCCTGAAACAGTTTAATACGTTGTTCTTCGGCAATACCCGGACCTGTATCCCACACCCCAATTCTAATATGTTGTGGATGTTCTGCAGAACGTAACACGCCCACGACCACACGCCCTTTGGCGGTATAGCGCAGCGCATTGCTGACAAAGTTTTGAATAATACGACGAATCCATTGTGGGTCGGTATCAATCCAGAACTGTACGTCATGCACACGGAATTCAATGCCACGTTGTGCCGCAATGGATTTAAATTGCAGGCTTAAATCGCTGAGTAAGTCATGCAGTGGATAAGCCTGACGTTTCGGCTGAATCGTACCGCCTTCCAAACGGGCAATATCCAACAAGGCCGAGAGCATACTTTCTGCACCATGCAGGGCACGATCCAGTTGTTGCAGGGTTTTACGGTCTTCATCGGACTGAATACTTTGCTCTAAAGCCGTACTGAATAAGCGCGCTGCATGCATTGGCTGTAATAAGTCATGACTGGCAGCGGCAATAAAGCGGCTTTTGGACATATTGGCTTTGTCGGCTTGTTCACGTGCCAATTGCTGTTCTGCCAAAGCATCGGCCAATTGTTGTGTGCGATCTTGTACCCGTGCTTCAAGTACGGCTTCGTTTTCACGGAAAGCGGTAATATCGGCAAAGGTGGTCACGAAACCACCGCCTTCAATTGGATTACCACGCATTTGAATTACACGACCATCTTTACGGATGCGTTCAAACTCGTGTGCACTGCCCATTTTCATCCAGTGAATACGTTTACGCACGTGTTCTTCAATTGAGCCCGGACCACATTCACCACGTTCTGCGTTATAGCGAATCAAATCGGCAATTGGGCACCCGACATAGACAATATCTTTAGGATAATCAAATAGTTTGAGATATTGATTATTCCATGCTACCAAACACATATTTTCATCTACCACACTCACGCCTTGGGTCATGTGGTCAATCATGGTCATGATTAGGTTTTGGTTAAAGCGTTGCCATTGTGAGGCTTGGTCAAGAATATTCGCAACTTGCCCTAAAGCGAGTCCGTTATTGACCATGGCAGTGGTGAGCAAAGTACGCGCAGATGCTGCACCAATGGTGCCTGCCAAATATTGTTCGGTAAAACGCCACCACATGCCGTTGGCATTGGCATTTTCATTCAGCACCACATTATTTTGCTGACTAAACTGCTCAAAGGCTTGTCGGGTTGGAGATTCGCCTGTAATGCGTTTTGCCAGTGTGATTAAATCGCCTACTTTTAAACGCGCTACATCCTGATGTGAATAGCTGACCTCGTTGCTCATGTTCTGAGTTGGCAAAGGCTTGGTTTCATAATAAAAGAAACTTTCGGCCTGAATCTGTTCTGCCACACTTGGGCGGAAAATACGTGACACCCAAACATATAACAAAATATTTAAACCGAGCGCCCAAACCACCCCATGTGTGAGCGGGGCAAAAGATTCAAAGCCAAGCAAGGCTTCAGGGCGTAACCAGTTGATGCCTAAAGGTCCCAGCAATAAAAATTCACGGGTAAACTCGCTGAACTGACTTGGCAGGCTGCGTAAAATAGTCGGAAGTAGCAGGGTATAGGCCCACATCGCAAATCCAACAATTAAGCCTGCATAAACGCCCTGTTTACTGCCACCACGCCAATATAACCCCCCAATCAGGGCAGGGGAGAACTGTGCCACTGCACTAAAGGCCAACAAGCCAAACACAGAAAGTTGATCAATATCGTTAAAGAAGTTGAAGAACAGGAAGCCGAGCAGCATCACCGCTAAAATACAAATGCGTCGGGTGAATTTCAGTACCAAAGGCAAGCGCTTGTCATGGCGTGAGAAAATGCCCATGCGCCACAAGGCAGGCATGATCAGGTCATTACTCAGCATGATCGACAGTGCTACTGAAGATACCAATAGCATGCCTGTTGAGGCGGAGAATCCTCCCAAGAACGCCAACAGCGTCAACCAGTCTTGGTTATAACTGAGTGGCAAAGACAAAACCGCTACATCTGGGATGGCTAAATATTGCGGAGCTGCGTGCAAGGCCCAACTGGCAATTGGAACAATCGCGATGGTGGTTAAAATCAGATAAACGGCAAACCAGCGACGCGCACCCCGAATATGTTTTTCATCACGCAATTCGACCACAGCAACGTGAAACTGACGTGGCAAACAAATAATGGCTAATGCAGCCAATAAGGTTTGTACCCAGAAGGTTTCAGGCACACCAAATAGCTGGACTTCATTAAATGTGATTGAAACGTCATTGGCAATTTGATGAATATTGCCGGGTGCTTCAAAAACAAAAAAGAATGCTACTGCGAGTAATGCAAACAGTTTCACAAA
This sequence comes from Acinetobacter sp. ANC 5045, assembly GCF_004331005.1. Taxonomy (NCBI): domain Bacteria; kingdom Pseudomonadati; phylum Pseudomonadota; class Gammaproteobacteria; order Moraxellales; family Moraxellaceae; genus Acinetobacter; species Acinetobacter sp. ANC 5045. The sequence continues at coordinate 50,311 of NZ_SJNS01000007.1, read as the reverse complement.
CGATTCAAAGGCCACTGCCAGCATTAAACCGCCGTGCTGCTCCGTATTGGCAATTTGTCGGGTACCAAACAGCATCGCCAAAATAGCCAATAAACCTGTCAGGAATAACACCGCATTGGTGGTACTTTCAACATTGGTGCTTTGATCCAAAATCACTGCGGCACTCAGCGCAATTGCGCGTAATTGCAAAGCCAAATAGGGAATAATTGCAATCACCGCCAAAATTGTGACCAGTGATGCCAATGGCCCGCTTTTACCGTAACGTGCAGCAACAAAGTCAGCAATCGATGAAATGGCGTGGTGTTGTCGCACTCGACCTAAACGTCGCCAAATATCATAACCAACAGCGACAAACAGCAATGGCCCTAAATAAATGGGTAAAAAAATGATCCCTTCACGAACGGCTGCGCCCGTTGCACCATAAAAAGTCCATGATGAACAGTACACCCCTAAAGTTAAGCTGAACATGAGCATGCGCCCACGCGTGCTTAAACGACTGGCGTGTTTTTCCCCATAGAAAGCACAGATAAAAAGTAATGCGATATAGAGGGCTAAAACCCCCATAATGAGCCAGCTGTTCATGATGCCTTAAAAGTATCGACAATAGGGCTATGATAGCCTATTCCATTGCCTTTGCGCTGAGGTTGATCATTTTTTTAGCGACCAAAGTCTAAATTGCAAATCGGCTCCAACATTGTTAATTTTAAGTTCGAAATAATTCGAATTAAAAATTTGCGCCTAAGGCAGGGCGCTTGAAGGAGCAGGTTATGGATGAGGTACAAGTAGAACGTATTCTACAAAACCCAAAATTCAAAGAAATGGTTCGCAGAAAAAGTAACCTAAGCTGGACATTAACAGCAATCATGTTGTTTGTGTACGTAGGTTTTATGCTTTTAGTGGGCTATAACAAAGAATTCTTATTGAGTTCAATTTCAGGTGGTGTGACGACTTGGGGTATTCCACTGGGTCTGGGCATTATCGTTTTATCTTTCATTTTGTGTGCTGTTTATTCATCAATTGCGAATGGCAAACTTGACCAATTGAACGAAGAAGCGATGCGTGAAGTTGAAGCAATTACACATGAGAAAGGAACGCACTAAGATGAAATGGAATTCATTGAAAGCACTGGCTGCGTCTACTGTATTAATGTCAGGTATGGCATTTGCAGGACCAGATTTAGGTGCAGCAGAACAGCAGCCAACCAACTGGCCTGCAATTATTATGTTCTTGATTTTCGTGGGCGCAACTTTGTTCATTACTAAATGGGCAGCAAAGCAAACCACAAGCACCAAGGACTTCTATACCGCAGGTGGTGGTATTTCAGGTTTCCAAAATGGTCTCGCGATTGCAGGTGACTATATGTCAGCAGCATCGTTCCTGGGTATTTCCGCAATGGTGTTTATGTCAGGCTTTGACGGCTTGCTGTATTCACTTGGCTTCATGGTCGGTTGGCCAATCGTATTGTTCTTGATTGCTGAGCGTTTACGTAACTTAGGTAAATACAACCTATCTGACGTTGTATCGTTCCGTTTAGCTGAAAAGCCAGTACGTACCCTTGCAGCATTCAGTTCGCTTGTAGTAGTTGCATTCTACCTGATTGCACAAATGGTAGGTGCGGGTCAGTTAATCAAACTTCTTTTTGGTTTGAACTACAACCTTGCAGTGGTAATCGTGGGTCTACTCATGATGGCTTACGTTATGTTCGGTGGTATGTTGGCAACGACTTGGGTACAGATCATCAAAGCGGTGATGTTACTTTCAGGTGCGACTTTCATGGCTTTCATGGTAATGAAAGGCGTGGGCTTCAGCTTTACCAACATGTTCGAACAATCTATTCAAGTCTTCTCTAAAGTACACGATTTAAGTTTGGCCGATGCTGCAAACATTATGGGTCCTGGTAAATTGGCCTCTAACCCAATTGATGCGATTTCACTGGGTCTTGCATTAATGTTCGGTACGGCAGGTTTACCACACATCTTGATGCGTTTCTTCACTGTAAAAGATGCGAAAGAAGCACGTAAATCAGTGGTTGTAGCAACAGGTTTCATTGGTTACTTCTATCTTTTAACTTTCATCATTGGTTTTGGTGCGATCCTTTATGTATCGAACAACCCACAATTCCTTGATGTTGCGAAAATGGCAGTAACGGGCAAGTTGGAACTTGTTGGTGGTAACAACATGGCTGCGGTGCACTTGTCTGATGCGGTGGGCGGTGACTTGTTCATGGGCTTCATTTCAGCGGTGGCATTCGCAACGATTCTTGCAGTTGTTGCTGGTTTGACATTGTCAGGTGCTTCAGCAATTTCACACGACTTGTACGCTAACGTATTCAAGAAAGGTCAAACGACACCTGAATCTGAACTTCGCATGTCTAAAATTGCAACTTTAGGCTTGGCAATCTTCGCAATGATCTTGGGTATTCTTTTCGAGAAACAAAACGTTGCGTTCATGGTTGGTTTAGCATTCTCTGTAGCGGCATGTGCGAACTTCCCAGTACTGGTATTGTCGATGTTCTGGAGAGGCTTAACGACTCGTGGTGCGGTAATCGGTGGTGTTGCTGGTCTAGCTTCAGCAGTAACCTTGATTGTATTGTCTAAAGCAGTTTGGGTCGATACGCTGCAAATTTCTGATACACCAATCAACCCATTTAACGGTCCTGCGATCTTTGCAATGCCACTTTCATTCTTCTGCTGCTGGTTCTTCTCTATTACAGATAACTCTGCGCAAGCACAAGCTGAACGTAAAGCATTCGATGCACAGTTCGTACGCTCACAAACAGGTATTGGTATCTCTGGTGCATCTGACCACTAAGGTCTGAAACACCTCAAAAAAGTCCCAGTCATGGGACTTTTTTTATGCCTGTATGTTGGCTTGAGCAAGCATGCCGATAAATATTTTGAGCATTTGTGGATACGGTTATTGAGATATGCAATTTTGATACAGAGAGATTGCATTGCATGCGCAAATAAGCTGCTATGTTGGATGCAATATAAAAAGAATAGGCAGCAGATATATGTACATATTAGACAATGTCTGGAAAAAGTTTCGGGTTTTGCCTTCGGCATGGCTGTTGTTTTTGCAGTTTGTGATTTTGCTGCTCTCACTCTTTGCGCATCACCATATGCCCTATAAAGTCATTACGTGGATGGTGGGTGTATTGGTGTTGTTGCTCATTGCTAAAGTGATTCGACAAACGCCAATGTTGAGTATTGTGGGGCTCAGTTTTGTTTATGCGGCTTTGTTCTTTTCATTCTTTATTTTATTGGGTGTGCGGCATCCTCTTATTTTGGTGATGAGTCATGCCTGTGAAGCTGCAGCCTATTTTAGCGCAGCCTATGGCTTATTGCGCTATATGTTCCATGACCGTTATTTAACCAAAGATGAACTGTTTGCTGCTGCAGCGGTATTTACTTTACTCGCTTGGGGTTTTGCCTTTTTATATAGCATCTGTCAAATTTTGATTCCGCAAAGTTTTCAGAACCCAAATGCTGCAGGTTTACAAAGCTGGTTGGATTTACTGTTTTTAAGTTTTAGTTTGCAGTCCGCGACAGGTTTATCCGACCTTATACCGATCAGCCCGGAAGCACGGGTGATTGCCATGTTGCAAATGTTCTGTGGGGTGATGTATTTGGCATTGATCGTGTCACGTTTAATCGCATTGCAGTACATTCGCCACTTACCGCATCATCACCATGATGATTCGGCTGAGTGAAATAGCAGTTCAAATTTTTCATGACATATTTCAGGCATAAAAAAGACGCTCAGATGAGCGTCTTTTTTAACTTCAGTGTCTAATGTGAAATTAGAAACGGAATTTAGCGTTTACACCAACAGTTTGAGTGTCAACAGCTTCGCCTACAGCATTCGCATTTACATAGCTAGCACCAACTGCAACTGCAGGAGTGATGAAGTAGTTTACGTTCGCGCCCCAAGCAGAATCGACAACAGAGTCAGCACTTGTTTCTACATAAGAAGCACCTACGCTAAGCGCTGGTGTTAAGTAAAGATCTGTTTTTAAGTTGTACATAGTATCTTCACCATATACAAGACCTGCTTCAAAACCAACAGCCATATTGGTGCCGTCAATTGCGCCTACGTATTTTGTACGTGCAGTGATTGCATCTTGATCTTGATTGATTGTGCCCGACTCAAGTGCTGCTTTAGCAACACCATTAGAAAGGATGTTGAAAGCATCATAAGAAGTTTGGTCTGCAACGCTTGTATAACCTACAGCAACTAAGAAGTTAGGCGCTACTACTGCACCAAGTTCTAAGGCATAACGGTCGCCATTGTCATTATCTTGACCGCCTTTACCATCTGTGATGGTGTGGCTATATGCTGCACTTGCATAAACAGGAACCAATTGAGTTGGAATATACGCTTCAGCTTTAGCACCATAAACATGAGATACGAAATCTGCTTCGTCAGCATCTACATCGTATTCACCATAGTTGTATGCTAAAGAGAAGTTAGACGCTTGGTTTAAGAACGCAGCTTCAGCCAATGGACCTTTAGTCGCATCAACATTTTTGAAGTAGTAAGTACCTTGAACAGCACCAGTGAAATTCTTATCATTTACTGTATTGTCGATGTATTCAGATTGACCTTGAACTTCGAATTGGTACGCTTGAGCACCGGTCATGGCTAATAATAATGCAGTGGCTAAACCGAGTTTTTTCATGATAGTTACCAGTTTTGTTAAAAATGGATGAAACATTGATCATTTTAGTGTAACAAATTATTAAGTCAATGAACTAAAAGGACTTTATTTAAGAATTAAGTCCAATTGACTTTGTTGTTTAAAAAATATTCAAATAAAATTTTTGCTGTCAACCTAAAAACTGTATGGATAACAAGTCGATATGTTCGTTTTTGCAACAAAAGTAGAAATAATAAGCAAAGCATTAATTGGATTAATCGATCAGTTTTATTGAAATTATCTTTAATAATAATTCTTGGAATGTGAAGAATAACGGAAAAATTCACCTGTTTTAGGGTGAAATCATGATATTTGGGTAAAAAACAAGCAATAAAGAAGGCTTGTTTAGACTGAATTTGAGTGGAATATTTGAATTAATGTGAGTTTAGTCACATTAAATTTTAATATTTGTATAAAAATAAATCAGACTGGTTGACTAGGCTTTACATAAACTGTGATTTATTTCATAATTCCACCATGAAGTCCTACTACTTAAGTCGGGTTTGTAAATTATGTGACTTATCTCATAATTTAACCATCAAATCCTAAGCTTGGTTCATCCAGTAGTGCGATCTGATTCTCCATAATTGTTTGCTTTTTATCTGCCCAACTTTCCCCAAGGTTGGGTTTTTTTTGCATGTGAAAACGCAAATGGTTTTGCGAAAATTGCACTGATATGGTGCAGTTTGAGGGTGTGATATGATCAAAACCCATAAAAAAATCCCAGTTTTCTTTCAAAAACTGGGATTTTTCGCCAAAATTTGCGGGTAAATTTAGTTTACTGCTGAGGAAAAACTAAACTCGCCCTAATGAGGTGCATTATGCACCCAAATGTTGCATCTGTAAAATATTTTCTGCATGCTGAAACATTATTTTTTGTATTTGTTGTTTTAAGCAAATGGGTCATGGGTATGCGCTTAGAAGTTTTCTTGAATAAGATGCTCTAGTTAGACAGGTTTAAAATATCAGATCCAATTTAGCTGTTATGATTTGGTGATAAAAACTAAATAATTCAAAATATAAGTGAATTAATTATCTTTTTTGTAAGTAATTTAAAGATTGCTCATGTAATATAGTCGCCGATTAAGTGATCAAGTCCACGATTTTGCACAGTTATAATGACGTAGGTGAAACTTAGCATGATGATGAAATTGCGCACAGAGCATATCAGTCAGCGACTGTTGATCTCGATGATCATTATTATCGTGTCATTGCTTTTTATTTGCGTTCCTCTGATGGTGAATAGTTATCAGAGTTATCAAAAAACAAAACGTGCTTTAATTGAAATTTCTGTATTAGGCAAAGTGGCTGAACTGACCAATAGTATTTCGCGTGAACGAGCACCTGCAAACAAAGTCATGTCGAGTTCAGCAGCTGAATTTCAGCAAAATTTACAAGAACTGAAAGCGTACCGTGCTGGCGTGGATCAACAAGTAGAACAGACCATCAATATTTTAAGAAAAGAAGGTTTTATTATCCATGCGCATCATTTATCGCATCAATTAAAGACCGCTTTAGAACAAGGGCGTCAGGCGGTCGATGAATATGCAGCAACTCCACAGCATTTGCGTAGCTCTCAACAGATGGATCATGCGATTCAAAAAATGTTTGCGGCATGGGACAGTTCTCAGCATGTGCTGAAACACGTCATGCTCGATTCAGTGGCAAAAGACTCATCGGTATCGACCTATTATAGTGTGATTTTTGTTCTTTCAGATTTGCGTGATCAAGCGGGAAGGGTGGCATCCAATATTATTGCCGCGGTAACGTTTGCTGAAAAAATTCCTGAAACCAATTTGGCGAGCTCTTTGCAAACCCAACGCCAAGCTTATTATTTGTGGGATTTAATCCATACCATTTTGCCTGAAGCACATAAAATTCCTGAATATAATATTTTGCATGATCAATTAAAAAAGGAGTTTCTGGATGAGGGAATTCCTATCGTCAATCAATTGATTCAGCAAAGTATTGATGGGCAACCCTATTCATTGACAGGCACTGAACTCACCCAAAAATTGGTGGATAAATTCAACACTGTGGTCAGTTTGCAGTCATTTATATTAGCGCACAGTTTGCAGGTTGCGCACAAAGATTATCATCAAGCTCAGCGTATTTTCATTTTAACCCTAGTAGCGTCAATTATTTCGTTATTGGCTGCTATTTTCACCATGGTCTATGCGCGCTCAAAGGTCTTTATTCCTTTAATTCAGGCACGCAGCCAAATTTTACGCTTGGCAGCTTATGATGATGAAGCTCAAGGGACGCAAAATCCAGACAAGGTAACGCTCTTAGAGGCCATTCAAAAATTAAAACAACGCCTAGAGCAGCGTGATATTTTAGAATTTCAGCTGCGTAATATTGCCAATACCGATGCCTTAACTGGTGTTTCCAACCGTTTGGCGCTTGAGGAATACATCAAATATTTAGAACATCGACCTGAAAAATTGAGCAAAACTGGTCTGATTATTATGGATGTGGATAAATTCAAACACATTAACGATACCTTCGGGCATGTGGTAGGTGACCAAGCTTTAAAATGTATTGCCGATACTCTCAAAGCGCATGTCCGTGCCTCAGACTTGGTGGTGCGTTATGGTGGCGATGAGTTTTTGGTTTTGATTGAGCAAATAGAATTTACTGAGGCGCTGTATTTGGCAGATAAATTGCGCTGCCATATTGTGAATCAAGAAATTTTTATTCCAGAACTGAATGATTATATTCAAGTGTCGGTCAGTGCTGGCGTGGCGGTGGGTGCTGCGTCATGGAGCAGATTGTTGGAAAAAGCCGATAAACACTTATTTAGAGCCAAAGCACGTGGGCGCAATGCCGTTGCTGGTGACTAAGTCACAGTAATTGATCCACGAGCATTTCCGAAGTGATAAAAAGCCTAGAGTGAAAGATTCAGCACAAGTTTGTGCTGAATCTGTATTTAAACTTGAATGGGCTTAAAAACTGAAATAATCTATTTTAGCCTTTTAACATCGGTTTTAAGAATTTTGCGGTATGTGAAATTTTAGATTTTGCGACAGTTTCAGGTGTGCCTTCGGCAATGATTTGTCCACCGCCTGCACCACCTTCAGGGCCTAAATCGACAATCCAGTCTGCAGTTTTAATCACATCTAGGTTGTGTTCAATCACCACAATGGTATTACCCTTGTTGCGTAGCTCATGCAGGATGTCGAGCAATTTGGCAATGTCATGGAAGTGCAAACCAGTGGTCGGTTCATCCAGTACATACAGGGTTTTGCCTGTATCTCGTTTGGCCAGTTCACGCGCCAGTTTTACGCGCTGTGCTTCACCGCCAGATAAAGTTGTAGCTGATTGACCAAGGCGGATATAACCCAAGCCAACCTGATTTAACGTTTCCAACCGACGATGAATCACAGGAATGGCATCAAAGAAATGCATGGCATCTTCAACGGTCATTTCCAAAACATCAGAAATATTGCGACCTTTATAACTGACTTCCAAAGTTTCGCGGTTATAGCGTTTACCATGACAGGCATCGCAAGGCACGTACATATCTGGCAAGAAGTGCATGGCAACTTTAATCATGCCATCACCCTCACAAGCTTCGCAGCGTCCACCTTTAACGTTAAAGGAGAAGCGTCCTGCTGCATAGCCACGTGCTTTAGCTTCAGGGGTTTGCGCAAACAGCTCACGAATTGGAGTGAACAAGCCTGTATAGGTCGCGGGGTTCGAGCGTGGCGTTCGCCCAATCGGGCTTTGGTCAATATCCACCACTTTATCTAAATATTGCAAACCATCAATCGAGTCGAATTTTTCTGCGGTTAATGTAGTTGCGCCATTTAATTGTGTTGCAGCCAAAGGCAACAAAGTACGGTTAATTAGGGTGGATTTTCCTGAACCCGACACGCCTGTGACACAAGTCATTACCCCTAAAGGCAAAGTGAGATCCACTTTTTTCAGGTTATGTCCTGCTGCGCCCATTAGCTTAATTTGTTGTTCGGGATGTGGCGGTTGGGTGCGCGTTTTCGGCACTTCAATTTTTAATTTGCCCGATAAATACTGCCCTGTTAGGGAGTCTGCATGTTCGGCCAGTTCTGCATAGGTGCCTTCGGCAATAATATGTCCACCATGCACACCTGCACCTGGGCCAATATCAATAATATGATCGGCTGCACGGATGGCATCTTCATCATGCTCTACCACCAATACGGTATTGCCCAAGTCACGTAAACGAATCAGGGTTTCTAGCAATCGGTCATTGTCGCGTTGGTGTAAGCCAATAGAGGGTTCATCCAGCACATACATCACGCCCATGAGGCCTGCACCAATTTGCGATGCCAAACGGATGCGCTGTGCTTCGCCGCCAGACAGCGTTTCGGCAGAACGTGACAAACTTAAATAATTCAAACCTACCGACACTAAAAAATGTAAGCGCTCACGAATTTCTTTAAAGATTTTATCTGCCACTTCACCTTTGGCACCATCCAGATTCAGTCCTTGATAGTACTGCTCGGCATCACCAATTGACATTTGGGTAATTTGAGCAATAGTTTTGTCTTTCACACGGACATTACGGGAGATTTCATTTAAGCGTGAACCTCCGCAGGCATCACAGGCCGCATTAGATAAATACTGTGCCAAATCATCGCGTACATAATTACTTTCGGTTTCACGATAACGACGTTCTAAATGCGGCAACACACCTTCAAAAGCAATCACACGTTTATGATGGCGACCACGTTCATCGGTATAACTCAGGTCAATTTTGTCTTTGCCTGTACCGTACAGAAATTTCTTCTGGGTAGTGCTGTCAAGCTGATTCCACGCAGTTTCTAATGAAAGTTCATAATGTGCTGCGACTTTTTCTAGCATGCTGTAATAATAGGGACGCTGTCTGTCCCAACCACGAATTGCACCCTGACTGATTGAAAGTTCAGGGTTTGGAATTAGTTTTTCTGCACTGAAATGGCTACGTGTCCCCAAGCCATCACAGGTTTGGCAGGCGCCAAACGGATTATTAAACGAGAACAAACGTGGCTCAAGTTCAGCAACGGCACGATCACATTTTGGACATGAATGTTTGGCTGAAAAAATACGATCAGGCTGTTCGGCATTCATCCACGATAAAATGGCCAGATCGCCACCTAAACGCAGTGCCGTTTCAAAGCTTTCGGCAATACGGTTACCCAAATCATCTCGGACTTTAAAACGGTCTACCACTACCTCAATCGTGTGTTTTTTCTTTTTGTCGAGTTCAGGCGGTGGGTCAATGTCCATGACTTCGCCATCCACTCGGGCGCGTACAAAACCCTGACTTTGTAGCTGTTCAAACAAATGCACATATTCGCCTTTACGCTCACGAATCACCGGTGCAAGCAGCATCAAAGCAGTGCCTTCTTCCAGTCCTTTTACCGCATCAACCATTTCTGATACGGTTTGTGCCACCATCGGCAAGTCATGTTCAGGGCAGTACGGTGTACCGACACGGGCATACAGTAAACGCAAATAGTCGTAAATTTCGGTAATGGTACCCACCGTTGAGCGTGGGTTATGACTTGTCGATTTTTGCTCAATCGCAATTGCAGGGCTTAGACCTTCAATTGAATCGACTTCAGGTTTTTCCATTTGTGATAAGAACTGGCGTGCGTAGGCAGAAAGCGATTCGACATAGCGACGTTGCCCTTCTGCATACAAAGTATCAAATGCCAGTGAGGATTTTCCTGAACCAGATAAGCCCGTAATCACCACAAATTTATCGCGTGGAATATCAAGGTTCACGTTTTTTAGGTTATGGGTACGTGCACCTCGAATACGGATATGACTTTGGCTCATAAAAAATTCTCGAAATTCTACAAATGAAAAACTTATATATGATAGCGCATGAAAATTGTTCAAGTGTTATTTTTCACGCTTTATCAGTCATGGCTTGTCGCACTGTATAGAGAAACGCCAATACAGTGCGCACTTAAAGTGACTAAGGTTTAAACTTGGTCTAAGCCTAGCCATTGACGCTGATGGTAAGCACTGTCCCAGAATAGCCATTCTAGTTTTGCCGCTTTGGTATAGGCCTGATGCATTTTTTCAATGGTGTCGGCATCACAGCGCGCAGCAATACGGTCAATGGTCTGAATTACATTGTTGACTGCACTATGGAATTCTTCGCCTGAATAGGTATCTACCCAAGCCTGATACGGATTATTCGGTACTGAATTATTGACGATGTCTTTGCCCACTTCTGCATAAATCCAGAAACATGGCAGCAATGAAGCCAATACCACAGGATAACTTTCTGACCACGCTGTTGCGAGCAAATAAGAGGTGTAATGATGGCAGGCGAGGGTCAGTGGGGTGCTTTCAAATTCCTGTTTGGAAATATCAAATGCTTGCATAAAGCTGTCGTGTAAGGTGCGTTCAACCACAATTGCAATTTTGGCTGCTTCCGAAAATTGAATAATATCATCGGCATCAAAAGCTTTGGCAGCACAGACAGCCAGCGCACGACCATAGGCAATTAAGTAATGTGAATCTTGAATCACATAATGACAAAACGCAGCTTTGCTTAATGTACCTTGCGCCAGTTCCTGATTAAATGGCAACGCCAGTGTTTTTTGATAGAGCGCAAGGTTACGCTGCCAAGCCTCTTGAGAAAAGCGCATGTTGGATTTCCATTTGAATTTTATTGATGCAGATACCATTGCATATCTGTACGGTGATCACAACTGATCAATATTGAAATAGCGCAGTTGGGGCGAAATCCATCACAACAAAAAAATCATACGAAGAATTTTGGCGAAGTTGAGAAAAAAGCGTCATAATTGCGGCATAAAATTTTACATTCTCAGCTTTTGTCCGATTTAAAATTTGGACAATTCAAATTTCAGAATTTTTAGATTTGTTGTTGCTCACCCAAAGCTATGCTTGGCTTTTGTGGTGCAGATTCGACAGATAAAAAATTCAGATCAAAATATATCGATAGGTCGTTTGTCATGATGAAACATTTTGGTTTCTCAATCGTATTTTCGATAGTGTGTCTTGCGCTATCTGCATATTGGGGCTATACCCATGGCCCAGAAGCAGGTGTGCAGACCATGCTCACCGCACTGACCATCACCGCAATTTTAGCGATTATGGAAGTGTCGTTGTCGTTTGATAACGCGGTGGTGAATGCTTCAGTCCTACGCGGTTGGGATCATTTCTGGAAAATGCTGTTTTTAACTGTGGGGATTATCATTGCTGTATTTGGCATGCGTTTGATCTTCCCCGTGGTGATTGTGGCTGTCACTGCCGATATGGGCATGATGGAAGTGGTACAACTGGCACTGAATGATCCGAAGCAATATTCTGCCAAACTGATGGCACATCACCCTGAAATTGCTGCATTTGGTGGTGCATTCTTGTTGATGGTCTTCCTGAATTTCTTTTTGGATGATGAAAAAGACACCCACTGGTTCAGATGGTTGGAACGTCGTTTGAGCAATTTGGCAAGCGTACCTGCCATGTCTGTATTTTTAGCCTTAGTGACCTTGCTGATCATGGCAGCGAACGTGGTTGAAGATAAACGCCTTGTGGTGACGATGGCGGGTATTTGGGGCATCGTGATTTATATTGGTGTACAAGTGCTGAGTCACATGCTGGGCGGAGAGCCTGAAGTCGATGAGCAGGGCAATGCTGTGCGCCATGATGAAAATGGTGTGCCAACAGGTGTGGTAAAAGCGGGGATTGGTGGCTTTTTATATCTGGAAGTACTAGATGCCTCGTTCAGTTTTGATGGCGTGATTGGTGCCTTTGCGATTACTTCAGATGTGGTAATCATTATGTTAGGTCTAGCCATTGGTGCGATTTTTGTGCGTTCTATGACCATTTACTTGGTCGAAAAAGGTACGTTGGATGCGTACGTTTACCTTGAACACGGTGCGCACTACGCCATTGGTGCCTTGGCCTTTATTATGATTGCCAGCGGTACAGGCCTGCATGTGCCAGAAGTAGTGACAGGTTTAATTGGCGTTGCCTTTATTGTTTGGGCAGTGATTGCCTCGATTCAATTTAAAAAGCGTCAGGCAAAAGCAAGTTAATGCATCTGCTGATGCTTTGATGGTAAGACTCAAGCATAACCAAGCAGAACAATCATACAGACAGAACGAAGTTAGAATTTGGGTGCACAGCGTTGCGCCCTTTTTTTATTGAAATTCTAGGCATCGCGTATAATAAACATCGGGAAAAATCAGCATCATGCAGCTGAATGTTGTAGGATATCTGCAAATTCAAAATTATTTAGTTTTAGTCGATTGATATGATGAATGCCTTGGAACGCCGCTCGACCTTTGCTTTAAGCAGTATTTTTGCATTGCGCATGTTGGGTTTGTTCATGATTATTCCTGTGTTTTCAGTAGCAGGGCAATCGTATCAATATGCAACACCTGCCTTAATTGGGCTTGCTGTTGGGGTATACGGACTCACTCAAGCCATTTTACAAATTCCATTTAGCTTAATTGCAGACCGCTATAGCCGTAAACCTTTGGTGGTTTTGGGCTTATTATTGTTTGCTTTGGGTGGTGCAATTGCTGCCATGTCTGACACCATTTATGGCGTGATTATTGGACGTGCTATAGCCGGTGGTGGTGCGGTGTCTGCGGTGGTGATGGCATTACTGGCCGATGTGACCCGCGAAGAAAACCGCATGAAAGCCATGGCGGTGATGGGCATGAGTATTGGCATGTCCTTTGTGGTGGCCTTTAGTTTGGGGCCATGGCTTACAGATTGGGTCGGTATTTCAGGACTGTTTTGGGTGACCACAGTGATGGGGTTGGCCGCCATTCTCATGTTGCTGCTGGTGCCGAAAGTTACCCGTCATCATCGTAATTTCCAGCAAGGTTATGTACCGCAGTTAAAGCAAGTGCTAAAAATGGGCGATTTAAACCGCCTGCATGTATCCGTATTTACCTTGCATTTATTGCTGACAGCCATGTTTATTTATGTGCCTTCGCAGTTAATCCAGTTTGCCGATATTCCTTTACAGCATCATGGTTGGGTGTATTTGCCGTTACTGTTGGTCAGCCTGTTTGTAGCTTTCCCAAGCATTGTTTTGGCAGAAAAATATCGCAAAATGCGTGGCATTTTCCTGACGGCTATTGCAGGCATTATTTTAGGTCTGTTGGTACTGATTTTCGGGTTTGAATCAAAATACATTTTATTGTTGGGTTTGGGCTTATTCTTTATTGCCTTTAACGTCATGGAAGCCTTGTTGCCTTCATGGTTGTCTAAGGCGGCACCTATTCAGTCTAAAGCTACCGCCATGGGTGTAAATGCCAGCAGCCAATTTTTAGGCGCTTTCTTTGGTGGGATGATTGGTGGACAGTTGCTGTTACTGAATCACACTGCGATGGGTTGGAGTATTTTGACTGCGATTGCTATAATTTGGTTATTGGTTAGTTTTGGATTGGCGCAGCCGCGCTATCTTTCATCTTTGGTGTTGCGTTTGCCTGATAGTCGAGAAACAGATGAATGGACTTCTCAACTTTTAGCGATTCGTGGTATTGAAGAGGTCGTGGTGATGTCTGACCAGCAAGTGGCGTATGTGAAAGTGGATAAACAGCAAATTGATGATGCTGCGCGACAACAATTAACGCACTTGTTAGGGAAAGAGGTAGCCATTTAAGCATAACTCTTATAAAGTAAATAATAGAAACAAATAGGAAGAAAACGTCTAATGCGTGGTGTAAATAAAGTCATTTTAGTCGGTACTTTAGGTCGCGATCCTGAAACAAAAACTTTCCCAAATGGGGGTTCTCTCACCCAATTTTCTATCGCAACCAGTGATGTCTGGACAGACAAAAATACGGGCGAGCGTAAAGAGCAAACAGAGTGGCACCGTATTGTGTTGCATAACCGTTTAGGTGAAATTGCACAGCAATATCTACGCAAAGGTTCTAAGGTATATATTGAAGGTTCATTGCGTACGCGTCAGTGGACAGACCAAAACGGTCAAGAGCGTTACACCACTGAAATTCGTGGTGATCAAATGCAAATGCTCGATTCAGGTAATCGTGGACAATCTGACCAACAAGATGGCGGTTTTGCACAGCCACGGTTTAACAATAACCAAAGTGGCTATGGTAATCAGAATCAAGGTCAGGCTGCGGGTTATGGCAACCAAAATCAAGGTGGTTTTAACCAAAATCAGGGTAGTGGCTATGCCAACAATAACCCAAGTGGTTTTGCACCGAAGCCGCAAGCGGCGCCTGCAACCGCACCAGCAGATTTAGATGATGATCTACCATTCTAACTTAAGTTAAAACGGCAAATCATCCTCCAAACCCTTTGTTTCGACAAAGGGTTTTTTAATGCAGATTAGTGAGTTCAGCATTGGCTTGATCAATCAGTTTTTAAATAATAAATGGATTTTTAATTCTAAAAACCGATCATTTTTATAAAAAAGTACTGTTTTACCGATTCTATCGGGTTTTGTATTCTAACTACACAAGATAAGCAATCCCCGAAACGAATTGAGGAATACAGCATGAGTTTAATCAATACTCAAATCAAACCATTCAACGCAACCGCTTACCAAAATGGCGAATTTATTGAAGTGTCTGAGCAAGACCTTATTGGCAAATGGTCAGTAGTATTTTTCTACCCTGCAGATTTTACCTTTGTTTGCCCGACTGAACTTGCAGACTTGGCCGATCAATATGAAGAATTCCAAAAAATGGGTGTAGAAATTTATTCAGTATCTACAGATACCCACTTTACCCATAAAGCGTGGCATGACACTTCAGAAGAAATTAAAAAGATTCAATATCCAATGATTGGTGACCCAACTTGGACTTTGGCTAAAAACTTTGAAGTACTGATTGAGTCAGAAGGCTTGGCAGATCGTGGTACATTTGTGATTGATCCTGAAGGTAAAATTCAGATTGTAGAAGTCAATGCGGGTGGTATTGGTCGTGATGCGCAAGAGCTGTTGCGCAAAGTGAAAGCTGCGCAATATGTGCATGCACATCCGGGTGAAGTTTGCCCAGCCAAGTGGAAAGAAGGTGATGCAACACTTGCACCATCTATTGATCTGGTTGGAAAAATCTAAATCATCTAGCCATGAAAATTTCAAAATCCAGAACTTCGGTTCTGGATTTTTTATGCAATTTTTAAGATAGCGCAATACACTGCGCATCTTGCCAGGGATTATTCTATTCTTGCAATGCAGTATGCCAAATTTGTGCTAGGTCGCAGCTAAGCAAAATATTAAGATCAAAGTATCTTCCATATTCAGTTATAGGCATCACACATGAAAAAAATAATAGGTGTATATCGCAATCAGAACATGCATTGGGTGGGCGATGGCTTTCCCGTTAAAAACTTATTTTCTTATGATCGTTTAGGTCAGGTCATCAGCCCATTTTTAATGTTGGACTATGCATCGCCGTATCATTTTGATGCTACGACGGCACAGCATGGTGTGGGTTCACATCCACATCGTGGTTTTGAAACAGTGACTTTGGCCTATCAGGGCGAGGTCACACATCAAGACTCTGCGGGTGGTGGTGGCACCATTAAAACAGGAGATGTGCAGTGGATGACAGCAGGTGCAGGTGTGGTGCATGAGGAGTTTCACTCCAAAGACTATGCGCAGCAAGGCGGGCTGTTTGAAATGGTGCAGATTTGGGTGAATTTACCTGCTGCAGATAAAATGACAGCACCACGTTATCAGGCCATTGAGGCGCGAAATATTCCTGTGGTGGAGTTTGAAAACGATGCGGGTCATTTACGCATTATTGCAGGTCAATATGCTAATCAGCATGGGCCTGCGAGTACCTTTAGTCCAGTGAATGTTTGGGATGGGCAGCTTAAAGCCGAACAAACTCAGGCTGTGCATGTACCTGTCGATCACAATACTTTATTGGTGCTTTTAGAAGGAGAATTGCGTGTCAATGGCAGCCAACAGATGCTGGATCATTCGGTCATGCTATTTGCTCAAGATGGTGAAGCACTGATTCAGTTGGAAGCATTGCAAGATACTAAGTTTTTGGTGCTAACAGGCAAACCGTTAAATGAGCCTATTCAAGGCTATGGGCCATTTGTCATGAATACCAAACAGGAAATTATTCAGGCTTTTGATGATTTTAATCAGGGCAAATTTGGTGAAATTCCAATTCAGCATCAAGCGGGTTAAGCTTTAAAAAATCTTAGCCAAGAAAAAAGCCTCATGTCGATGTCCCGACCGAGGCTTTTGTTGTTCTGGCGCTGTCAAATTTCTAGTTTTAGCGGATTGATCATATTCCTTATGATAATTATATGTGATGTAGTTATCATTTTTGTGCTTGGTATCATAGCGTTTAGAGATTTATTTGTAAAACGAAAATTATAAAATTGGTGAATTTATCTACATGGTTTAGAACACTATTTATAGTATTAAAGAAATAATATGAATAAATTCTAAGGCTTATTTAAGCACTTTCTGATTGTTAAAAAATGTAATCATATTGCCAATGTACTTTGTGTTGTTTCTCTGTGAAAAGTACACAATCTGGTAGTTTTTAATAGCTCATTTTCCTTAGGCATGGTTCATAATTTCATAAAGTATGTAAAAAGATGGATGATCGGTTTGGATATCGCAGTGATCGGTAGTGGTATGGCTGGACTGGCTACCGCAAGAATTCTTAAAGATGCAGGGCATAACATTACAATTTTTGAGGCGCTGCCTGGTCGTGGAATGGACAGTCATAGCATCGAATTTGAAGATGGTTTAATTGATGCGCCGTTACGGGTCATGAACCCACATTTGTGGAAAAACACCCTCAGCTTGGCCACACATTTAGGCATTAAAACTTATCCTGTGCGTACTTATATGGCGTGCAGTTGGTTATTTGAAGATCGTACCGAAACTTGGCTGACCACAAGCCGTACCCGTATTGGTAATTTCCCAATCATTAACAACCGTAAAGGCATACAACAATACGGCTGGCGTTTGGTAAAAGGCATGTTGCAGTTAAAAACAGCCATCGCTAAATTTTTCAAATCTAAAAACCAAGACATTACCCTTGCGGAATTTATCAACCGTAACGAAATTGAAGAAGTGTTTTGGCATGGTGCAGTGATGCCAGTGCTTTACACCATTTGTACTTGTGACCCTAAAACCATTGGTGAATGGCCAGCAAAACCATTGTTGGTATTTTTACGCCAATTGACTGATGGTGATGCATTATTGCGTTTACAAGGTGGCACGCCTGCATTGGTTGATAAGTTGATTGAAGGTATTAATATTCAAAGTGGTGCAGCGATTACTCGTGTTCATCAACAAGAAGATGGTGTAATTGTTGAAAATTCTGAGGGTCAGTCGCAAACATTTGACCGTGTGGTGATTGCAACGCCAACCACCAAAGTCCAAGACTTCTTGGACAATCAACAATTTGCAGAAGATATTGAATTGCTTAAACAGTTCAAATTCGAGCAGGGTGATTTGGTGATTCACACTGATCAAACGGTGATGCCGCCAAAACGTAAAGATTGGTCTGTTTTAAGTTATATGATGGATCGTAAATTTACTCGTCAGCAATTTACGGTATGGCTTAACTCGATCGAACCAACTTTGGTCGGTAAATCGCCAGTGTTCCAAACATGGCGTCCAGTTACACCAATTGATCCGAAAAAGATCATTTCAACGGTAACTTTAACCCGCGCTGTGGTGGATTCAAAGACAGTGGCATTAAACAAAGAGTTGCAGCAGCGCCATCACCAAGACAATCGTAAAGTGTTCTTCTGCGGTTCATGGTCGTGCGATGGTTTACCAATTTTAGAATCTGCAGTGACTTCCGCTATGCATATTGCAGAAATTTTTGGTGCACCATTACCGTTTATTGATTTAAAACCACAAGTTGAGGTTGCGCCGCAATTAGGTTATTAAGTTTAGGGTCTGTTGATATTTCATAAATGGTTTGTGCTGTAGGCTAAAACTGAGCAGATCAGGCATGAAACGCAGGGAATAGCGAGACTATTGCCAAGTTTCATAACGCAATCTGAGAAAGTTTTAGCCACAGCCTTTCAGGACAAGCATATTTTTTGCTGCTATTGCGTTATGAGTCAGTCATTTAGAATGACTAAATTTCCTGCCTCATGCCTTATATCAGCTAAAAAATATGCGTTGTCGCAAACATAGATGAATTATCAACAGCCCCTCTTTTTTGAATTAGACTGAGTCAGTATGAAATGGCAACAGGCGATACGACAGCATTTTCCAAAACATAAATATGCCATTCAAGCGGCATATTTGGGAGATACTTCCGCACTGCCGTGGAGCAATTTAGGTTATTGGTCAGATGCAGTGGGATCTGATTATCCCGCTGCATGTCAAAATTTAGCAGCGCATTTGGCCGCAGCAGTGCATTTAAATTCAAAAGATGTTGTACTGGATTTAGGCTGTGGGCAAGGTGCCAGTCTTAAATATTGGTTGGAACACTATCAAATACAACGACTTGAAGCTGTTGAGCTACAAGATCATCATGTGCAGTCGATTCGACAACATTTAAATTCAAATATTAAAATTCACGCTGCTTCATTTTTAAATTTAAAAGCACTTTTTCCACAACCACGTTTTGATGTGGTGTTCTGTATTGATGCGGCATATCACAGTCATTTGAATTCATTTTTAAGTCAGGTCAATGCAGTTTTGAATTCAAACGGACGTTTGGGCTTTCATTATTTAATTTGGGCAGAACAAGCGCCACCACATGCATTCAAACAGCTGCAATATCGTGCCTTATTAAAATCTGCCGCTGTCAATTTTAAAGATCTAATGTCCGAAAGTCAGCTTCGAGCGGTTTTAGAACAGTTTGAATTTAAACAGATTCAGGTGGAAGATTTGTCGGCACAAGTTTTGGCGGGTTTTGCTGACTATGTGAATCAGCATCTCAAGCATCGAGTACAAACGCGAGATACAGACTGGTTTAAAATTGCCATGACCGCACGTTTATGTGCCAAGCTCTATGCAGATGGCTGGATTAAATATGTGCAGGTGAGTGCGGAAAAAGCTTAATCTATCGTAATCAGCTGCTAGATAATGAAGTTTTTCGGTGTTTGGATGTTCATAATTGGCTTTAAATCCCACCCACCACATGAAACTGCTTCGGTAAAATTTTTGCGCCACACGTCAATTGATCTCCGACATAAGCCACGGCTTTATCATCAAAAAGAATATGATCGTGACTTTTTATAATCGTGGACCAACGTTGGCACTGAGGGCAGAAATGTCCATCACCCGCCACTAAAAATAAATTTCCCATTTGAGAAACACGCATTTGGTTGGCAAGGATGATTCCACCATGATTGGTCATGGAATGATGCGTTGCAAAGCTTTGAGCCATGAGGTCTTCCTTAAACTGGAAAATTTTAGAGAAGCATTGTTTTAATACTCAATTTTCTAAGACTTATAATTTTAAATTTTTATTTTAATTCACAAAAATATTTCTAAATGTCAGTTTATATGGATGAAACATCAACAAAATAGACCATCAATATAAAAATACGATCTGAAATATGTGTACAGCATTCTAAATCATAAAATACATTTAACAAGTGAAAAGTCACAATCTTGTATTGCAATTGAAGTTTTGCAGATACATCGAAGCCCTAAATAAATTGGAGATTCGAGCAGCATGAGGAAGATAAAAATATACGTTTATAGAAACAAAAAACCTCATAAATTAAAAACTTATGAGGTTTAATATGGTGCCGGCACACGGATTCGAACTGTGGACCTACTGATTACAAGTCAGTTGCTCTACCAACTGAGCTATGCCGGCGTTGTGTAGAGAATTTTACAGAATTTTTACGTGTGCGCAAGCCAAAAAGTAACCGTTTAATGCAGGGCATAGAGTTTTTGAAGATTTTGTACACAGTATTTTGGCGCGTTACAAACGAGGAAATCACATAGAAGGTTTTGTATGAAATGAGCCCAGCGGGTGGGCTCATTGAAGAAAATAACTTGAAATGAAGTGTGAAAAGCGATTATTTATTTCTTAAGATGCGATCTAAATCCTGTGCACATTCTTCTAAGGTAAAGGCCATATCAAGTTGCATTTGTGGTTTGAGTTCATTTGCGAGCGTTCTCCATTGTTCAATTAGGCGAATGGCTTTTTGAATCTTATGTTTGTTGATGTCTTTGGCGATGGTAGGCGTATATCCTCCACGTTTAGCATTTTTAATTTGTTTGACATAATTTTGGCTGTTATTCATGTTCGCTCCCGAATAGCAGTTATATATGTAAGGCATTTGCATGCTTTTATTATGCTAAAGCTTAATGATGACCCTTTTATGTAGAAAGCTGAGATGACGAAATAAAAATAAAAAAAGGTTTTGATAAAAAACAATAAATTTCTTCACCTCTCCTTTTTTGACGGCATAACTCAGTTGTAGCATAGCGATTGAAGATTGTCTTGACTGCAGAGTAACGCAATGTGTCATGTTTGTTGATTTTTCATCAATAGAGGGATTGAGGATTATCAAAATTGGCGATGGAGATGGTCTTAACTGCAAATTCCGTTTATCGCTTTATCCATTTTACGCTCTAGATAATTGCCAAGTTGCTGATTAGAATAGCGCCACTATAAAAATAGCAACGATAATAACAATGCAAAGTTCACTCTTTGCTGTATTAGAAAAATTTGGCTTAAGCCCTCAACACCGCACAATTCATATCCAGTTTTCTAATTCAGCCTTAAATCATCAGGTCTTTTTGCAGTGCGTTTATGGTCAGCATGCCATCAACCAAGGTTTGCAGATGGATGTCTTATGCCTCTCACCGCATGCAAATTTGCCGTTGAAACAATTTATTGGCAGTCGGGTGGCTGTAGATCAACTCACCGATCAAGGCGAATTATTTCGACATAGCGGCATTATTACTGCAGCAGCGCAAGGGCAAAGTGATGGCGCGCTCAGTCTCTATAAATTGCAGATTCAGGATGCAACGGCTTTGTGGCATAAACGCCGCAACAGTCGGGTATTTATGAATAAAACTGTGGTGGAGGTGAGTGAAATTCTGTTTAAAGAATGGCAAGACCGCAGTGCATTATTTGCTGCAAGTTTAAGTTTAGATTTAAGTGGTCTCAGTCAGCGTTATGCAGTTCGACCTCTCATCATACAATCCAACGAAAGCGATTATGAGTTTTTAACCCGTTTGTGGCGTAGCGAAGGCATCAATTGGTTGGTGGATGAAAAACAACCTTGGGTTGAGTATTTTTTAACGCCTATGGATACACAAAAATTAAGACTGATTGAGCAGAATAGTCATTATCAGCCCTTAAAACGTAGACGAGTGGCATTTCAGCGTACAAGTGCAATCGAGCAGCGGGATAGCATTTACACTTGGATGGCACAGCGTAACCTGCAACCCACTGAAGTACAGTTACAACGCTGGCAACCCGATCTTTTGGCACAGGACCAAAATTCAGTACAGTTCACATCGCCCTTACAAAGTAGCACACAAAATAGTGAAGCTTTAAGTTTAGAACAGGCGTGGTGCGTGAGTCCTGCGTGGATGCAAGACTTAACTGGGCAAGATCAGGTGACAGCTGCAAGTACCGAACAATTAGAACAATTGGGACAACAATTGGCTCAGTATTATGATTTGCAGGCAAAATATTTTTCCGCGCAAAGTAATTTACGTGATGCGCAAGTGGGGTATTGGTTTGAATTACACGGGCATGCTGAAATTGATCAACATCCCCAAACTGAACGAGAGTTTTTAATACTGTCCAAACAGTTTTATAACCAAAACAATTTAGCACCTGAATTACAACAGCATTTTTTGAGTCTGCTGCAACAAAGTCAGTGGACATTTCAGTTACCGTTGGAGGGTGATCCTCAACAATTTTGTCAATTGAATTTGATTCGACGACATATTGCGCTCGTTCCAGAGTTTAATCCATTACTGCATCGTCCCGTGGCTTATCCACAGCGCGCTAAAGTGGTTGGACCTGAGGATGAAACCGTGCATGTAGATGCGTGGGGGCGTATTAAAGTTCGGTTTTTATTTACCCGAAGTGATGACCACTTGCATGATGGTGGTGCGGGTGCCAACGACAATGAGAGCGATTCGGCGTGGGTGGATGTACTCACACCGTGGGCAGGTGAGGGTTATGGTGCAAGATTTCACCCACGTATTGGTGAAATTGTGGTGGTGGATTTCTTTGATGGCAATATTGATCGTCCTTTTGTGGTTGGACGTTTACATGAGGCAGAACGACAACAGACACAATTCGATACAGTTGGAACTCTACCCGATACCAAATACTTGAGCGGGATTCGTTCACAAGAAATACGTGGTGCAGGGTTTAACCAACTTCGCTTCAATGACACCACCAAACAATTCAGTGCGCAATTGCAGAGTAGTCATGCTGCGAGTCAGTTGAATTTAGGATATTTGAGCCATCCAATGCGGCAGGAGGATTCAATTGGGCGCGGCGAAGGCTTTGAATTAAGAACTGATCGGTGGGGAGCTGTGCGTGCAGGTGCAGGCTTACTGCTTTCAACTCATCCACAAGCACAGGCACAAGCGTATCATTTAGATGCGAGTCCTGCCAAAAGGCAATTGGAGTCCAGTTTAGCGGCAAGCAAAGGCTTAAGTGAGTTGGCACAAAATCAGCAAACAGATCCTTTGGAAACACTGGAGCATCTCAAAGAATTTTTAAATCAAATTGAACTAGAAGATCAAACTAAAGCGGCAAGTTTTAAGCAGGCGGTTATGATTCTTTGTGCGCCCAACTCAATTGCAGTTTCAACTCAGCAAGATTTACACCTTTCTGCAGATCAACATATTCATCAAAGTGCCGCAGGCAGTATTAATGTTTCTACCCAAAAATCTGTGATTACACATGCACGCGATAAAATCAGTTTATTTGCAGCGGAGCAAGGTATACGTGCTTTTGCAGCCAAGGGTAAAGTCGAAATTCAGGCACAAGATGGTGCTATAGATGCAATTGCACGCCAGAAAATCAAGCTGATTTCTACGGAAGATCGGGTGGAAATTACCAGTCCAAAAGAAATTGTGCTAACGGCAGGTGGTTCACAAATCAAAATTAATTCAAAAGGTGTTTTTGTGAGTACTTCAGCTAAATTTGAGGCGAAAGCAGGACAGCATTGTTTTGAGGGTGGGGAACGGGTGGCAAGCGTCCAATACAGTTTGCCTCAAGCTGAGACTGAATATAGTCATCAAATTGATTATCAGTGGGATGTTGCAACTGAAGATGAGAAAGAGATTTTTGTTGTCGGAAAGCAAGATGGAAGGCTCATTAACACGAATAAAAATATACAAGATGCAAATCAGAGTGTCAGTTCATTAAGATTTTATACGTCAGAAAAAACTGAATTCGTTGCGTTAGGGTTTAATTCATCCTATGTCTATTTAACTCAGTCGGCTGTACAAGATAATAATATTGATGAATTATGGGCTGAAATAGAAGAAGAAACAGAATTAGAAGAAGATGAAGTTTATGCAGAAGAGGATTTAGGCTAATGAGTAATCTAGTCACAATTACATCAAAATTTTATGATCGTTCAGGGCGTCGGGTGATCAACTTAAATGTTATGTCTAGATACCAAGGTTCAAAACGTGAAAATCTTCAGAAAACTGATCTTCATGGGCAGTTTGTATTTCAGGCATCTCCACAAAGAACAGTAGAAATACTGGCAAAACCACCCAATCAAAAAGATTTTACTGTTTTTAAGGTCATTCATACATCTATTGGTTCATCATCACAAGATCCAATAAAAATTCAGTTACCTAAAACAATTGAAGAATATAAACAAAAAGAATTAGGTGAAACCAAAGCTAGAATTGTTACAACTACTTTTAAAGTGGTAGATTGTGCTGGGAAAGTGGTTTCAAATTTTCCTATTCAATCAAGACCTAGAGGGCGGAAAAATGCTTATGAACGATATACCAATGAAAATGGGATCGTGGAGGTATTGTCATCACCACAGCGTGATATTGAAATTTTGGTGTTAACTTCAAATGATCAATTTGTCGTGAAATGTGAGGTAAATTCTAAAAATGGCTCACAGCAGCCGATTTTAATACAACTCGATGAACCATATAGTAATTTCAAAAGCCGATCTGAATTAAAACTAAAAGATAGAACAGGTGAGCAGTTAATTGAAACTCCAACTGATATTGAAATGTTGATGTTGGATACGGGTAAAAAACAGATAATTACCATTTTAAATGGCAGTACTCCATTGTTCAGTATGGTGGGGCAGCGTTTGCAATTTAGAGTATTAAAGCCGAATGGGGATGCTTTAAGCCCTGTGACTTATAGTGCAAAAAGAATGCGTGCAGATGCGGTTGAATTGCGTTTGGATGTGGAGGTTGTTAAAGGTATCACGGCAGAGGGTAGGCCGAGTATTGAGAAAAGTATCAAGTATAATTTAGAGGAGATAGTTTCATTAAGTTTTTTTAAAGCTGTTTATGGCTCTAATAAACTATTTTCTCATCGTGTAATGAAAGGGCGATCGACACATAATACTCCACCTGAAAAATTTGTTATAGAGTTAAACAAAAGCCTAATTAAGCATAATCTTAAAGACAAATTAATGTTATGTCATTTTTTAGCACAAATTTATCATGAGTGTGATCATTTTAATACATTGATTGAGTATGCGAGCGGTAAGGATTATGATATTTCAAATTTTCCACCATCTGTTTGTGATATAAAAAAAAGCCGAGCATGTAGAAGAAGAAAACAAATTTTGGCTGAAGGAAACACCTCTTTAGGAGATGGCCCTAAATACAAAGGGCGAGGCTTAATTCAGCTAACTTGGAAAAGTGCGTATAAAAAATATAAAAGCTATTCTGGAATTGACGTGGTTAATAATCCGGAATTACTCTGTGATGATTTATTTCATGCTGTAGATAGCTCAGTCTGGGCTTTTAATGTATTTAAAAATGCTGATAGTTTAATTCACAAAGGATATAAAGATTTAAATGGCACTTATAGTGATAACTATCATTTAAAAGTTGTTGAATCTGTTAGTAGGAGAATAAACGGTGGAAATAATGGTATGGCTGAAAGAAAAAAATTATTTATAAAAATATTAAAAGAGGTTGAGAAAAGAGATGGGTTTAAATAAATTTTATCTATTTTTTTTATTGCTTTTTACTTGTTATGTATCGGCAGAAGAAATATTGATTAAAGAAAAAAATAGTATTTATTATAATGAAAACGGAGAAAATTTCTTATTATTTAATAAAAAAGACTATTGTTTTGATAAAGATGCTTTTTCAGTAGAGTATTTTGGTATTCCTTTAAAAAAATATGTAGTGGTCAATTATACTGAAGACTGTAATCCAAGTGGGCAGTATCGAATATTTGAAATTTCTTCCCTGAAGGCAAAAGAATTTTATTTAAGTCCTTTGTATGATCCTGAATTTATAAATAATCAGATTATTGAAAGGTTCAAAGATGGAGCAATCAGCTACAAAAGAATCTATACATTAAAGTCTGGAAGCTATTCAAGACAAGAGGAATGGAAATCTTTGGCTCCAAACATAAATATAAGTACTTATTTTTTAAATGGTTATAAAGTTTATGTGCTTAAAGATGACTTAGGAAGAGAGATTCAAAATCTGATGATAACTTCTCCTAAAGCATTCTTGTTTGATCGTTATTTTATTCGGAAAAAGTCTTATCTCATCCAAGGGGATCGAGTCAAAATAAACCATATTGCAAAAAACAAAGATAATTTTTTCCTAAGTATTGATTATATTAGTAAAAAAAATGGAGTGGTAAAGGCATATATTATGCTGTCCGATGTTATTTGATGTATAGGATAATCCTCATGAAGTCGCTTTGTAGCAACTTCATGATAGCTTTGATCAACCTTCCAAAACTTCTTCTAGCAGCTCCTCACTTGGGGCAAAGTAATATGCGCCATCCATGGCAGTCACAAAGTGCAATAAACGGTCATGGATGCCATCACCTGAAGTACCAAACATACGTTCTAACATGGCATCAATAATGCTCAAATCTTTGGTATAAGCAATAAAGAATAAACCCTGATCGCCCTTGCCATCACCATAAGGTAAAGAGTGGCGCAAAATTTCCATTTCATCGCCTGCATCATCTTCAACGACTGTACGTGAAACGTGCGAATTTTCAGGTTGTACATCTTCGTCTAATTCAATCGATTCAAGTTTGGTGCGTCCAATCACGTGTTCTTGGGCATCAACTTTGAGTTTTTTCCATTTTTCTAAATCGTGACAATAGCGCTGTGCAAAAATAAAAGAACCATCGGCAAACACGCCTGCATCTTCGCCTAAAAGTGCAACTTCGGCACGATCATCTGGAAATTGTGGGTTTTCGGTACCATCAATAAATCCCGTCATGTCGCGTCCATCAAAATAACGGAAACAGACCCGTTCATCCAAGACTTCAATTTTGTCTTGAATCCCCTCAAAAAATGCCTGACTAAGTGCAAAGCAAATATCCGCACGTGTACTGGCGAGGTGAATGATCACATCTGCAGGCACGGCAGGCATTGGGTACGCACCTTGAATCGGTTGTAATTGTTTAAAACCTTCTGGAGATTGCTGATAGAGCTGTGCCCAAAGTTCAGGACCAAAAGCAACGCCAGTTTTAATTTGGGCATGTGGATGTTGGGTAATCAAACGATCCCGTGTGCTAAACAAGTCAGCCAATTTTTCTTTTAATTCAGCAATGCTTAAGTATTTTAAACGAAGTACAAGAAAGCGAGCATGATCTGAAGGTAGTGGCAAAATTACAGATTGGGCAGTCATGTATAGCTCCTGAAAATTTGTTGTTTTCTATAAAGTTGACTTTATTGTGCCTGATTGCATGCAGGCTTAATAGCCCGAACCCGATTTTATTCAACGTTTTTAGCCATGAGATTAAGTGAAATATCATATAATGCACTGTCTTGTGAAAAGCAGCGATATATGTCTTATCAAGTTTGGATTGCGTTTATGTTGGCCTGTTGGGTGATTAGTGTTTCACCTGGCGCGGGTGCGATTGCTTCGATGTCGAGCGGTTTGAGTTATGGTTTTCGACATGGTTATTGGAATGCGATTGGTCTACAACTGGCTTTATTATTGCAAATTGCGATTGTAGCCGCAGGGGCAGGGGTATTATTTGCGACAACGCCTTGGGCATTTCTGATTGTGAAATGGTTTGGTGTGGCGTATTTGTTGTATCTGGCGTATTTGCAATGGGCAGCGCCTGCACAGTCGATTGAAATTCAGCATGAGCTGACGCGAAAATCTGCTGGAAAATTGGTGATGTACGGCTTTCTGGTCAATATGAGCAATCCCAAAGCAATTGTGTTTTTATTGGCAGTTTTACCGCAATTTTTAGATTTATCTAAACCGCAATGGACGCAATATGCAATTATGGCACTGACCATGATTAGTATTGATTTGATTGTGATGGCGGGCTATACGGGCTTGGCTGCAAAAGTTTTGCGTTTGTTAAGATCACCGAAGCAGCAAAAATTTATGAATCGTACTTTTGCTGCATTGTTTGCAGGTGCTGCGTTTTTGTTGAGTTTGGTGCATCAGTAATGTCTTCAATTACACAAAAGTGTACGCTGTAATTATAAAAATAGATTGAGACATACGTTGAAAATAAAATGTATTCCGCGAGCACTTTATTGGCAACATTGGTGGATCAGCATGTTGCTTTTAAGTTTTTCAACTTTAATTGCAATTGGATTAGCGATTCACTTTTCAGTAGATAGCGTGTTTTGGCCAATTGCTTTGATGG
This sequence comes from Acinetobacter sp. ANC 5045, assembly GCF_004331005.1. Lineage (NCBI taxonomy): Bacteria > Pseudomonadati > Pseudomonadota > Gammaproteobacteria > Moraxellales > Moraxellaceae > Acinetobacter > Acinetobacter sp. ANC 5045. The sequence goes on along the minus strand of NZ_SJNS01000007.1, from coordinate 21,880 downwards.
CACATTTGAGTATCAATTTGATTTTTTCTTTTGTATTTGCCGCCTTGCAAACTTATTTTAAACATACGGTGTGGCAAAGTGTGGTGTTGATTAATATTACGGCTGTGTTGTTGATTGCCATTCATGCAATGTTTTATCTACAAAAGATAGATTGGAATGCTGTTTCAGAAAGTCAGCAGCAATTGAGTCTTTTACAGCAAGTGATTCATAGTGATATAGCACTGTGGATAGCGTATATACTGCCATTTTTGGTCGTAATGCTCATTGCTGCAATACAAAAATATAGATATTCATTAACGAAAAACTAAGCTATCTTTCTGACTTTTTGCACGCTAAAAATTACTGCAAAAATGATCGCCATAGTCATCACAATGCTTAAACCTGTTGAAATGTTTAAGCCTGCACTTGACCATAAACCTACGCTGACTGCAATTTGCGCCACAATAAACGCCCAAATCACCATTTGTTTAGGCGAGTGAGCCAATAAACGTGCGGTTAAGGCGGGAATCACCAGCAATGCACCCATCAATAAAGAGCCGACTGCACGTAAAGCCAATACTGTAAATAATGCCAATAACAACATAAAAATCAGACGTTGCCATTGTGCATTCAGACCTTCACTGACTGCAATGTCAGGGTCAATTGCAATTTGAATTTGAGCCTGCCAAAACTTATAGAGTACCGCTAAGGCTGCAATAATGACCAAAGCAAATACGGGTAAATCTGCCCATGAAATGGTGAGTAAATCGCCAAATAAATAGCTCAGCAACTCAGGACGCAAACTTGGAATATGCTGAATAAAGAGCAAACCTGAACAGAGCAAGGTCGCAGAGCAGAGCGCCAATAATGCATCATTCGGCAACCGTGGATCATGTAAAATCCACAAAACACCCACCAATAATAATGCCAAGAATGTCACGCCCATCCACAGAGGTAAACTTAACGCGCCTGCAATTGCCACACCCAATAAAGTGCCATGCGCCATCGTATCGGCAAAAAAGGACATGCGTCGCCACAGCATTAAACAGCCAAGTGGGGCGGTCAAAAATACCAATAAACTGCCCATGATCCATGCAGGTAACAGCAATTGTAGCCAATCCATCATGGGTTAAGCTTCCGGTTCAGGGTGAATATGAGGACGTGAATCATGCTGACAAGGCTCGGCATGATCGCCATGGGCGCAGTGTTCATGGTGATGTTGATAAAACACCCGATTGGTTCCAAAAATAGCTTGGTATTCAGGATGTTGCTGTACATTTTCGGGCAAACCGCTACAGCAAATGTGTTTATTTAAACATACCACACGATGCGTACCTTGCATGACCCATTGCAAATCATGCGACACCATCAACACCGCACAGCCATATTTGCTGGGTAAGTTGCGCACATAGTCATACAGTTCAGCTTCGGACTGAATATCTAGTCCTTGCATCGGCTCATCCAGTACCAAAACATCAGGTTGACGTAATAAGGCGCGTGCCAATAGCACCCGTTGCCGCTCACCACCAGACAGTTGTTGTACTTTTGAATCTTGCAGTTTGGCAATGCCAGTATCGCGGATAATTTCTGCTTTAATTGCGTCTGGGCATTTTTCTAAAGCCAGTAAATCTTTCACTCTTAAAGGCAAGCTGTGTGAAGGATTAAACTTTTGCGGCACATAAGAAAAGGTCAATTTGCGAGCATTTACGAGCTTGCCTGCATTTGGTTTGACAATGCCAAGCAAGACTTTAATTAGAGTCGACTTTCCTGCGCCATTGGGGCCAATTAGCGTGACAATTTCACGTGCATGTAATTCAAAATCGACATTTTTTAAAATATCGCGCTCATCTATTCGCACCTGAATATTGTGCAAGGCGATGAGCGGTGCAGTGGTTATTTGCTGTTGCACTGCTGACATTTTCCAGAAATCTCAATAATGCTGTGATGCGGGCTAAAGCGGTCAGAGGCTGCCAACTGATCGAGTTGCTCTAATAAACCTTGCGCTGAAGCTTCTTTAACGACTTTACATTCAGTACAGATCAAAAAAGCCGCTTGGTGTCCTTCACGTGGATGACAGCAAGGAATATAGGCATTGATTGAAGTCAAACGGTGAATTAGTCCTTTTTCCAGTAAAAAATCCAAAGTACGGTACACCGTTGGCGGTGCTGCAGGACGATCAGACTCACTTTTAATTTTCGCCAATAAATCATAAGCACCCATTGGTGCAGATGCCTTGAGAATGAGTTCCAACACTTCTTTACGTAGCGGTGTTAAACGAGCACCTGTTGCCGCACATAAACTTTCAGCTTCGGCAAGACGTTGATCGACATTGTGATGGTCGTGAACGCCATGTAATGCATTGTGATGCTCGTGCGAACATAAGCTCATAGCCACCCCAGTTGAACTTTAAAAGAAAAACGACAGTAAATCTTAGCATGAAGCGTTATCAGTTTCGATTATACGTAGGTATTTTTATAAATTTGTTATATTATAACATTTATCGATTTTTCGTGATATGCCGCAATGTTTCGTTTATTTAGTTTCTGTTTCTTAGCGTTATGCAGTACTGTCAGCATGGCGCAGGCTTTGGTGGTGTCTACGCATCCTATCTATTTGATTGCCCAAAAAGTCACGCAAAATATCGAAACACCCACGTTATTACTGGCAGATCAAACAGGGCATGATGTATCGCTCACGCCTGCACATCGAAAAATCATCCAAGATGCGGATTTAATTATTTGGCTAGGTAAGGCGCATGAAGCACCGCTAGAACGTGTATTACATCAAAATCCTAAAGCGATTGCTTTATTAGATACGGGCATTATGAAAACTTTGCCGCAGCGTTCAGAACGTGGTGCAGCATTAAAAAATACAGTAGACAGCCATGTCTGGCTAGACCCAAACAATGCGGTGCGTATCGGCTTCTTTATTGCCGCGTTACGTTCTCAGCAAATGCCTGAACATCGCGATGCTTATTGGAATAACGCACGTGCCTTCGCACAGAGTTTATTCAAAAGTGCAAGTCAGTTTCAGACTCAAACTGCAGTACAGCCATATTGGGCTTATCACGATGCCTATCAATATTTAGAACGTGCCTTAAATTTAGAATTTTCTGGGTCGATGACCAATGATCCGCATATTGCGCCAACAGTCGCACAAATTAAATATTTGAACGATCACCGACCAAATCCAAAAATGTGCCTACTTGCAGAAGGACATGCCAGTAAAAATCAGTATATGAAATTGAATCCAATTGTGTTTCAAAAGGTCGATGAAAGCATGCGCGGTGCAGATGATTTTGTGCAAGCGTGGCAGCAATTAGCCAAGCAAACCAAGGCTTGTGTATTAAATGCACGAAAATGATGCGTTTTTTAAGCAAAATTGAAATATGACAATTCCGAGACAAACATGCAAAAAAACACGACTAAGGTCGGGAAACGATTGCATGTTCAGGGGGCTAACTCTATAATGCCTGCGATAAAAAAACGATCATCAGTTGAACTTGTCAAGCATTAATGCTGTGAGTGGATAAAAAAATGAGCCGAACTAGTCGCTTGATTGACCGACGATTAGCTAAAGCTTTGGTCTTCTTACAAGCATTCATGATTCCAGTTTCAGCCCTGATAGCGTGGGTCTTGAAAGACTCAACGGCTGCCTTAAGCGCTGCACTTGGTGCTAGTGTTTGTTGGTTGGCAAGTTGTTATTTTTCATGGCAGTCGTTTCGAGCAGCAGGTGCACGAGCGTCCAGACAGGTTCTTTCGAACATGTATAGAGGAATGCTCGGTAAGTTTGCAATCGTGATCGTAGGATTCATTTTAATTTTAAGCAATGTACAGCCGTTATCCCCGGTGGCATTGTTTTGTGGTTTTATGCTCGTTCAAAGCATGTCGTGGGTTGCGCCATTTTGGGTGTCACGATTACAAAAACGAGTCTAAACGCAGCAAAAATTGAAAAGTTTTTCAGGAATAGGCGAGATATCAAGCAGCACGCGATGTTCGTTTGTTCTATTAGTTTTTTTACATTGACCAGGTGTGATTTATGGCTGCTGAAGAACATGCCCTTACTTCGACCGAGTATATCAAGCATCACTTGACCAATATGACCTATGGCAAAATGCCAGACGGTTCATGGAAGTTGGCTGAGTCTGCTGAAGAAGCTCAACAGATGGGGTTCACTGCTATTCACTTGGATTCAATGGGTTGGTCTATCGGACTTGGTCTGATCTTCTGTTTATTGTTCTGGATTGTTGCGAAAGCTGCAAATTCAGGCGTGCCTGGTAAATTCCAGTCAGTAATTGAAGTGATTATCGAGTTTGTGGATTCAAGTGTACGTGATACCTTCCATGGGAAGTCTCGATTAATTGCACCCTTAGCATTAACCATTTTCGTGTGGATTTTCCTCATGAACTTGATGGATTTAATCCCTGTTGACTTTATTCCTTATGTAGCTCAACAGGCGATTGCATCTATGCTGGGTGTGGACCCTCATCAGGTTTACTTTAAAATTGTTCCGACTACAGATCCAAACATTACCTTAGGTATGTCTATTTCTGTATTCTTCTTAATTATTTTCTATAGTATTCGTGAGAAAGGTGTTGGCGGCTTCGTTGGTGAGTTGGCACTTAACCCATTCAACCCAAGTAATCCAGTTGCTAAAGTGCTTTTAATTCCATTCAACTTATTGTTGGAATTGACTACTTTCTTGGCGCGACCAGTTTCATTGGCTCTACGACTGTTCGGTAACATGTATGCGGGTGAGTTAATCTTCATTCTTATCGCGTTATTACCGTTCTGGATCCAGTGGGCATTGTCTGTGCCTTGGGCGATTTTCCACATTTTGATTATTACGCTACAAGCATTCATTTTCATGATGTTGACTATCGTGTACATGAGCATGGCAAGCGAAAAGCATTAATGGTATGGCCTAACTGTCATCGGGCGGTTGGGCACACAATTTTTTAACTTAATTTGGTATAAAACCTAACCTCTGAGGAATTATCATGGAACTCACTTTAGGTCTAGTTGCAATTGCATCTGCTATCTTGATCGCTTTCGGTGCTTTAGGTACTGCGATTGGTTTTGGTCTTTTAGGCGGTCGCTTCCTTGAAGCTGTTGCTCGTCAACCAGAATTGGCTCCACAACTTCAAACTCGTATGTTCTTAATCGCAGGTCTTCTTGATGCTGTGCCTATGATCGGTGTTGGTATTGGCTTGTTCTTCATCTTCGCTAATCCATTTGTAGGTTAATCAGCTTAATTCCGAAATTCACTATTTGAGGAATTTGCAATGAATATCAACCTCACATTGTTTGGCCAAGCGATTGCATTTGCGATTTTCGTCGCATTCTGCATGAAGTTTGTATGGCCACCACTAATCAATGCGATTAGTGAGCGTCAGCGTCGTATTGCTGACGGCTTAAATGCAGCTGAGAAAGCCAAAGCTGATCTTGCCGATGCGCAAGCTCAAGTGAAAGCTGAATTAGATGCAGCTAAAGCACAAGCGGCTCAATTGATCGAACAAGCGAATCGTCGTGCAGCACAATTGGTAGAAGAAGCGCGTACCCAAGCATCTGCTGAAGGTGAGCGTATTCGTCAACAAGCGAAAGAAGCTGTTGATACAGAAATCAATTCTGCTCGCGAAGAATTACGTCAACAAGTAGCTGCGCTTGCAGTAACTGGTGCAGAGAAAATTCTTAGCCAGCAAGTTGACGCAGAAGCTCACAATGCCATGCTGACTCAGCTGGCTGCTAAACTTTAAGAGAGAGGCAGATTATGGCTGAACTCTTGACGTTGGCACGCCCATACGCTAAAGCAGCATTTGCTTACGCTTCTGAGCAAGGTGCAACTGACAATTGGTCAACAGCACTTAACTTGCTCAGTGCTGCGGTGCAAGACGAAGCATTTTCAGCTTACTTAAATCGCCCTGAGCTTACGCCTGCTGAGCAGGTGAGTATTTTTGCCAAAGTTTTAGGTGAAGACCAAACTGCAGCAGTGTCAAACTTTTTGACATTGCTTGCTGAAAACAACCGTTTGGCTTTGCTTCCTGAAATTCAAGCAGAATACGAACAGCTCAAATCACAGAATAACAATACTGTGGATGTTGTGATTGAATCAGCATTCCCATTGACTTCTGTACAAGAACAAATTCTTGCTCAAGCGTTAGAAAAACGTTTCGCTGCGGCAGTAAATGTTTCTGTAGAAGTGAACCCAGCGTTAATTGCGGGTGTGGTTATTCGTGCAGGCGACCAAGTGATAGATGATTCTGCGCTTAACAAGCTTGAAAAAATGCGGACACGTCTTTTAGCTTAATTGCGAAGACTGAACTAATAAAAGATTGAGGTATAGCGCAATGCAACAACTGAATCCATCCGAGATCAGTGCGCTCATTAAACAGCGTATCGGCGATCTGGACACCAGCGCGACCGCTAAAAACGAAGGTACCATTGTTATGGTATCCGACGGTATTGTGCGCATTCACGGCCTTGCTGATGCAATGTACGGTGAAATGATCGAATTCGACGGCGGCTTATTTGGTATGGCACTGAACCTAGAACAGGATTCAGTGGGCGTCGTTGTTTTAGGTAACTACTTAAGCCTTCAAGAAGGTCAAAAAGCACGTTGCACAGGTCGTGTATTAGAAGTTCCGGTTGGTCCAGAACTTTTAGGCCGTGTGGTAGATGCTTTGGGTAACCCAATTGATGGTAAAGGCCCTATTGATGCAAAATTAACTGATGCTGTAGAAAAAGTAGCACCAGGCGTAATTTGGCGTCAATCAGTGGATCAACCTGTTCAAACTGGTTATAAATCAGTTGATACCATGATCCCTGTAGGCCGTGGTCAACGTGAGTTGATCATTGGTGACCGTCAAACTGGTAAAACAGCAATGGCGATCGATGCGATCATCGCTCAGAAAAACTCTGGCATTAAGTGTGTATACGTAGCAATTGGTCAAAAACAATCGACTATCGCAAACGTAGTACGTAAGCTAGAAGAAACTGGCGCTATGGCGTATACCACTGTTGTCGCAGCAGGTGCATCTGATCCAGCAGCAATGCTGTATTTAGCTCCGTACTCTGGTTGTACAATGGGTGAATACTACCGTGACCGTGGTGAAGACGCGTTAATCATTTATGATGACTTGTCTAAGCAAGCTGTTGCGTATCGTCAAATTTCATTGCTTTTACGTCGTCCACCAGGTCGTGAAGCATATCCAGGTGACGTGTTCTATCTACACTCGCGTCTACTTGAGCGTGCTTCTCGTGTATCTGCTGACTATGTTGAGAAATTCACTAACGGTGAAGTTAAAGGTCAAACTGGTTCTTTAACTGCATTGCCGATTATTGAAACTCAAGCAGGTGACGTATCTGCATTCGTACCAACCAACGTAATTTCGATTACAGATGGTCAGATCTTCTTAGAAACATCATTATTCAACGCGGGTATTCGTCCTGCTGTGAACGCGGGTATTTCTGTATCGCGTGTTGGTGGTTCTGCTCAAACTAAGATCATCAAAAAATTGTCTGGTGGTATCCGTACCGCTTTGGCGCAATACCGTGAATTGGCAGCGTTTGCTCAGTTCGCTTCTGACCTTGACGAAGCAACTCGTAAGCAACTTGAACATGGTCAACGTGTAACTGAGTTAATGAAGCAGAAACAATATGCGCCATACTCAATTGCTGACCAAGCTGTTTCAGTTTATGCATCTAACGAAGGCTATATGGCTGACGTAGAAGTGAAGAAAATCGTAGACTTTGATGCTGCGTTAATCTCTTACTTCCGTTCAGAACATGCTGCGTTAATGCAACAAATCGATGAAACTGGTGATTTCAACAAAGACATCGAAGCTGCAATCAAAGCAGGTATTGAAAGCTTTAAAGCGACTCAAACTTACTAATTTAGCATTGGCTAGTTAGGGGTTTGGTTCACGGAATCAACCTTCGGAAGCCTGAAAGGGCTTTCGAATACTAGGTTAAGCGTATGGCAAATTTAAAAGAAATTCGCGCCAAAGTTGCTAGTATCAAGAGCACGCAAAAGATTACTCGCGCGATGCAAATGGTTGCTGCTTCTAAGATGCGTCGTGCGCAAGAGCGCATGGCTCAAGGCCGTCCGTATGCCGAAAATATGCACCGTGTAATTGCTCATTTGGTACAGGCGAACCCTGAATACAAACACCGTTATATGATTGAACGCCCTGTAAAACGCGTTGGTTATATCATCGTGTCTTCAGATCGTGGTTTGGCAGGTGGCTTGAACATTAACTTGTTCAAGAAAGTTGTAAAGCATGTACAGCAACAACAAGAGCAGTCAATTGAAGTTCAGTTTGCTTTAATTGGTCAAAAAGCGGTTTCGTTTTTTAAAAACTACGGCGGTAAAGTGCTTGGTGCAACTACAAACGTAGGTGACGCGCCAAGTCTTGAACAGTTATCTGGCTCTGTGCAAGTGATGTTAGATGCGTACGATAAAGGCGAGTTAGATCGCATTTACCTCGTGTCAAACGGCTTTGTCAATGCCATGACTCAAGATCAGAAAATCGAACAACTTGTTCCTTTAGCATCTGCTGAAGAAAACAAGACTCTTAACCGTCAATACGGTTGGGATTATATCTATGAACCAGAAGCTGAAGAGCTGTTAAATGGTTTATTGGTTCGTTACATCGAGTCTATGGTTTATCAAGGTGTGATTGAAAACATCGCATGTGAACAGTCTGCGCGTATGGTTGCAATGAAAGCTGCAACAGATAACGCAGGTGAACTGATCAAGAGCCTACAACTTATTTATAACAAGCTGCGTCAAGCCGCGATTACTCAGGAAATTTCTGAAATCGTTGGTGGTGCCGCTGCCGTTTAACATTATTAGTTTGAATTGAGGAGACAGCAATGAGTGGCGGTCGTATCATTCAGATCATCGGCGCGGTTATCGACGTCGAGTTTGAACGCAACAGCGTTCCTAAGATCTATGACGCTCTCCAAGTTGACGGTACTGAAACTACATTAGAAGTTCAGCAACAACTTGGTGATGGCGTAGTTCGTACTATTGCAATGGGTTCTACTGAAGGCCTTAAGCGTGGTTTGAACGTAACTAACACTAACGCGCCAATCTCTGTACCAGTAGGTACAGCGACACTTGGTCGTATCATGGACGTTCTTGGTCGCCCTATCGACGAAGCTGGTCCAGTTGCAACTGAAGAGCGTTTACCAATTCACCGTCAAGCGCCTTCTTATGCAGAACAAGCGGCTTCTACTGACCTTTTAGAAACTGGTATTAAAGTCATTGACTTACTTTGCCCGTTCGCGAAAGGTGGTAAAGTTGGTCTGTTCGGTGGTGCGGGTGTTGGTAAAACCGTAAATATGATGGAGTTGATCAACAACATCGCTAAAGCGCACTCAGGTTTATCTGTATTCGCTGGTGTTGGTGAGCGTACTCGTGAAGGTAACGACTTCTATCACGAAATGAAAGACTCTAACGTTCTTGACAAAGTAGCAATGGTCTACGGTCAGATGAACGAGCCACCTGGTAACCGTTTACGCGTAGCGTTAACTGGTTTGACTATGGCTGAGTACTTCCGTGATCAAAAAGATGAGAACGGTAAAGGTCGTGACGTATTATTGTTCGTAGACAACATCTACCGTTATACACTAGCAGGTACTGAAGTATCAGCACTTCTAGGTCGTATGCCATCTGCAGTAGGTTATCAGCCTACACTTGCAGAAGAGATGGGTGTTCTTCAAGAACGTATTACTTCAACTAAGTCTGGTTCGATTACATCTATTCAAGCTGTATACGTACCTGCCGATGACTTAACTGACCCATCACCTGCTACAACGTTCGCGCACTTAGACGCAACTGTAGTATTGAGCCGTGACATTGCATCTCAAGGTATTTACCCTGCGATCGATCCACTAGACTCAACTTCACGTCAGTTAGATCCATTAGTTGTTGGTACTGAGCATTACGAAATTGCTCGTTCAGTTCAAAACGTTCTTCAACGTTATAAAGAATTGAAAGACATTATCGCAATTCTTGGTATGGACGAATTGTCAGAAGAAGACAAACTTACTGTATACCGTGCACGTAAGATCCAACGTTTCTTCTCTCAACCGTTCCACGTAGCTGAAGTATTTACTGGCGCGCCTGGTAAACTTGTACCGCTTAAAGATACAATTCGTGGCTTTAAAGGTCTTCTAGCTGGTGAATACGATCATATCCCAGAACAAGCGTTCTATATGGTTGGTGGTATTGACGAAGTGATTGCTAAAGCCGAGAAACTTTAATTAGCAGCTCTAATTTAGGAGATTCTCATGGCGACTATGCAATGTGATGTTGTAAGTGTAAAAGAGTCTTTGTACTCGGGCACTGTGACTATGCTAATTGCAAAAGGTGCTGGCGGTGAACTCGGTATTATGCCGGGTCACGCACCACTGGTAACTTTGCTTCAGCCGGGTGCAATCCGCGTTCTGCTGGAAAATGGTACAGAAGAATTAATCTATGTATCTGGTGGCGTTCTAGAAGTTCAACCGCATGTTGTTACGATTCTTGCAGATACTGCAGTTCGTGCAGAAAACTTAGATGAAGCGGCAATTATTGAAGCGCGTAAACACGCTGAACAATTGTTGGCAAATCAAAAGAGCGATTTGGACTCTGCTGCTGCTTTGGCTGCTTTGGCAGAAACTGCTGCACAGTTGGAAACCATCCGCAAAATCAAAAACCGCGCACTTTAATTGTCGGTTTAAGATTGAAAAAAGCCACTCGAAAGAGTGGCTTTTTTTATACTGTTTATAATTGAAGTCTTATCTTTGCTTAGGATGCCATATTGGTGGTATCAGTAGGTTGATTCGATTCGCCCTGTAAAATCATCCCCGCCAGCTTTAGCATTTCAGCTTGAATACTCCCCATTTGCTGTTCCAGTTTTTTAAAGTCCACTTTGCTTAAATCGATTTGTCCATTTAAAAATGGTGAAGCCAAAACTTGCTGATTGGCAGCCAATAAGTTTTGACGGATGGTATCAATTTCCTGTGTTTTTAAGTCTAGGCTGCTTAGTGTTTGATTGAAGCCTTGTAACTGCTGTTGTAATTGAGTCGCTGCAATTTGTAATTGTTGTGGATCTTGCGCATCTACAGCGGTTTGCAATTCAGACTTGGTTTGATTCAGTTGTTCGACATATTGACCTGCTTTGAGCTGTAGATCAGCCACATCGCGCACAATATAGAACATATTGCCACTGCTTAATGGAGCGTTGGTTGGGTTTGTATTGCTGTTGGATGATGCGCTGGAATCATCTTGATTAGTTGTTTGCGTTTGCGGCGTGTTCATTTGATCACAGGCGCTGAGTAGCAAGGCAGAACTCAATAGTGCAAACGGAAGTAGTGTCTTCGAAGATACATTTTTCATATTCATGTGATTTTTGGTACTCATTGAGAATGAATATAAAACGAAAATATGAATAAAAAACAGATTGTTGCAAAGCAATAACAAATCTTAATTTTTTTGTCTAAATCAAAAAAAATAGGAGTTTTAAAGAAACTCCTATGAATTACACTTCTTTCATAAAAGAAAAATGATCATAAGTAATGCGTCGAATTGATGTCGAATTGATATTGATAGTCCCTTCTCTTGCGCCATATATGGCTCAGGATGTGGAATATATTCCGCAAGAGGATGAGGGAGCTGAATTATTGATTTAAAGAGAATTTATGAAAGAACTCTTTAACTTGCTGAATAAAAAATTATTTAGCCAATTCAGCCTCAATCGCTTCTACAATGCGCGGGTCATCTGCGGTTAAATCTGGGGCAAAACGCGCCACCACTTCACCTTGTTTATTCACCAAAAACTTTTCAAAGTTCCACAATACTTCAGGTGGTTCATTTGGGGTTAAGCCGTAATCAACCAAATCTTTCCACCATGGGCCTTCACCAATACGTTCAGGAATTGCTTGCGTTAAAGCCGTGTAGAGAGGATGTTTTTCTGCACCCACGACTGGAATTTTAGCAAACAATGGAAAACTCACCTGATAATTCAGTGAGCAAAATTCCTGAATTTCTGTATCGCTGCCCGGTTCTTGTGCCAAGAAATCATTCGATGGAAAGGCTAAAATTTCTAAGCCTTGTGCCTGTTTTGCTGCGTAGAGTTGCTGTAAGCCTTCGTATTGCGGGGTTAAGCCACATTTTGATGCCACGTTCACGATCAACAACACTTTTCCTGCATATTGATTTAATGTGGTTTCCGTACCCTGATTGGTTTTTACTGCAATGTCATAAACTGAAGTGCGCATAGTTGCTTCCTAGAATCTGTATTTTACCGCTACTGTTGTAACTGTAATTTTTGGGTACAGCAAGTTTTATAGCAAAGAAATTTACGACACTGATGGAATCCCGCATAGCCGTGATATTGCGCAGAAAAATGTAATTCGTATCTGCATTTTATTTTATTGATGGATAAATCGAGCGAAAAGTGCCATAAATAGACACTGGGTTTTTAGCACTTTGCATCACAAGTCAGTTATAGAAAAGGGTTTCACAGCAGGTATGCTGTTTGGTACAACAAGGATGATGAATACATGATACGGTCAGATAAAGGCGTATTTTGGGCAATTTTATTGCCATTGATTGCGGTATTGATTTGGTCTTTAAATATTGCAGTAACGAGGTATGTGGCGGAGTATATTTCACCCGTCAGTATCAGTTTTTATCGCTGGTTGATTGCTTTTCTGATTTTAACCCCGTGGATATTGCCCAAAGTTTGGCAGCAGCGTGAGTTGATTCGTCCACATTTGAAACAGTTGGCAGTGCTTAGTGCTTTTGGTTTGGTGCTGTATCAAGGTCTAAGCTATACCGCAGCCAATTACACCACTGCAACCAATATGGGCATTATTAATGCGTTTATTCCCATGTTTACGGTTTTGGTTTCATTGCTGATCTTAAAAGACATTCCGACACGATTTGCGGTTTTGGGCTGCATTATTTCATTTTCGGGTTTGTTGTATGTGATTGCACAAGGAGATTTGCGTCAACTCAGTCAGCTGACAGGACATGCGGGCGATATGCTCATGGTTTTGGCGGTATTTTTTTACGCCTTTTATGGGGTGTTTTTAAAGAAATGGAATTTAAAATTGCCGCTCATGCTGAGTCTTTATGTGCAAATTATATTCGCCTTACTTTACCATCTGCCATTTATTTTGTGGTTCGGCTTGGATCATTTAAATAGCCAAAATGGTTTAAGTGTGCTGTATGCAGGTATATTTCCTTCAATTATTGCACCTTTGGTATGGATGTTGGCCGTTCAATATTTAGGGCCAAATCGCACCAGTATTTTTATGAATTTGATGCCTGTTTTCACGGCTATCATTGCATATTTTTGGTTGGCAGAAGTGTGGGGGAGTTATCACAGTATCGGTGGATTGATTATTTTAACGGGTATTGTGTTGGCACAAATGAAAGCACGCGTACACATTCAAGCAAAAAGTTGAGTTTAATTGGTGTTTTTTTGATCACATAAAGGTGTATTTAAAATGCCTTTTATTCAAAATTTATACAGTATTGAGTGTTATGAGTTATGACAGTTTTTTTAATTTTTCTAAAATAATTGTAAAAATAGTAAGATAATTTAAATTGTTAAGAAAAAAAGATGAATCTTTCATTGAATATTTGTCTTGGATTAATAGGAAAAATCTATTTGTATAGTCGACTAAATTACTCCATAATTCACGTACTGAAAATGATCCACAGTATTCAATAATCAGTGAAATATCATTTGCAGCAAGATTTTCAAACCCTCTGGATGTGCTTTTATACACATCCTTTTTATGCTCAACCATCCCTATATGGTTGAGCTTTTTTTTATCCACTGGAGCGTAAAACCTCGTGGTTCAGCACGAGGATATAAGCCACTGGAGTAAACCATATGAACGACACGAAATGTCGTTTTAAATACTTGTACTATAGTCACTATTAAGAAAAATACTGTTAAAATAATTGGATGAAGACACTCAAATTACGCATAAAAGACAAACATTGCAAGGTGCTAAATCAGTTAGCATCCGAAGTAAATTTTGTCTGGAATTATGTCAATGATTTGTGTTTTAAGCATCTACAACGTAAACAACAATTCTTTTCAGCATACGACCTTGCAAAATACACGAAAGGCACATCGAAAGAATGCAACTTGCACAGTCAAACTATTCAGGCAGTGACAGAAGAATTGGTCACAAGACGCAAGCAGTTCAAAAAAGCAAAACTAAAATGGCGTGTCAGTAATAAAAAATCAGCTAGACGTTCACTGGGTTGGATACCGTTTAAAAAGGTTGCAATCAAATATGCTGATGGCTATGTTCAATATGGCAAGCATCAATTTAAACTATGGGATAGTTACGGATTAAGTCAATACAATATCAAAACAGGCACATTCGTAGAAGATAGTCGTGGACGTTGGTATGTTTGTCTTGTAGTTGATGCAGTCAAAATAGAAAAAACAACGCTAAAACCTCAATTGGCATAGATTTAGGTTTAAAAGATTTAGCGACTTGTTCAGATGGCGTAAAACTTAAAGCACCTCAAATCTATCGGCAATATGAACAAAAACTTGGTATTGCTCAACGTGCAAAAAATAAGAAACGTGTCAAAGCCATCCATGCCAAGATTAAAAATGTAAGACAAAACATGCTGCATCAATTCAGCCGAAAATTGGTTAATGAACATGCAGCCATCTTCGTTGGCAATGTGAATGCCAAAGCATTAGCACAAACCAGATTGGCTAAATCAGTGCTAGATGCCAGTTGGACAACACTAAGAACCATGCTCAAGTATAAATGCGAGAACGCAGGGGTATGTTATGAAGAAGTCAATGAAGCCTATACCACCCAAATTTGTTCGTGCTGTGGCTCACGCTCCAGTAGTCCGGAAGGTAGAGCAGGACTTGGAATAAGAGAATGGCAGTGTGTGGAGTGCGGTACGCTCCATGATCGGGATGTAAATTCCGCACTGAATATTCTTGCGCTCGGGCATGAGCGTCTAGCAGTAGGAATCTCCGTCCTTTAGGTCGGGGAGGATGTCAACTAAAATTTGTCTAAAGCTAGGCGCGAATCACTGCCCCACTCTCTGCATCTAAAATACGGCTAGGTTGCTGGCTTAAACCCAAATCACCATTTAAGTAGTGCAATTGTTGATGGAAATATTGCGTTGTCTCTTGCAAAGAGCGTGCAGGGGCAAGTCCCGCAGGATTGGCACTGGTCGATACAATAAAGCCATCAAAGGCATGGCATAACGCCATACATAAAGGATGATTGGTTACGCGCACCGCTACTTTGGGGTGTTGACCTGTAATCCACTCTGGAATTGCGGCTGTGCTGGGTAATAGCCAGGTGGTTGCTCGATCTGTGGGATAAGTATTCGTCCATGACGCAATTACGCGATCTCGCATTTCGGGGTTTAAATCCTGCAGCAAATGCTCTACTTGTGACAGATGTCCTGCCAGTAAAATCACACCTTTTTCAATCGGACGCTGTTTCAGACGCAAAATTTCCAAAAATGCCTGTTGATTATATGGATCACATCCCAATCCCCAAACCGCCTCTGTAGGATAGGCCAGTACCTGTCCTTGTTGTAGACATGCAGCGGCTTCGGTGACAGAAGTTGTAATCATGGGAGTTTTACCTAAACAGAAACGTGAAATAGGCGCTTATTGTGAACCTTATTTGAGTGGACGACAACGCAGATATAAACCTGATTGTTGTAAACAGAAGCCCATGAGTTCCAGTTCCATTAATGCGCTGGTGAGTGTGGCAATATCTAAATTCAGTTGCTGTGCCAAGTGATCGATGCTTTGTCCGACCCAATCCAGTTGTTGATACAGTGCCAATAAATGCTCGGGAATATGCGGTGTACTTGTATCTGCTGTTTTTGTTGTGGTGGTTTGAAGTATTGCTTCAGTCGGTGGTGTAGATAATTTTGCTTTTGTTGAAGCTGCTGTAGTCTGATTTTGGCTTGATGCTATTTGGTTTTGTTGATATTGCCATTGGGTGGGTAGGGCTAAATCTTCAATCACTTGTTCAGGATGATCCACTAAAATTGCACCTTCACGAATCAATTGGTGGCAACCTTGATGAAATTCACTGTAAATATGTCCTGGAATGGCAAAAATTAATTTGCCTTGCTCTGCTGCCAGTTTCGCGGTAATCAGCGAGCCACTATTTAAACTGGCTTCAGCAACAATCACGCCTAAACTTAGTCCACTGACAATACGGTTACGTCGTGGAAAATGTTGCTGTAAGGGCTTAGTCTGTGGTAAAAACTCCGTAATCACGGCACCACCAGATTCTACAATTTTTTGGCGCAGGCTGTGATGTGCACTTGGATAAGTGCTGTCCAAACCTGTGCCCATGACTGCAATGGTACGTTGATGTTGCAAAGCACCTTGATGTGCGGCTTCATCAATACCTTGTGCCAAACCACTATTGATAAAGAACCCTTGTTCACTTAAATAATAAGCAAAATCATAAGCCACTTGCCGACCATGCGGGCTGGCTTTGCGACTGCCGACAATCGCAATTTGCGCTTGCAACAAAGCCTGTGCATTGCCTTGCCCAAATAAAATGGGTGGCTTGTTGGAATAGGGTCGTAACTGATTGGGATAGTCCGCATCGTCCAAAGTTAGAATAAAATCGCACTGCTGTTGCAGTTGATTCAGACATTGTTCAAAGGCGAGTTGCCCTGTTGGGCTGAGATATTCTTTGGCGCGTTGTAGATGGTTGGCATGAATGCGCACATCTGACCATGTGAGGAGGTGTTCGGGCTGCACTGCGGCAGCCACGGAACCATAATGTTGTACGAGTTTGGAAAAACTAGACAGTGAATGTTGAACCAAATACCACAACAAAATGTAGTTGATTTGCTGTGGGCTGAATGAATTCAACATCACCATCTTAAACCGTTTTAGTCGTCCATTCGTGGTGCTTGTAAGCTCGCACCGACTTTAATTGGTAATTCACTGTCTAAAACATAGGCATAGCTAATGTGGTCAAAGCTCTTGAAGACCATGATATTGCCAATACGTTCGCCCGGAAGCTGAACACGTTCTTTGGTTTTCGGGTCGGTGACCACTTCGCCTTTTTGCGCTACGCTAAACACATGACCAGATTGCACGCCATGTAATGTACCGCGATCAATTGCCACAACACTGTGTTTTGCTGCAGTACCAATCGAACCCATCACACGTAGCACCTGACCACCTGTGCTGACATTTTCAGCATGCGTTGGGTAGAACAAGGTTGGCAGCATTGGGTCATAAATTGGTAAGACGCGATCACCACGACGCACTTCGGCATTGTAGGTATCGGTCAATTCAAGTGTGGTGATGTCATTTTCACCACGTACTGCAATACCTGCAGCAACTTGAGTGAGTTCAATGCCTGCATTGAATTTTTGACCATTGGCATCGGTCAGCATGTACGGTTCGCCTTCACGATATACACCGTAGCGTTGACCTACTTCCAGACCTGCACCACGTGCATACACACTTTGACCTTTAGCAGCTAAAACACGTTGATCAGAAGTACCTAAAATATATGGTGTGCCTTGTAACGCATCTGCGGCAATAATGCTGCTGCGCTCTAACCAGTGTTTGATGTAGTCAAGTGGAATCACAGGAATGGTATTATTTAAAGACTCCACGCGAATTTGCGGCTGTAAATTGGTGCTCTTGCCTGCATAACGACGAATAATGCCTTCACAGCCATCGCCTTCATCTTTACCAATAATAGGGCGACCTTCGTAGGTACACATCAACAAACGGTCACCTGGGAAAATCCAGTGTGGATTTTTTACGTGACGGTTACTTGCCCAAATTTCAGGCCAACGTAATGGGTTGTTCAGGAATTTTTTGGAAATATCCCATAAGGTATCGCCTTTTTTTACCACATACACATTTGGTGCGCTGGCTTTTAAGGCAGGCGGATTGATGTTTCGTGCAGGTGCTGCTTCAGCCACACTGATCGCACCAAGTCCCACTGTGAGACATACCGCGAGTGCTAAAACTTGCTTTTTAAACCCCAAGACACGAAAAGAGGATGTGTCTGTCAAAACCTTTTTCATTATCATAATTCCTAAAATTATGTATGTAGTTGCGTTATAATAACGATCTTACACACATTTTTTTGATGAAGCATTCCTTCATTCGGTTTTTTGATCAATGGCATATCAGTGAGGACGTCCTATGGCCTTATTACCTATTTTAAGTTTCCCGGATCCCCGTTTGCGTACCATTGCCAAACCCGTCGAAGAAGTCACCGACGAAATTCGTCAGCTGGCTGCAGATATGTTTGAAACGATGTATGCCGCACCCGGAATTGGTCTGGCTGCAACGCAGGTCGATCATCATATTCAGCTGATTGTCATGGATTTATCTGAAAATAAAGATCAACCCATGGTCTTCATTAACCCCAAAGTTACCGCATTGACTGAAGAGACCCAACCGTATGAAGAAGGGTGTTTGTCAGTGCCTCAAATATACGACAAAGTTGAGCGTCCGTCACGTGTAAAAATTGAAGCGATTAACCTTGAGGGCCAATCCTTTGCGCTAGAAGCGGATGAACTTCTCGCTGTTTGTATCCAACATGAAATGGATCACTTAAATGGCAAATTATTTGTCGATTATTTATCGCCGCTCAAGCGTCAGCGTGCCCGTGAAAAAGTCGAAAAAGTAGTGCGCCAGCGTCAGAAAGAAAAAGTCGCGGTCAAGCGTTAAGACGTAGAACAATCAAGAAGACTAGACGCACAAGTTTAGACCAAAGCCTAAAAATCAGCCCAATTTCGATTGGGCTTTGTTATACTTGTGCCACACAAATTCAGGATAGATGTTTTTGTTGTTGCGTAGTGGTTTACTGCTTTCATTTATCGCAGTTTTTTTACAGATTGCTGTTTTTTTACAGCCTTTGCTGCCTGAGCAATATCAAGTTGCACCAGTCTGTGAAACCATCACGCGTGCACTTTTATTGCCACACAAAACAATGACTGCTGTGGGGCATGATGTGCACAGCTCACATCTACATGCAGATCAACAACAAGTTACGACACAAAACGAACATCATCATCACGATGCTTCACATCAATGTCAGTACTGTACGGTATATGGCAATTTAGTCCTACCACCTGAATTAGAGCTGAAAGAAGTGCTTGATCGTATTCAAGTGCGCCTTTTGGCTTTCCAAAAACGTTTTCAACACGTTTGGTTTGCACTTCAGCAACTCTTTTTACTTCCGCAGGGGCGTGCTCCACCTCACTTTGCATAAATTCAATGTTTTTCGGGTCTGCTTTGACCCTAACTGTATTTATGTTTTGAAGTGAGAAATAAAATGGCTCAGCCTAAATTTTTATTACAGCCCATTGCGGCTGCAGTTTGTGTTGCCTGCTATTCAGCAAGTGCGTTTGCCGATCAAAGTATGCTGTCTGCAAATACGCATAGCCTTGCGCCTATTGTTGCAACCGCACAACAGGGCAATGATGCTAATGGTTTGGTGGTTCGTGCTAATCCAAAACAACCCATTCAGCCGATTCCAGCCACAGATGGTGCAGACTATTTACAAAGCATCGTCGGCTTTAGTGCGGTCAACAGTGGTGCGGGTACCAATGGTGATGTGACCTTCCGTGGCATGTTTGGTTCACGTATTAAAATTTTAACCGATGGCTCTGAAAACTTGGGTGCATGCCCGAGTCGTATGGATTCACCAACCTCTTATATTTCCCCAGAAAGTTTTGATGAAATTACCGTCATTAAAGGCCCGCAAACGGTGCAATATGCCAACACAGGTTCGGCAGCAACGGTATTGTTTGAGCGTAAGCCTGAGCGATTTGGTGAAGGTCAAAACTATCGTGGCCAAGCCAGTGTCTTGATGGGGTCATTTGGCCGTTTAGATCATAATGTTGAAGCGGCTGCGGGTGATGCGCAGAAATATATTCGTTTAAATGCCAACCGTTCTGTGGCAGACAGCTATAAAGATGGCAATGGCACGACTGTTCCTTCGGATTGGGAGCGTTGGAATGCCGATCTCGCTTTAGGCTGGACACCCGATGAAAACACTTGGCTAGAACTGACGGGTGGTCGTGGTGATGCTGAAGTGGTTTATGCGGGCCGCATGATGGACGGTTCTGAATTTGACCGCGAAAGTTTGGGTTTGCGTGTAGAAAAGAATAACATCACCGATGTTATTAAGAAAATTGAAGCACAGGTGAACTATAGCTTTAATGATCACGTGATGGATAACTATAGTTTACGCGCCAAACCTATGATGGAAATGGCAACTAATGTGACGCGTAAAACATTAAATGCACGTATGGCGGTGACACATGAATGGGATAAATTACAGTTTATAACAGGTATTGATACTCAGAATAATGAGCATGGTATTCGTAAAACAGATATGCAGGGCTCTTATCTAACTAAGCCTCTTTTGACTGATATGGAATTTCAATCTTATGGTGGTTTTGGTGAATTGAGTTATCAGCTTAATGATCAAAATAAATTAGTTGCAGGTGTGCGTGTCGATCAGGTCGAAGTTGATGCAGTGCAAACAGCTCAACAACGTAAAGAAACTTTGCCAAGTGGCTTTATCCGTTTGGAAAATCAGCATCCACACCATGATGCAAAAACGTATGTCGGTTTGGGTTATGTAGAGCGTATGCCTGATTATTGGGAATTATTTACACCAAAATCAGGAAATGGTAATCCAAATACATTTAAAAATATTGATACTGAAAAAACACTTCAACTGGATTTTGGCTATCAACATGAGCATGGTGCATTTAGTTCTTGGGCATCGGCTTATGCGGGTTTGGTTCAAGATTTTATCTTGACCAAGTACAATGCAAACAATAAAGCTGAAACCCGAAATGTGGATGCAACGATTGCAGGTGCAGAAGTTGGTATAGGTTATCAATTTACTGATGCCTTACAGGCAGATGTGAGTGCTATGTATGCGTGGGGTGAAAACACCACAAACAATACGCCGTTACCACAAATTTCACCTTTGGAAGGACGTTTAAACCTGCGCTATGTTCAGGATAAATATACTTTAGGTGCATTATTACGTGTTGTTGATGGTCAAAGTCGTATTAGCGAACGTGAAGGTAATATCGTGGGCTATGATGTGAAAGAAAGCAGTGGCTTTGGCGTATTGTCTTTAAACGGCAGCTATAACCTCAATAAAAGTGTTGATGTGTCTGTGGGTATTGATAACGTACTGGATAAAACTTATACCGAGCATCTAAACAAAATGGGTAATGCGGGTTTGGGTTTTGCTGCGAATGAGCAATTTAATAATATTGGTCGTAACTACTGGGCGCGTATCAGTATGAAGTTCTAATT
This sequence comes from Acinetobacter sp. ANC 5045, assembly GCF_004331005.1. Classification (NCBI taxonomy): domain Bacteria; kingdom Pseudomonadati; phylum Pseudomonadota; class Gammaproteobacteria; order Moraxellales; family Moraxellaceae; genus Acinetobacter; species Acinetobacter sp. ANC 5045. Next base: position 555 of record NZ_SJNS01000007.1, on the reverse strand, counting down.
TGGACTTTATTTAAACCAAAAGCAGGGCTTCGGCTCTGCTTTTTGCTTTTCTATAAGAATAATTGTATATAAAACATTGAGTTGTGTTTTAAAATTTGGTTTAAAGGAATTGGGTGGATTTTTGTTAAAATAAATTTATAAGATAAAACAGTGGTTTATCGATTTTAGGGTTTATAAAATAAACACCCAGTATATTTCTTTTGAAAAAAGTCTTGCAAGGCGAAATATTTCACCTATAATGCACATCCATCGGCGGTGATGAAGATTAAAACTTCTGATAAAACAATGACTTGGTTAAGAATGATTGAGTTGGGTTTTAGAAAGAAAGTTTAAAATAATTTAAATTACCAGTTGACACTTTAGAAATAAAGCGTAATATAGCCGACCTAGCTTGATGCTGACGAAGCATCGAGAAGATCATTAAGAGATTATGAAGAACAACTTGTGTGGATTTTTACTGATTGATTAATCGAAGATATTTCATTGATTGATTGGTTTAAATTACTCGAAGTTTATTTGAGCGAAATTTAAGTCAGAAAATTGATGAGCCAGATT